>NZ_CP083351.1:0-367854 GCF_020035535.1 Ensifer adhaerens | reverse complement strand
GCTCGAGCTCGAGGCCAAGGCTGTTGGCGACGGCACCGGCATATTCCGGATCCGCGCCAATGACCGTCCGTGCGTCGGTCGCGTAGGTGGCAAGCGGCGGCCCGCCGGGACTGACGGCAACCGTGAACTTGCCCGGCGTCACGAACTTGAAGTCCGCGGGAATGGCCGCGATCGCCCCCTCGTTGCGAACGGCATGGACACGGCCGGGTTGCTCGGGGCTGAGATCGAAGCCTGCATCAGCGCGTACCGGGCCGAGATGCAGAAGCGTTGCCGCTGCGGCGGCCAGAAGAGTTCGGAGGGCCGGTGAGGCGATCATGCTGGTTGTCTCCATGTGACATGCGAAAGAGAGGCACGCAGAAGACGGACCGGCAGCAAGCGCGCCGGTCCGTTGAGGTTGGATCAGGAACCGCTCTTCGGCAGGCCGGGCGGATTGGTCTGCGCGGCGTCGACGGCCTCAGCGCCGAGGCTCCAGCGCTTCAGCACCTCGCCATACTTGCCGTTCTTGATCAGGTCGTTGAGCGCGATGGTCACGGCATCGGCAAGCCCCGCCCCTTTTCGCGTCGTGACCGCGATTTCCGCCGTCAGCGGCCAGCCGCCGCTGACGATGCCGACGACCTTGGTGTTGTTCTTGATCGAAGCGGCATAGGCCCGCGTCGCGTTCGGGTTGAACTCGACATCAGCGCGGCCCGACTGCAAGGCGAGGTCGCCGGCCGCGCGATCGTCGTAGTACTGCACCTCGATGGGCTTCAGGCCGGCCGCGACGTTCTGCCGGTCCCACTCCAGGATGATTTTCTCCTGGTTGGTGCCGGCTCCGGTGATGACCTTCAGCCCGGCGACGTCCTTCGGCTCCTTGATCTCGGTGATCTTGCTGTCCGATTTGACGAAGAAGCCAAGCACGTCCTTGCGATAGGTGGAGAAATCGAACTTCTCCTTGCGCTCCTCGGTCACCGTGACGTTGCTGATGACAGCGTCGTACTTTCCGGAGCTGACACCAAGCGGCCAGTCCGCCCAGGCGACGGCAACAAGTTCCAGCTCGAGCCCCAAGGAGTCCGCGAGCAGCGAAGCCACATCCGGGTCGGCACCAACCACAGTCTGGGAGTCGGAGGCATAGGTCGCGATCGGCGGATCCCAAGGATTGATAGCGACTGTGAACTTGCCCGGGTTCACGAACTTGAAATCGGGTGCAATCGCCTTGATCGCCGCCTCGTTCTTCTCTGCGCGAACGCGGTTGGAAGTATCGGGGCTAAGGTCGAACTTCTCTTCAGCATTGGCCGTGGCGATACCGAGCGTGGCTGCGGCGACAACGCCGGCGAGCAACAACTTTGCAGTGTCAAGCATTCTCATATTTCGCTCCTTTTCTATTAGTGGTTGTTGTCGTAGACAGACTTCGCCTTTCTCGGGAAAATCGGTCGGTTTCTTTCACAGAACGCGCGCTAGAAATTCGCGGGTGCGCGGGTGCTTTGCTTGGGTGAAGATCTCGGACGGCGGACCTGCTTCCAGGACCCGGCCCGCCTCCATGAAGACCACGGTGTCGGCAACCTCGCGGGCAAAGCCAACTTCATGGGTCACGATTACCAGCGTCGTGCCGGTTCGCGCCAGTTCCTTGATCACCTCCAGCACTTCACCGACGAGCTCGGGATCGAGCGCAGAGGTCGGCTCGTCGAACAGCAGCACTTTCGGCCGCAGCGCCAAGGCACGGGCGATCGCCACTCGCTGCTGTTGGCCGCCCGAAAGCTGGCGTGGATAGGCATTGATCTTGTCGCTGAGGCCGATGCGGGCGAGCAGTTCCTGGGCGATGCGGACCGCTTCGTCCTGCCCGAGACCGCGCACGTGCAGCGGCGCCTCGACCAGGTTTTCAAGCACGGTCAAGTGCGGGAAAAGATTGAAGTTCTGGAACACCATGCCGATATCGGCGCGGCGCTTCAAGATGTCCTTTTCCTTGAGCTCGTAGAGTGTGTCGCCCTTCTGGCTGTAGCCGACGAGTTCGTCGTCGATCGAGATGAAGCCGTCGTCGACGCGCTCGAGATGATTGATCGTTCGAAGCAGGGTCGACTTGCCCGAACCGGAAGGACCGAGGATAGCGGTGACGCTGCCTGCCTCAAGGTTCAGCTCGACGCCATCCAGAACCTTGAGAGATCCGAAGCTCTTGGAGATTCCGTGCACATGCACGGCGCCGCCCGAACGGAAGCCCTGCGCGTCGCGAAACCCGGTCTCGACCACGGCAGCGGTCTGGGGAGCGACATCCGGCAACGGGCGACGGACCCGTGCGATCAACGACTGGAACGGCAGGGGCACCGGATTGCGGACAGCCCCTTTGGAAAAATGGCGTTCGATGTAGTGCTGGGCGATCGAGAGCCCGGTCATGATCACCAGATACCAGACGGTCGCGACCATCAACAGCGGGATGACTTCGAGGTTGCGGCGGTAGATGACCTGGACCGTATAGAAGAGCTCAGGCAATGCCAGCACGTAGACCATCGACGTGCTCTTCGCGAGACCAATGATTTCGTTAAAACCCGTGGGCAAAATGGAGCGCATGGCCTGCGGAAGCACGATGCGAAAGGCCTGGCGGTGGCGGGGGAGTCCGAGCGCTGCGGCCGCCTCATGCTGTCCCTGGTCGACGGCCAGTATGCCGCCGCGTACGATCTCGGCGAAGAAGGCAGCCTGGTTGAAGGTCAACCCCAGGAAGGCGGCGGCGAAGGGCGTGAGAAGCTGCGTCGTCGGGTAGTTGAACCACACGGTCTCGGTGAAAGGCACGCCGATCGAGATCGTCTCGTAGAGATAGCCGAGATTGTTGAGCACCAGCAGAAGCACGATCAGCGGGATGGAACGAAGAAGCCAGATGTAGCCGAAGGAAAGTCCCGACAGCAGCGGCGACCTAGATACCCGAGCGAGCGCCAGCGCGGTCCCCAGAAGCGAGCCGGAAACGGTTGCCAGCGCCGTCAAAAGCAGGGTCCGGCCGAGGCCCGCCAGGACCGGTTCGGCGAAAAACCATTCCGCAAAGACCGGCCAACCCCAGCGCGGATTGCTCAACACCGAGTAGAGCACGCCGGCAATAACGAGAGCCGCAAACAGCGTCCCGAGCGCACGCCCCGGATGACGCGCCGGCACGATGCGGAAATGGGCGTAGCCGGGGTTCGGCTCGCTGGTTTGCCTGGTGGCGGGCACGCCGGCAAGATCGGTCAGAACTGCCATGATGGATTCCTCTCCTGAAATCTGTTGAGGCGGCCGCTGCTGCTAGATGTGGTTCACGGCTTGAGGCTTTGACGCAGGCATATCGCCGATGAGGGTGAGCGACACCACGAGATGCGTGATGTCCTTCTCGAACGGCAGCGTCTTGTAGGTTTCTGGATCGGCCTCGACGTCGAAAAGCGCGGTGTAGCCGTTCGCAAGGTAGAGGCCGACGGCTTCGGGCTGGCGAAACCCGGTCGTCAGATAGATGCGCGAATAGCCTTGCCGCGCCGCCTGCGCTTCGAGCTCGAGCAGCACCTTTCGCGCCAGGCCCTGGCGGCGCAGATCCGATCGCGTCCAGATACGCTTGAACTCGGCGGTGCGGTCGTCATAGTGCTTGAAGGCGCCGCCACCGATCGCTTGTCCGTCGCGCATCAACAGCACGAAGTTGCCATGCGGCGCCGCAAAGGCCTCCGGTGGGTAACGGTTCATCTCCGCTGCCGCTCCTTCTTCGCTGAAGTAGGTCCCATAGCGATTGTCATATTCGAAGATGAGTTCGTCGATCAGCGGCTTGGCGCGCGGGTCTAGGGGCGTGGTGTAGAGAAACGTATCGCTCATGTCTTTCGCCATCCCATGGTCGTCATGCGAGGAAGGTTTCCACCAGGCGCACCCAGTAGCGGGCGGCTGGTGCGATGATCGCGTCGTTGAAGTCGTACTCGGCGCTGTGCAGGGGAGCGGTGTCGCCATTGCCGACGAAGGCGTAGTTGCCGACCTTCTCGTCCAGGAAGAACGCGAAGTCTTCGCTGGCCGTGCGCGGCTTGAAGTCGGCGATGATCGCGTCCTGGCCAAGCGCCTGAAGCGCGACCTTGCGGGCAAATTCGGTTTCGCTCCGATGGTTGACGAGCGCCGGGAAACCGAGCCGGTAGTCAACCTCCGCCTTTGCACCGAAGCTCTCGGCCTGCGCACGTGCCAGTGCCTGGACGCGTTCGCCGAGCAGGTGTCGAACCGCGCCATTGAAGGCGCGTAGAGTGAGCTTCAGCGATACGCTCTCGGGGATGACGTTCGATGCCTGGCCACCGTGAATGGAGCCGATCGTGACGACGGCCATATGCTGCGGATCGACATTGCGCGAGACAAGGCTCTGAAGCGCCGTGATCAGCGATGCCGCCACCAGCACCGGATCGACCGTCAGATGGGGCTCGGCGCCATGCCCACCCTTGCCGACGACCTTGATGTTTGCCTGGTCGACCGAGGCCATGGCCGGTCCTTCGACGAAGCCGAAACGGCCGGCCGGCACGCCCGGCCAATTGTGCAGGCCAAAGACAGCATCGACCGGGAACCGCTCGAAAAGGCCCTCCGACAGCATATTTCGCGCGCCGGCGCCGATTTCCTCGGCAGGCTGAAAGATCAGCCGCAGCGTACCGTCAAAACGCCCCTCACTTGCCAGAAATCGCGCGGCGGCAAGCAGGATGGCCGTGTGCCCGTCATGGCCGCAGGCATGCATCACACCCTTGTGGCGGCTGGCATAGGCGCGCCCCGTCGCCTCTTCGATCGGCAGGGCGTCCATGTCGGCACGAATGCCGATCGCCTTCTCGCCGCTTCCGCGCCGCAGTGTGGCGACGATACCGGTTCCGGCGATGCCGCGGCTCACCTCATAACCCCAGGAGGCGAGCCGATCGCCGACCAGACCGCTGGTGCGATTTTCTTGAAAGGCGAGTTCCGGATGCTGGTGCAGGTCGCGGCGAAGGGTGACGATCTCGTCAATGAAGGCTGCAAGGCCGCGTTCGACAACAGCAGATCTCTGAGTATTGGTGACAATCAGGTTCATGGTTTTTTTTCGTCGGCCCCTCAGGCGCCGACGGCCTTCCCTCGTCCAACGGCAGGCGCAGATCGTGCGTAGCGGCTTTCGCGGTAGGCGAGCCCGAGATGGTCGCGGAGCGTCGTGCCCTCGAGGCTTGGGTTGAAGTAGCCGCGGCGCTCGAGGATCGGCAGCACATGTGCAACGAAGTCGGCGAGACCTTCGGCGATCACCGGAAAGCCGAGGATGAAGCCGTCCGCAGCATCCTCGTCGATCCACCGGATGATCTCGGCGGCGATATGCTCTGCCGTGCCGATGAAGGCGGTCCGCGGCGTCGCAACATCGAGCGCGATTTCGCGCAGGGTCGCCCCGGTTTCACGCGCTGTCTTCTTGATGCGGTCCGTGGTTGCCCGGAAACTGTTCTTGCCGATATCGCCGATGTCAGGAAAAGGCTCGTCCAGCGGATAGGCGCTGAAGTCGTGATGATCGAAGAAGCGACCTAGATAGAGCAACGCCTCCTCGATGGTTACGAGATCGCGGATTGCGCGGTATTTCGCCTCGGCCTCCTCGGCCGTTGCCCCGACGATCGGGCCGATGCCCGGAAAGATGCCAATTTCGCTGGCGCTGCGCCCCTGAGCCACTGCACTTTGCTTGACCTGCTTGTAGAAGACCTTCGCGTCTTCGATCGGGCCACCATTGGTGAACACGGCATCCGCATGTTTTCCGGCAAGCCGAATGCCCGAATCGGAAGCTCCTGCTTGGAACACCACCGGCTGCCCCTGCCCGGACCGTTCGATGTTGAGCGGCCCCTCGATCCGGAAGAAACGTCCCTTGTGGTTCAGCCGCCGCAGCTTCGACTTGTCGGCATAGACGCCGGTTGCCCGGTCACGCACGAAGGCGTCGTCGTCCCAACTGTCCCAGAGCCCCTTGATCACATCGAGATATTCGTCGGCAATCTCATAGCGCAGCTCATGTTCCGGATGCTCGCGGCCATAATTGCGGCCGGAGCCTTCGAGCGGCGAGGTCACCGCATTCCAGCCGGCGCGACCGCCACTGATGAGGTCAAGCGAGGCGAATTGCCGGGCGATCGTGAACGGGTCGCTATAGGACGTCGAAACCGTGCCGACCAGGCCGATCTTCGAGGTGGAAGCGGCGAGCGCCGAAAGGATCGTCAGTGGCTCGAAGCGATTGAGAAAATGCGGGATCGACTGCTCGTTGATGTAGAGGCCGTCGGCGACGAAGGCGAAGGCGATGCCGGCATTTTCCGCCTTTCGCGCCGTTTCGACGAAGAAATGGAGGTTGACGCTGGCGTCCGCCGGGCCGCTTGGATGTTTCCAAGCGTTCATATGCCCGCCCGGCCCTTGCAGCATGATGCCGAAAGTCACGTTCTTCTTGGTCATGACAGATCCTTCCCGGAAAATTAGGCGGCGAGAGAAAGCCGGTCCCGCGCGATGAGTTCGATCGAGGCAAAACGCTCGCTGGTGCTGACGGCGGGGGTGTCGATGACGAATTCCTTGACGCCGTAGCGTCGGTGCAGTTCGTCCAGTTCCTGGCGGACCTGCCGCGCCGTACCGGTGAGCACGCTCGGCGTCTTTTCCTCGACGCGGTAGTCGGCAATCCCTGCCTGACGGGCGAATTCGGCGGCCTGTTCTTCGCTGCCGACGTTGACGCTCTGGCCGTTTGCAAGCAGCACCTTGAAGATCTTCAGACCGGCGATGCGTTCGCGCGCCTGCTGTTCGCTTTCGGCCGCGAAGGCCGCGAGAGCAAGAAGTGGCTGCTCGCCCTTGGTGGCGCGGTCATAGGCGTCGAAGGTTCTTTGCAGATTGTCCGGATCGCCGTTGAGATGGCCGGCAAAGACAAGCTTCCAGCCCTTTTCGGCAGCTAGCAACGCGCTGTCGACGCTCGCACCCAACAGAAAGCGTTCCGGCGCGACGGGCGGCAGCGGCGTCGCCAACAGGTCCGAAGCTTCCCCGCCTTCTGCCAGCAAATAGCGGTTGAGATCGGCCAGTTGCTCCGGGAAGTTCGGTCGCAAGGCCGGGTCAATTCCGGCCTGCAACGCTTTGGTGGAGAACGGAAAACCACCGGGCGCCTTGCCAACGCCGAGATCGACCCGGGACGGTGCGAGACTTGCAAGCAGGTTGAAGGTCTCGGCGACCTTGTAGGCGCTGTAATGCTGCAGCATGACGCCGCCGGAACCGATGCGGATCTTCGACGTCTTGGCCAGGAGGTAGGCGATCAAGGTTTCCGGCGCCGAGCTCGCCAGGCCGGCAATGTTGTGGTGCTCCGCGACCCAGAAGCGATGGTAGCCCCACTCCTCCGCCTTCGCAGCCAGGCCGGCCGTCGCGTGAAGAGCCTCCGTCGGTGTCTTTCCGGGGTCAACAGGACACTTATCGAGAAGGCTAAGGAGATAGGACATGGTTAGGGCTTCCACCGCGGTTCGCAATGAAACCAATTAAATACATAATTTTTATAGATTATAGAAATACCGTTCTGTTTCTCTGCCCGAAACGAGAAAAGTTGCCGCTTACAGCCACGTCTGGAGGGCGGGTTCCCTGTTGGCGGATGCAGGTCGGCCCAGGCATAGGCGCCCGGCGCGAGCGCCCTTGCAGGCAAGCGCCTCTCGCAGGCAAGCGCCGGCCGCATACCACAGGAAGCTTCACTCCCCCTTGCGCGACTTCCGGGCGCTAACAGGCGCCACGTTGACACAAAGCGTGGATCACCTTCCGTGCAGCAATCTGCTGGTTCGAGCTCAAGGGCGGTATCTTACAAGCGCGCATCACGAAGCCCAAGGACACTCCGTACACCGGTCGGCTGGAATAACCATCGGGCGGGAGATAGCAGGAAGGGCCTGCGCTCTTTTTCGTACTAAGCTTCGAGAAGGACCCGAATAGCGTCTCTCTTACTTCACTCCATTTCGCCCTGGTATCGGTTGAGCGAGATATTCGTCCCGGTCGCCATGCGACGGACTTGCGCCATGGCAGGTTCAAAGATCGCATTGCGGCGCTCAAGCTCGGCATGTTCGCCAAGATATGCCGGCACAAGTTCGGAAATCTCGTTATGCCCTATATGAGAGGTGCTAGCGAACGGCTGGATGACCTTGTCACAGCGCGCAAGATCGTCACATCCTCCCCGACATACTGGGCGCTACGCCTATTATCCGCGGCACCCGCGTACCGGTCTACGATATTGGCGCATCCGTAGCTGCTGGTCATTCGGTTGCGCGCATTAGGGAAGCCTGGCCTAACCTAAACGTGGAAAAGATAAGGCTCGCCTCAATCTATGCGAAAGCAAGCCCCTTGCGCGGCCGGCCCGCCGTCTCCGGCTCATCCCGACAGGTGCAATCGTCCAAATCCTGAACGGCCCAGATCCTCCGAAGGAAGGAAGATCTGCAAAAAGCCTCTTCGGCCTACACCGAAGGAGTGAGTAAAACAATCCCGGCAAAATTCAGAGGATTTTGCCGGGATTGCGAAAAACACCTTTAATCGAAGAGAGGGCGACCGGTCATCTGTGCTGATGCGTCGATCCCCATGAGCGCAAGTAGGGTTGGGGCGACATCTGCCAGAATGCCGTCATGCAGCGCGGCAATCTCAGGCCGGCCGAATAGGATGACCGGAACAGGATTGATCGTATGAGCCGTATGCGGCGCGCCGGTCTCGGGATCAATCATGGTTTCGCAATTGCCGTGATCGGCAATCACGAGAAGGGAACCCTGCCTGTTTCGCACGCTTTCGCAGATCTTGCCGAGCGCGGCATCCACCGTTTCGACGGCAACGATGGCCGCTTCCAAGCTTCCCGTGTGGCCGACCATGTCGGGATTGGCGTAGTTGACGACGACAAGATCGTACTCGCCGCCGTCGATGGCGGTGATCACTTTCTCGGTCAGTTCCGGCGCGGACATGAAGGGCTGCAGGTCATAGGTCGCCACCTTCGGCGAGGGGACCATGGTGCGCACTTCACCCGCATGGGGCGCTTCGAGCCCGCCATTGAGGAAATAGGTGACATGCGGGTATTTCTCGGTTTCCGCGAGATGGATCTGCGTTTTTCCAGCCTTCGAGACTGTTTCGCTCAGTCCGTCGGCAAGCGATTGCGGCGAAAAGAGCGTCCGCATGGCGGCGTCGAGCGTGGTGCCGTAGGAAACCATGCCGACCCCAAGGGCGATATCCGCCTTGCGCGACCGCTTGAACCCGTCGAAATCCGGCAGCAGCAGCGCCGAAAGGATTTCGCGGACGCGGTCCGAGCGGAAATTGGCGCAAAGGATGGCATCGCCATTCTGCAGGCCGCCATAATCGCCAATCACGCTCGGCGTCAGGAATTCATCCGTCTCGCCACGCGCCGCCGCCGCCTCGAGCGCCTGTTCGACGGAAGCCGCAGGGATACCCTTGCCCTCGACGATCGCGCCATAGGCTGCCGCAACGCGATCCCAGCGATTGTCGCGATCCATGGCATAGAAACGGCCGCTGACCGTGACGACCGCCGTATCCTCGGGAAGCCCGTCGGCAAGTTGCTTCAGATAATCTCCGGCCAATCCGGGCGGCGTGTCGCGTCCGTCGGTAAAGGCATGGACGACCGAACGGATGCCAAGATCGCGAAGCGTCCGCGCAAGGGCTGCGATATGAAGCAGATGGGCATGCACCCCACCCGGCGATACGAGACCAAGAAGGTGGCAAACGCCGCCCGTGCGGCCGAGCACATCGGGCAAGCCGCTCTCGGCAAGACGCTGGCGCAGACTGCCATCGGCGACCGCCGCGTCGATACGCGGCAGCTCCTGCATGACGATGCGGCCGGCGCCGATATTGAGGTGACCGACCTCGGAATTGCCCATCTGTCCCTCGGGCAGACCCACGGCAGGACCGTGCGTCGTCAACAGAGCATGCGGGCATTGTGACCATAGACGATCGAAATTCGGCGTGTTTGCCTGCAGCACGGCATTACCATGCGGCTCTTCACGCCAGCCCCAGCCATCCATGATCATCAGGACAGTCGCTTGTTTCTCGCTCACTACGTGCCTCCATCGTTACGGCCGCGGTCTTCGGTCATCTTCTCGCGCCGGTCAAGCACCGATGGCTAACCTTCGCTGCCGGGCATAAGCGCAGAGACGCCACCATCCACGAAAAGCGTGGTTCCGTCGATGAAATCTGAATCGGAGGAGACTAGGAACAGGATCGCGCGGGCGAGATCGTCCGGAACGCCTGGCCGGTCGCGCAGGTTGACGACAGGACGGGTCGGGTCGAACACGTCCTTGCCCACCGGTGAGCCGATCTTGTTCGGCACCACGCAATTGACACGGATACGATGCTTGGCGAGTTGTATCGCCAGCGAACGCGACAGATTGGTCACGCCTGCCTTGGCGGCCGTATAGGCGACAGCGCGCGGACGTCCATAAAACCCGGATGTCGAGCCGACATTGACGATGTTGCCGCCATGGCCCTGTTCCACCATCTGCTGGGCAAAATACTTGCTCATCAGGAAGGTGCCGGTGAGCGTCACTGCGATCACGCGGTCCCATTCTTCCTTGGATACGTCGAGAATGTGCTTGTTGTCACTGATGGCGACGTTGTTGACGAGGATATCGACCTTGCCGAAGCGTTGGGCGACCCCTTTGACGAGCGATTTGACGCCGTCTTCGTCGGCGACATTGGCGAGGAAAGGCTCGGCGGTGCCGCCGGCCGCGCGGATTTCTTCGGCGACCCGGCCGGCACGGTTCGCATCGATATCGGCAACGGCGATGCTTGCCCCTTCACGGGCCAGCAGCTTTGCCGTGGCCTCCCCGATGTTACGGCCGGCGCCTGTGATGACGGCTACCTGATCGATGAGTTTCATTCTGTCCTACCGTTCGTTGAAGTGAAGCAATCCAGCCGGCCATCCGTGCCGGCCGGGAAATCAAAGCTTGTTGTTCGTCCGCCAGCGGTCGAACCGGCGCTCGATCATTCTGAGTAGATTGGTGAGGATCACACCCGCCGTTGCGATCAGGATGATGCCGAACATCACCAGATCCGTCTGGAAAGTCGCGCCGGCAACGGAGATGAGGTAGCCGACACCGGCCTGAGCCGAATACATCTCGCCGACGACGATGCCGATCAGCGCGTGACCGAGGCCAAGGCGCAACCCTGTCAGCAGGAAGGGAACTGCGGCGGGAAAGGCGACGGTCAGGAACATCTGCCGGTCGCTCGCACCGAAGGACCGGGCGACCTTGACATAGTCGCGCTCGACAGTCTGGACGCCGGCGATCGTGTTGATGAGGATCGGAAACACGGCGCTGAGGAAAATGATCGCGAACTTCGAGCCGAGCCCGATACCGAACCAGATCATGATCAGCGGCAGGAGTGCGATGCGCGGTGTGGCATAGAGCGCCGAAATGATCGGATCGAGCGCCGCATCAAAGCGACGATACCAGCCCATCAGGATGCCGAGCGGCACGCCGACGATGATCGAAAGACCGTAGCCGACCAACAGCTCCAGTCCGCTGATCGTCAGATGCGGATAGATGCTGCCGTCGGCAAACATCTTGTAGCCGGTCGCGATGATGCGGCTCGGGGAGCTTGTGAACAGCGGGTTGACCCAGCCGAAGCTGACGACCGCCTCCCACAACAGCAGCGCTGCGATCAGGGTGACGCCGCCCAGCAGGGCATTTTCATTGCGCACCAGGAATTCATAGATGGTGAACTCGGATTTGCGCCGTCTCGGGATTTCTCGTTCTTCGGCCACGGATGTCATCTCGTTCCCCCTCACTGTACGCGCAGCAAACCCATGCGGGTGCTTTCCTCTTCGATCAGCCGCCAGATATGGCGGAAGATCTCCATGAAGCGCGGCGTGTGCTTCAAATCGAGCGTTCGCTCCTTCGGCAGGTCGATCTCGACGATCTCCTTCACCTTCGCCGGCCGTGCGGAGAACACGATCACCCGGTTGGAAAGAAAGATCGCCTCGTCGATCTGGTGGGTAATGAAAAGCCCGGTCTTTTGCGCTCGGTCGAGAATGCGCAGCAACTCGAATTGCATGAATTCGCGGGTCTGCGCGTCGAGCGCGGCAAAAGGCTCATCAAGCAGCAGCAGTTCCGGATCGACCGCAAGGGCCCTGGCGATGTTGACACGCTGGCGCATGCCGCCGGAGAGTTCGTTGGGATAGCTGTCCTCGAAGCCGGCGAGCCCGACGAGATCGACGAACGTGCGTGCGCGCCGTGCGATTTCCTCCTTGTCGGCGGCCTTCTGGATTTCCAGACCATAGGACACGTTGCGTTGCACCGTGCGCCAAGGAAAGAGCGAATCCTGCTGGAAGACGAGGCCGCGATCCGGGCCTGGCTTCGTCACTTCCCGACCGTCGATCAGTATCTTGCCGCCGTCGATCGAAACGAGCCCGTCGACCGCAGCAAGAAAGGTCGATTTTCCGCAGCCGCTCGGCCCGACGATGCTGACGAGCTCGCCCTCGCTGATGCTGAAGTCGATGCCGTCCAGTACGTTCAAATCCCGCTTAGTGCGTTGATTGTAATAGTTCAACTTGACGTTATCGGCCCTCAACTTGACCGGCGTTGTCTGCGACATGGTTTCTCCTCCTGCTTTGCGTGCCGTTTCAGTTGAGCGCCTTGAAGAAGCCTTCGCTATCGAGCGCATCAAGGGTCGTCGTATCGACGATCGTTTCCGGCTTGACGGAGGCGGCTGCCGGCATGGTGTTGGCGAGTTCGGCCAAAACGGCGGCGACACCGGGCATCGAGGGTCTGAGGTCTTGCGGGAACACCTTCTCCGAATAGAAGCGGAACGCCTGCTCCACCGCCGGCCCTTTCTCAAGCTTCAGGAACGACGCCGTCGTCTCCATTGCCTCGGCGGGATTGGCGCGGAAATCATGAAGCCCTTCGCCGATCGCCATGAAGAAGCGCTTGACCACGTCGGGGTGGGAGGAAAGGTAGTTCCGCGAGGCGACATAGGCCGTATTCGGATAGTCTTTGATGATCTCGGTCACGTCCACGAGCATTTTCGAGCCCTCATCGACCATCTCCTGCGTGCGCGGATATTGCGACATCAGCCCCTGAACCTGATGCGTAGCAAAGGCGGCCGCGCGCGTGCCTTCGCCGCCAAGCTGAAGGATATTGATGTCCGTCGTTTCAAGTCCGAGCGATTTCAGTGCGAACTTGAGCGCGGTATCGGTCGAGGAGCCGAACTTGCTGATGGCAATGCTCTTCCCACGCAAATCCTCGGGCGTCTGAATTGACGGATCGACGACAAGCTGGAACGGCAGCCTGTTGGCCATGCTACCGATGATGACCACATCCGCCCCGGCGACGGCGGCTGAAATTGAAGGGGTGTAGCCGTTCTGAGCAATGTCGATCGAGCCGCCCACGAGGGCCTGCGTCAGCACGGAACCACCCTCGACAAAGACGAGATTGACGTCCAGCCCGTGTTTCTTGAACAGGCCCTTTGCAAGCGTGTACTGGATCGGTGCGCTGGTCATGGTGAAGCCGTCATAGGCGACGTTCACTTTGGTCAGGGCTTCCTTCGCCGCTGCCGGCGACAGGACACCGGCAAGCAGGGTCAGACCTGTCGCCAATGCTGTTTTCAGAAAATTCCTCATGCTCTCCTCCCAGGTTTCGACTTGCCCGTCCCCGGCTCCCCCGAACCGTGGGTAAGGGACATAGCCAGGTTTTCAGTTCAACAGGCTCTGCATGCGTTCTTTGTTCATGGACTTCATGAGCTGGTCGACGAGACCGTTTAGCGGCAGCGGCAGCTTGACGCTCTGAGCCAGATCCAGGGCGACATCCATATCCTTCTCGGCCCACTTGCCCGTGCTTTTTCCCCAACGCGACAGCGACCAGTTGGCGCCGGACGAATGCATCAGCGCCGAGACCAGCGTCGGTACGTTTGCGCCGAGTTCTCTGGCAAGGCTGAGCGCTTCGAAGTTCGCGCAAATACACGCCCAAAGCAGCATGTTGTTGGCCGTCTTGGCGATTTGCCCGGTACCGCTGGGCCCTATATGCAAAATATTGCCGCTGAAGGCAGACAAGACGGGGCGGGCAGCTTCCAGCCAATTCGCCTCGCCGCCGGCAAACACCGTCAAGGTTCCATTGTCGGCGGCCTCCTGACCAAGCACCACCGGCGTATCGAGAACGCCGACACCCTTTTCGGCGGCTTCGCTTTCGAGTTGCCGGCAGGTCACCGGGGCAATCGAGCTTGCGATGCAGATGACCGATCCGGGGGCAAGCGATGCGAGAAGCCCACCTTCGCGAATGACCTCGACGACCTGCTTGTCGGTCTGCACCATGACGATGACGACGTTGGAGGTGCTGCCGACCGCCGCGATATCGGTTCGGGTGGGAATGCCGATTGCCTCAGACTTGGTGGTCGCTTCGGCCGATACGTCATAGCCCGAGACCGTAAAACCCTTTTCCTTCAGGTGGCGAGCCATCTGGTAGCCCATGGCGCCCAGGCCGATGACACCGGCTTTCGGCTTGGTATTCACAATTGCATCCATCATTTTCCTCCTGATCTAATTCAAGCCGCGCCGGCCTTGGACCGCACGGTGCGCAGCCGCTGCGTCGCTTCCACATCGAGTTGCGGACCATCGGGCCCTTTCACCAGCACCACGCCATAGTCGCGCCCTGCCGCCTCGATGGAGACATATCCTTGCCGGACATCTGCCAGCACCAATGCCAGATCGCGTGTCAGCGGATCGCCATAGCCGCCGCCGCCGGGGGTTTCGAGTTCGAACACATCACCTGCCTGCAGCGGATAATCCGCATAACGGGATGGCAGGCGCTTCCAGCTTTCTCCATCCGGATTGATCCGGATATCGCCGGTGCGGCCGGACAGGCCGTCGGAGTAACCCTCGGCCGGAATGACGTGCTTCGTAGACCGGATGGAGAAGCGGGCATCGGCAAGGTTGAGATATTTGCGCCGAATGCCGAGACCGCCACGGAACTTGCCGGCACCGCCGGAATCGCGGATCAGCTCGAAGGCAAGCAGGCGGGTTGGGAACTCGCTTTCAATGATCTCCACCGGCGCGATTTTCGCGTTGCTCTGGTTGACCGTCGTTCCCGAGGCACCGTCGCGGGTGGAACGGGCGCCGGCGCCGCCGCCGACGATCTCGTACTGAACATAGCTGCTGCCGGCATTCGTTTGGCGGCCGCCCAAGATGATCGAGCGGCTGCCGCAGCCATCGGCGCGCGAGCGTTCCGGCACCACTTGCCCAAGCGCCGCGAAGATTGCATCGACGACGGCGTGCACCGTGGGATTATAGGTATTCACCGGCGCCGGATAGCGTGGGTTCAGCACGCTGGACGGGCGAGTTTCGATGCTGAACGAGCGCAGGATGCCGCTTGTGATGAAGATGTTCGGATCGACCAGTGAGATCAGCGCATAGGCACAGGCCGCCTGGACGAGCGGAGGGCGGATGTTGGCCGGCCCTCGCGTTTGATCTGCCGCCCCGGTAAAATCGAAACGAAGCGCGTCTCCCTTCTTTTCCACCCGGACATGGATGCGTACGGGCTTCGACAAGTCGACGCCGTCGTCGTCGACAAAGCGCTCGGCTTCAAAAACACCATCCTTCCAGGTCTCGATGACCGCGCGTATCCGCCGCTCGGCGATCTCGCTCAGCTCGTTGAAGGCGGCCGTGCATTTGGTAAGACCGAACTTCTGCAGGAGCGCGCAAAGCCGGCGCTCGCCGAGGCGCGCAGAACCAAGCTGGCCACGGATGTCGCCAAGCACCAGTTCCGGTGTGCGGCTGTTGGCGGCAATAATCCGTTCGACGTCGCCAAAGGGCAGGAAGTTGCGCTGGTAGCGCACCGGCGGCAACTGCAGCCCTTCATTGAAGACTTCGCGCGCCTGACCGGAGCAACTCCCCGGCACCGGCCCACCTATATCCCCCTTATGCGCGATACTGGCGCAGAACGCGACCAGCGTCTGGCCGAAGAACAGCGGCGTGATGACCGCCATGTCCGGCGCGTGCGGGCTGCCGCCCTCGTAAGGGTCGTTGATGAGAAAAGCGTCACCGGGCGCGATATCATCGCCGAAGGTACGCAAAACTGCCTGCGTACAGGCAGGAAAGGCGCCGATGTGCAACGGAAGCACCACATGCTGGGCGATGATCGCGGCAGTGGCGTCGAGTAGGGCGCAGGAAGCATCTTGCGATTCGCGAATGATGGTGGAGAACCCGGTGCGAAACAGCGAGTTCTGCATCTCCTGCACGATGCCGCCGAGGCTGGCACGGATCACTTCAAGTTCGACGGCCGTTGGCTTGTTGTCGAGCGAAACGTTGCGCTGAAGCATCACGCGACCTCCGTTACGATGAGATTTTTGAACTCGTCAACCCGAACCTGCTGGCCGGGCAGGATGACCGTCGTGCAATCGAACTGCTCGACGACTGCCGGTCCGGTGAAGGCAAGCCCGACATCAAGGCGCTCGCGCTGATAGACGGAGCAATCGAGGCATTCGCCGTCGAACCGGACGGACCGCTGACCGAGGCAGGCATCGGCCAGCGTTCCACCGTTCGGCTGGTAACGCCTGGCATGAACCGGCGGCAAGAGACCGACCGCCTTCACTCTGTACGAGACGATCTCCACGGCCTCTTGCGCGGCCTTGTGACCGAACATGGCCTCGTGCTCGGCATCGAAAGCCTCGCGCACTCGCGCGAGATCTTCTCCGTCGCCGATCCCGCCGAGAGGAACCACCAATTCATAGCCTTGCCCGGCATAGCGCAGGTCCAGGGCCCGCTGGAGACGGATGCGGTCGGCCGGGAAACCCTCCTCCGCGAGATCGGCAAGCGCCTGCGCCTCCATGCCGGCAAAGATTGCCGCAAGCTCGCCGCACGCTGAACCATCGAGCGGTATCAGGCGCGATCGGACGTAGTCATGGGTCACGTCGGACATGACGAGCCCCATGGCCGAGAAGACGCCGGCATGCAGCGGCACGATGAAGCCGGCCATGCCAAGTTCGCGTACCATGCGGCCTGCATGGAGGGGACCGGCACCACCGAAAGGCAGCAGCATGAAATCGCGCAAGTCATGGCCACGCGTGGTCGAGATGGCCTTAATCGCCTCTTCCATCTTGACGTTGATGATGCGGATGACCCCTTCCGCCGCCTCCAGCGCATCCATGCCGAGTGGCCCGGCCACGTGGGTCTCGACCGCCTGACGCGCCTTCCGGGCATCGAGACGCATCTTTCCACCGAGGAAGTTCTCCTCCGAGAGATAGCCGAGCAGCAGATTGCAGTCGGTGATGGTCGGCTTGGTGCCTCCTCGGCTGTAGCAGGCCGGGCCTGGAATTGCGCCGGCGCTTTCCGGCCCGACCTGGAGGACGCCGAAGCGGTCGACTTCAGCGATCGTGCCGCCGCCGGCGCTGACCGTGTTGATGTCCATCATCGGGATTGCAATATCGCGGCCTTCGACCTTGCCGCGATTGGCGATCACGGCCGTACCGTTCTTGATCAGCGCCACATCACAGGAGGTGCCGCCCATGTCGAAGGTGACGATATCGCCGTGACCGCTCGAGCGCGCCATGGCCACGCTGGCTGTCACGCCACCGGCGGGCCCCGAGAGCACGGTCGAAACACCCTTCTTGGCCGTCGCCTCGAAGGTCGCCATGCCTCCGTTCGACTGCATGATGTATTTCTGCGGCGTCTTCACACCGGCCTCTTCGAGCCGGTCGGCAAGGCGCGCGATGTAGCGGGCAAGGACCGGCTGCAAATAGGCGTTGATCACCGTCGTGCTGAGGCGGTGATATTCACGAATTTGCGGCACGATTTCGCAGGAAAGCGAAACCTCGCAATCCGGCAGCTCTTCACGAACAATCTCGCGGATGCGCTCTTCGTGGCCCGGATGAAGGAAGGAGAAGAGCAGGCAGACGGCGACGGATTCGACATCCTGGCCGCGCAGTTCGCCGAGTGTTTCGCGGAGTGCCGCCTCATCGAGACTTTCAAGAACGCTGCCGTCATGCACCACCCGTTCCACGACTTCACCCGTCAGCGACGGCAAGACGATCGGCGCAGGCTTTTCATAGAGAATGTCGAAAATTGCCGAACCGTGCGGACGGGCCTGCTCTCCCACCTCATAGATACCGCGAAACCCTTTGGTCACGAGCAGACCAGTCTTTGCACCTTTACCCTCCAGAAGAGCGTTGGTACCGACCGTCGTGCCGTGGCAGAAGTAGTTCACGTCATCCGGCTGAACGCCGCGCGACAGAAGGATGTCTATTCCGGAAAGGATTGCCCGCGACGGATCGTCGGGGGTGGATGGAACCTTGGAAATCGACGTTTCCCCTGTCGTTTCATCAAGATAGACGAAATCTGAAAACGTTCCGCCCGTATCGACGGTGACGCGATAGCCTCCCATGCAGCAGCTCCCTGATACCATCCAGATGGCCGATACCTGGAAGAGGCAGGTGCCTCTTTCCGGCCGGCCAGATTTGTCATGGGGCAAACCTAGTGGCGTGAAGGACGCCTGTCCAAAACCGTTAAAAGCGGCGAGCTATAAGTTTTTCACTATGGCTTGACAGGGCCGGAAAGAGGCACTGCGGCATTGAAACGTGGGTCGACGATGATGGCGTAAGGCGCCGAAGCGCGGCAGATATGGCCAACCACTTCCTTCAGGAACGGGCCTATCAATTCGTCTTCCAGAGGCGAGCGCTCTTCACGCCTGCTCACCATGTAAAGCGTCCGGCTCGGTACGGGGCGCTCTATCCTGCGGATGGCGAAGATGCCCCGGCTGACGCCGTCAGCAACACTGCCATAGGGCAGAAGACTAGCGCCGCCTTCGGTGATACGCGCCCGGATCGCCGGCACCGATTGCATGTCGGATGAGATGCGTGGCTCCAGCGACAGGCGCTGCGCCATGCGACGGACCAGGGTTACGATGCCTCGCTCGCCGGCGAAGAAAAGCTCCTCCGATAGGGCATCTGCGAAGGAAATCGGGCTCTCGTCCAGGGTTTTTGCGCGCGCTGTGACGAACAGCAGTTCGTCCTCGATCACCGCTTCGCGGACGAGGCCAGACCGGCCTTCCACGTCATAAGCGAAGGCGACGTCGATTTCCCGGCGCTCCAGGGCGTTGATAAGGGCGAAGCTCAGCTCTTCGACGAACTTGAGCGAGGTTGCGGGCAGCCTTGCCCCCGCCGCAATCAGCACGTCGGCGCCGACAAGGCGCATATGGCTCGGCGTCAGACCGATGATGAAAGGCCGCGGCGCGACGCTGCCGGCCGCCGCCTGAACGTCCTTGAGCGTGCGATCGAGAAAGCGCTCGAGTTCGTTATAGCGTTCGTACAATATCTCGCCGGCCTTCGTCGGCGCGACACCGCGCGAATGTCGCTCAAACAGGCTAACGCCGATTTCCCGTTCAAGATCGCGGATTTGGATGCTGATGGCGGTCTGCGCAAGCTTCAGCCGCGCAGCCGCATGCGACATGCCACCGGTCTTGACCACCATTGCGAAATAGCGAAGCTGCCGCAGGTTTATGGTTTTATCTCCCCCCGCTGCTGGAAGGCGTCCCTGCCGATCCGCCTTCCATACGGCCCCATCCTTTCGGTGAGCCGGTCGATCATCTTGTCGAGAAAGGCAAACAGGCTCTTTTCCTGGATAAACGACGACGCACCGGTTTTCCGGTTGAGAAACAATGTGCGCTTCAACGTCGGTTCGCAGATCGGACAAGCGACGACCAGCCCCTGCTGGATTTCCTCCGCCACCACACCATAAGGCACGATGCTCGTTGCAGCTCCGCGCATGACCAACGTCTTGATTGCGGGCATCGACTGCACCTCAAAGGCGATATTCACGGGGATCCCTTGCCGGCGTGCCTCGTCATGGACCATGCGCCAAATGATATCGCGGTCGCTGACCAGCGCCAAATTCGTGCGGATCGCAGCTTCGAAGGAGATCGGCTCCTCCAGCACGCAAGAGCCGGCACTTGCCACGAAAAGCAATTCCTCCTCCATCAGCGGCACGGCGGAAACCTCCGGACGTTTCTGGAATTCATAGGCAAGCGCGAGATCGAGTTCACCGCGAAGCAGGGCGTCGACCAGAATGAAGCTCAGTTCTTCGACGATGCGAAATGAAAAGTGCGGAATCTCTGCACGTGCATCCAAAAGGAGTTCCGGTCCGATCAAAGCCTGAATGCTGGGTGTGACGCCGAGATTGACGACTTCCCGCCGTTGTGCGCCGGAGGCAATAACTTCCTGGCGTGCAAGGTCGATCGAGGAAAGGATGGCGAGCGCATGCCGATAAAGCACCTCTCCCGGCTCGGTAAGGGAAATCCCACGCGAATGGCGCTCGAGAAGTTGAACGCCCAGGCCTTGTTCCAATTGTCTGATCTGTTGACCAAGAGCGGTCTGCGCGACGTTCATTCTTTCCGACGCCCGGGTAATGTTCCCGGTCTCGACCACCTTCACGAAGTACCGGAGCTGTTTGAGATTAATGGTCTTCTCCCAAATCAACACATCGACGCGACGCTTTCGAAGCGGGCTGGGATGCCGCGTTTTAAGCAAAAACCCGATGCACTATCCGTCATGGATTACGGACCTTTAGGCAAGCTGAAATTGGATTGCAAGCTTGCCCAACGTCAAGAACAAAGACCGGCACCGTGCGTTCCGGTGCCGCTTGGACGCGCGAATGGCTGATCCTGCCGCAGATAGCCGTCGCCTGCGGTGCTGCCTTGCAGCTTGCCGCAAGCCTGTTTTCCTCGATCCGTTCGCTCCTGCACATGCACCGCCGCCGGCACCAGCCCGCCGGGTTATGCCGCATCGCAGCGAGCTCCAGATGGCCGTTATGATGTTGGCGGAGGCGGGAAGCGATAAATGCCTCCCGCCTCGATTCGATCCATGTTCAGTTGATGTAGATTGGCGCCGTCAATCATACGAAGACGGCGTGGGCCCGCACGGGAAAAGTCCCCATGCCGGCGATCTTCGGCGGTACGGCGCGGAAGCGAAAGCCGTCGAGCGGCAGCGCACCAAGGTTCGTCATGTGCTCGACAATTGGTATGCCGAAGCCAAGCAGAACCGAATGAACGGGCCGCGTCCCCCCATGACGTGTCATCGATGTTGAGAGAATCGATTCCGACCAAATGAGCACCTTGGTCACGCAGGTAAAGAGCGGCCTTCTCCGTGAGGAACGGGTGGCCTTCGAAATAGCTGTCCGTACCCCAGTGGCGGTCCCAGCCCGTGTGGATCAGAATGGCATGGCCGCGACATTTGATAGGTACGAAATGATGCCAGTCGATCACGCGCTCGGCCGCTCCGACGACCCTGACGACGACCCCGGGGACATCGGACACCCGCTCAAGCCCGAGCCCGGCGAGATCATGTCCCTCGGCGTATCGGTGAAAGGGGACGTCAATGTAGGTTCCGGTATTGGCGACCATATCGATGCGCCCAATCTGAAACTCCGTTCCGTCCGAGTAAATCTCCCGGGACTTGAGGCGCGAAAGATGATCACAGATTATCGGCGCCGGCAGCCCCTTGTACGTGATGATTCCGCTTTCAATCGTATGACTGAGATCGACAAAGACTTGGGCCGGGTGCTTGTCCGTGATCGCCACGTCAGCACTTGCGGTGCGCTTGTGCTTTTCTTCGATGATCTGCTTGTTGAGGATACGTACTTCCCCCACCATCAGCAGACGCATATCTCGAATGATATAGGTAGCAAGCGCGTCATCGTCGATGTCGTCGCCCTCGATATCAAGGCGAAAATCCTGCCCCTGGATGCCGCCACCGTTGGAAAACTCGACCTCAAAGTCGAAGCAAACTCTCTTCTCCACCATAGATCACACGTCCTTTTGACCCAAAACACGACGCGCTCTGAGAGCACGAACTTTCGCGCGGTTGCCGCATCCGCTTGCTGATGAGCACCATTGTCGCTTGCCCGGCCGCGAGGTGTCCTCGAATACCATTGCGCATCCGGGGCATTGCCGAATGCGCGCACGGCGGGGCGAGGCGATCAAATCGATGGCATCTTCCGCCAAAACCGAAAGAGCAGCTTCCACCGGATTTGCACCGACAAGAAAGAGGCCGCCATCCTGAAGCTGCGGCCTGAGAGGCATCTTCGCGGCCGCATGGTTCAGCTGACCAATGTCCCCCTGCCCCATGGGCCGGTCCTCGATAACGCATAAGCAGCACCGGAAAATTGCCTCCCGCAGCGACCGCGCGTCGTCAAGATGCGTGTCCGCCGGCATGCGTGGCGTCCCGTCCGACAGCCCCGCCCGCGCCAGCCATTCGCCGAAGGCAGCTACGCTTACAAGGCGCTCCCGTCCCTCCCCACCACGATTGCCGAACGTGTCAACAAAGTTGAGCGCTGGGCCGCCTGCAATGAATTCAAATTTGAAACGGCTAGACATGTAACCTGTTTAACAGGTGTTCACTGCGCAATCAAGCGGCGCAATCCCGGAGAAGCGCTCTGCAATAAGCGTTCGAGATGCAATCGCCGCTAATCCACCCACCACTGGCGGAACTCGCGCTCCAAAGACTGGGAAGTGCAGCCGCCTTTACATTTATATGATTCTATTCTTATTTAATAAGAATACTTATCGTTGTCTTATAACTGCCGGTCCTGTCAAATGAACGCATTCATTGCAGTTCAAAATCGGACATAGATTCCATGAAGTATGAGAAGAAGGACGCCAAGAGCCACTCGCGCCAGACGATGCGGGGCATTTGGGCCGCTGCACTCGTGCCTTTTAAGGCCGATCACACTGTCGACGAGGGAGGGGTGCGCAGAAACTATGAGCACTGGATAAGTGACCTGCAGATTGACGGCTTCTTTGTTGCCGGAAAACAGGGCGAGTTCTTTTCCATGTCCCTGGAAGAAAGGAAGCGAAGCTTCGAGATTGCAGTCGACGCGTGCGCCGGACGGGCGCAGACGATCATGTCATGTTCGGATCAAAACATGGATGTGGTCATCGATCTCGCCAAACACGCCCAGCGCGTAGGCGCAGATTACATCGTCGTCCATGCACCGATCCTTCATTTCCACCACGCTCAAGAACAGACCGTCTACGAGTACTACCGCACTATCGCAGAAAAAGTGGATATCGGGATCGCGCTGTGGAGCCACCCGGATAGCGGCTACCTTCTTTCCCCGCAGCTTTGCTCACAACTCGCCGATATCGAGAACATCGTCGCCATCAAATACAGCGTCCCCAGGCCGATGTATTCAGAGCTGACCAGGCTGGCGGGAGACCGCATCCTTGTCAGCACCGCATCGGAGGCAGAGTGGTTCGACAACATCACCGAGCTCGATTGGAAGCTGTATCTCTGCTCGTCCCCGCCGTATCTCCTTCAGACAAAGAATGACCTGCGAATGCGGAAGTACACCGACCTGGCGCTTGCAGGCAAAATCGACGAGGCGCGCGCTATCCGCGACAGCCTGGAGCCGGTTCGCAGGGCGTTTAGCAAATCTCGTCCTCTCGAAAAACCGCACGCGCATTCGAAGTACTGGCAAGAGCTTCTTGGCCAAACAGGCGGATACGTTCGGCGACCGCTACTGGAACTGACACCCGACGAGCGAGCGCTTACCGAACAGGCATTCCTGGCCAGCGGTCTTGGGCGTTAAACCTAAATATCAAGAATTGGGACGGAGAACATACGATGACTAAAAGAGGCCGACTGAACGCGTTCAGTTTTTCCAAATGGATCGACGAGCACCAGCACCTGTTGAAACCCCCGGTCGGCAATCAGCAGATCTGGGAGGACGCTGACCTGATGGTGACCGTGGTCGGAGGTCCAAACCAGCGGACCGACTATCACGACGACTCGGTTGAGGAGTTTTTCTACCAGTTGAAAGGCGACATGGTCCTCAAGGTCATCGACAACGGAGATTTCTATGACGTTCCGATCAAGGAAGGTGAGATCTTCCTCCTGCCGCCTCACGTGCGCCACTCTCCGCAGCGTCCGCAAGAAGGGTCGATTGGACTTGTGGTCGAGCCAAAACGCGATACGGGGGAAGTGGATGCGTTCGAATGGTACTGCTTCGAATGCCACAACCTTGTGAAGCGAGTTGAGGTCCATCTGAACAGCATCGTGACCGATCTCCCGCCGATCTACAAAGCGTTCTACGAAGATGAGGGCGCGCGCACGTGCAGCAAATGCGGGACCGTCCACCCAGGCAAGGCTCCGCCCGCTGGATGGGTGTCGCTATAGCTCGGCCGAGGGGAGACTGCGTGGTGTCAGAAGATATTAAGAGCACACGAAATCGGCTGCGAATATGCCTTGTCGGCTCCGGCGCGATCGCGCGTCGGGTGGTCGAACTTCTCGGACCATCGTCGACCAGTTCAATTGAGCTGGTCGCGATTGCGGTTCCCCCAGGGGTGAAGCGCCAGTCATGGTGGCCCGAAGAAACCGTACAGATTTCCGACCCCAACGCCCTCGCAACTCTCGACGCAGATATCGTCTTGGAAGTGGCCAGCCGCGAAGCCGTGAGCCAATGGGGCTTTCACGCACTGAAGGCCGCGCGAAAATTCGTGATCTGCTCTGCGAGCGCGCTAACGGACGATCATCTGAGAAGTTCTCTGGAGAATGCGGCACGCAGCTTCGGCTCTCAACTTATTCTCGCCCACGGGGCGTTGGGGGGACTGCACGCTCTTTCGGCGGCGTCGACGCTTGCGCTGCACGAAGTCGTTCACTCCATCCGCAAGCATCCTGATGCCTGGAAGGGAACGCCAGCCGAAGCCATCGCCGACCTTTCCAGTCTTAAGGAAGCTTTGACGATATATGAAGGGGGTGCGCGTGACGCGGCCTCGTCGTTTCCCGCCAACGCCAATGCCGTCGTCATTTCGTCGTTGGCTGGGCTCGGTCTGGACCGGACGAGGGTGCAGCTTGTCGCCGATCCCTCTGCGCGACGAAACATCCACAGTATCCGGGCGATCGGAGTGTTCGGCAACCTCGATCTCACGATCGAGAACGAACCAATGCAAACCAACCCCAAGACTTCGGAAATGACAGCACTCAGCCTCGTTAGGCTATTGGAGTCTGAAATGTCCTCACTGGTCGTCTAACTGGAGAGTTCCCATGCGCGAGATCGCACCATCCATTCCCCATCAGCTGCGGCTCGACGGAAGACGTATCCTCATCACCGGCGCCGCGGGCGGCATCGGCGCCGCAACAGCGCGCGTCTGTTTCGAACTCGGCGCGACAGTCCTGCTCACGGACACGTCAAGTTGCGAGGTGCTCGCCGCGGAATTGACGCGGGATGGGAAGCCGGCGTCATGGACCCAGACCGATGTAACCAATCCGCTTACCCCCAAGCAGCTCGCCGAATGGTGTGGCGAACTAGATGCTCTCATTCTAAGCCACGGGATCTACAAGGCGATCGACTGGGATAGCGAGGATTGGGACGAACAGACCTCGATTGCGTTCGAAGTCAACCTTAGAGCATCCATGCGTTTGGCTCGAGAGTTCGCAAACCAGATGGCGAGGAAAGGCAACGGCCGCATCGTATTCGTCGGGTCGGTCGCCGCGCTTACGGGTGGCACCTTCCCGGGCGTCGGCCCACACTACGCTATAAGCAAAGGTGGAATTCATACGCTCGTCCGCTACCTGGCCGCGCGCTACACGCCATCGGGATTGCTTATTAATGGCGTTGCTCCCGGAACCATCGATACACCTATGTTGAAGGACATCAACCTTGAGCAGGCGATCGCAAGGCAACCGCTGAAGCGGGCAGCGAAACCCGAAGAAGTTGCTTGGCCAATTGCATTCCTTTGCAGCCAGGGAGCGAGTTTCATCTCGGGGGCCATCCTCGACGTAAATGGCGGAAACTACATGCGTCCATAGCCCATTTATCAAAAACCCGTTCTAGGCGATGTCTTGTCATGGTCGGCGAATGCTTCGCGGCACTTTCCGCACTTTGCTACTCACTGGCAGATGCGTCGATCGTGAGAGGCGGCCCGACTAAAAAGGGTAGCAGCGGCGTGCTGCTATCAAGCCTTTTGACCGCAATCATTTCGTCCATGCTGTGGATTTCGGTCGGGCTACCCTTCGGTGAATTTCTCGATCTACCAGGGAAATACGCTGCTCTCGGATGGTTTACGTTAGGCGGCGTTCTATCGACCGGACTGGCCAGAAGCATGGCCTTTAAAGCAACAGAAATTTCCGGCGTCGCCAATTCAGCCGTCCACCGACGATTAATTCCGGCGTTTTCGATTGTATTTTCGCTTATTATTTTTGGATCTTCAGTTTCAAATACAGAAATTCTGGGAATTACATTAATAGTATTTGGAGTCTACTCAAGCGCGATCGGTTTAGCAAAAACCCCAGCACTAGAGGATAGAGATCGTACATTCGGAATACGCCAATCTGCAAACCGTGGGATAATGTTCGGGCTCTTCGCTTCGGTATTTTACGCCGGTGCCTATTCCGCCAGGAAACTCGGCATGGAGGCTTGTCCGGATCCAGCATTCGGGGCGTTCGTTGGCAGTCTTAGCGGAATGATCTGGTGTTACGCACAGCGCCGATTGGGGACAAGCACAGGCGAAATGACCGAGGCAACCGGCGGTGGCGCTAGCCGCTGGCAGTTCTTGGCGGCTGCGTGTGTTTCGCTTGGACAGTTGCTGCAATTTTTCGCGCTTCGGCATACCGACATGGTCATCGTGGCTCTCATCGGATCGCTGGAGATGCTGGTTGGACCACTGCTTTCCTCCATTGTCTTTCGTCAGGAAAGGTCATTCGGCAAAGGCAATATCCTGGCCGGTCTCCTATCGCTGGCTGGCCTGGCGCTCATCGCTGCCCGAGCATTGACCGACTGAAACATGAGCCGATTGCCACCGGCATTGCACGCGCACGACCGCGCTTTGGCAGAACGCATGGAAGGAGACTGAACGATGCCGCTCGATTCAATTCTGATGTTTATCCCAGCATGTTTCGCGCTGAACATGGTGTTCGGACCAAACAACCTGCTTTCCTTAACGAATGCCGCACACCATGGAATGGGCTATGCCATAGCGGCCGCGGTCGTTGGCAGGCTTCCCGCATTTAGCTTGATGATCCTCGCCACAGCATTAGGGCTTGGGGCAGCGATGATGGCCTCAGAGCTACTGTTCTCGATGGTTAAATGGGGAGGGGTCATGTATCTCCTTTGGATCGGCTACCGCCTTTTGACCGCGCCCGAATCTCCGACCGCTGCAGATGTGCCACTCGACGGGCACGTCAAGCCACTCAGGCTGTCAGCCTCGAGAGAGTTCATCGTCGCCGCCGGCAATCCAAAAGCGATGCTGGTGTTTGCAGCTTTCTTTCCGCAATTCGTCCAGGACGATGCCTATTGGCAAAGCTTTACAGTGCTGGCGGGCATCTATCTGGCGCTCGAGGTGGTGGCGATCGTTGCGTACGCGTATGCAGGAAAGCGCATCGTGGGCATAATGCGGACCCCCGGGGCGAGACGCCGACTGAACCGGATAAGCGGTTCGGTAATGATGACGTTCGGTGTATTGCTGGCATTCAGCCGACGCCCTCAATAACGCACTACCGAGTACCCCAACCAACGCCAAACAAAGCGACCGGGCAAAAGAAGCGGGCGGCCAGAGTTATCGCCGGTTCCCATTTTCGAGCTTTGTTGTTGGTGCAGGGGCGAGCACTCGTAGAGACGACCAAATCGACGGCAGCCTGATCAAGGATGGTGCGCTTGCCGCGCTATGCTTGTGCTGCACCGGTGCCCATGACGCGCGGCTTTGGATGGCTCCCCTTCCCTTTCAGCAGTCCGCCGACCCCGAGCCCCGCGATTTCCTGCGGACTTGGCCAACAACCGGCAAGTACGCGCCTTAGCACCCAGTCGAAGCCATTTTCGGTAGGACTGCGCGCGCAGCCAGGCGCCCCGATTATCGGCAAAGTGCCGATACACCCAAGTACGATCAGATTTCCAGGATCCACCGGCATGCCGACCTGGGCGACATGACCACCAGCGCGTCGGATTGCAGCCGGGACAACATCGTTCGTATCCGCCACAGCGGAAGCGCCGAAGATGACAACGAGGTCGTGGTCCACCATCAACTCGCTTATGGCACCGGCCACTGCTTCTTCGGCATGCGCAACACGACGCTCACTGGCGAGCTGACTTTCGTACTGCTGAAAGCGGGCCGCCAAAACGGCTTGGGTCTTGTCCATGGTTAGGCGCTTCAATGAAGGCAATTCTGTCGCAATCAGCGCCGCCCGGCGGGGGATGAAGGGCCTGACATGGAACACCGGCCACGCGCACAAGAAATCGTACGCCTGCTCTACAACCGAACCTGCTACCGCAAAGGGTATTATCTTGAAGGTGGCGAGCAAGTCACCTGGCTGCACCGGAGTACCATCGCCAAGGCAGGCAAGAGCGATGGACGGATCAATGCCGTTCAGCCGGTCAACGGCTTCACGAACGGCAACGAAAAGCCCCCGAATTCGCGAGTAGACATTTACCCGGCCGCCCGCCGCCGGCGACAACCTGATCTGGGGGCTGACGACAGCCTCGGCTATTCGCGTCGCCGCTTCATTCTCCAGGACTTCACCCAAGTCTGCGCGCGCGACGACAATTTCGTCGGTGCCCTCCCTTGCAAGCGCCGCGACATCGGCCGAAGTCAGCACGTGCCCCTTCAGCAGTCGGCTCCCGCCGGCTGACGTGGGGTGAACTAGAACCGCACCTTCTGCCTCTGATATTCTGACGAAGCCGAACTTCATTGAGTACCCCAGCGTCGTTCACTGTTCCTGCGCACTACAGAGCATGGATGGTTCGCACCAGGATAAACTGCGGCGGCGCATGGACCTGGCGCATCGATGTCGAGCCCGATGGGAGCACCGGCCCGCGTGATGGAACTTACCGCCAGGCCGAGCCGGCCGCCGTCAAAAGCGACCTGGCTACTCACTGGTAAAGAAGCGTAGCCACGGGTTGCGTTACCGGTTCCCCTCGAGATCCGGTACGCCCCCTCGATCCAGGCCTTGCCGATCAAAATTGCTCCAAGGAATGGATAGCTCTGCGCATGGTGCCCGCCCCCACCCCAGATGAATTTTCGCCGGACATTGCGGATTTCGCTTACACTTTTCGCACGTACAGGTTTCGCTCTACGGCTCGTCCAGCGCGAGAGATGAGCGAACAAGAGGACCAGAAGACCGCATAGACAAAGATGAACATCTCTGGCGCAAAGCCATTCCATTCCTGCGTGTTGATTGAGGCGTTCGCAGCTCCAAGGAGCTCGTAATAGCCGAATGCGAGAATGAGTACGGTGTCCTTGAACACCATCAGGCTGATGTTCATCAGGGCTGGAAAAGACAGCGCCACGACCTGTGGGAGAATGACTTCGAGATAAACGGTCGGCGATTTCATGCCGAGCGATATTGCCGCCTCGCCCTGCCCCTTGGCGAAGGTCAACAAGGCTCCACGTAAAGCCTCGGCATAGAATGCAGCGGCCACCAGCACAAAGCCCAGCATGATCCGGAAAAACATGCTTTCTCCGACCCACGCGGGCAGGACATACGGCGAAACCACGATAACGATGAACATCGTTACGACGCTTGGCAAAGCGCGCAGAGTTTCAATCACGACCATGCACGTGGTCGACAGCAACGAGCCACCATAATTGCGCCCGAAAGCCAGAAGCGTTCCGAGGGCCAGCCCCAAAGCCACGCCGCCAAAGGCAACGGTCACCGTCAAAGTGAACCCGGTCCACAGGCGTGAAGGGACATTCGCCAGGACAAGGCCGTCGCCCCGAAGCAAGCACACTGAGACGACGAACGCGAGGAATATCGCGACATAGACCCGTGCCAGCTTTTCCCTGACAAATCTGACATGCGTAATCAATAGAACCACGCCCACGGCGATCAGGATGACTGCAATCGCGCGATAGAACTGCTCCGGCGGATAAAATCCGAACAGCAGGAACTGCAGGCGAAGCCTGATGAATGCCCAGCACGCGCCGGAGGCGGCAGCGCATGCCTCAGCACTCCCACTCCATACCGCATCCAAGACAGCCCATTGCGCCACAGGCCAGAGGACGAACGCCGCGCAAATCCCGAGAACCGCGACTCCTAGTCTTTGCGACAGCAACTGATTTGACTTTGACATCGCTCGTCTCTCACCTATTCCAATATTTCAATTTGTCGTTGACCAGGTTCACCACCAGCGACAGCGACCCACAGATCACCAGGAAATACAGGCCCATCAGCGACAGGCACTCAAGTATCCGGCCCGACGACGACATGGCCAGGCGCGACACGGAAAAGAGTTCCGTGTAACCGATCGCCACACCAAGAGACGTCGCCTTGATAATCACGAGATGCGTGTTCAACGCGGAGGGAAGGCCAAACCGCAAAGCGAGCGGGCCCACGACAAACCGAAACCGATCGAACGCGTGCAAGCCAAGGGCATGTGCGGCATCGATAACGCCTTTGTTGATCGACAGGATTGAGCCCCTGGTGATCTCGGCGATTTCTACCGAGTAGTAGATCGAAAGCGCCGCCGTCAGCACCATGAACTCGATCGGTACCGTCGCGCCCCCCGTGAACCCAAATTTCCCCCGGACAGGAGCGGTGACATCGAACACGAGCGCGGACAAGGCAACCGCAGCGCCTGCCGCGATGGAAAAGCGAAGCCACTTGCGCACTGGGATAAAAAGCGCAGCCACAGCCACGATTGAAAGAACGATCGCAACAAGCGGCTCTACATTTGCTGCAAAGTCGACCGTTGGTATCGCGACACCTCTGTTGGAGAGATACACCAGGCCAAGGATATCGATCGCCTTCGCGGGCTTGGGCAGCGCGATACCAATGAAGTAGAAAAGCAGAATGACGAAAAGAACTGGCACGTTGCGAAAAGCGCCGACATAGAAGTTGTACAGCCAGTTTACGACCTTGTTCCGCTGCACACCGACGAGACCGATCAGCACGCCGAGAAGGCTCGACAGGACGATGGCGATCAGGCCCACGGCTAGAGAGTTTCCGGCTGCGACTGCAAATGCCAATGAATACGAATAGGATTCATCCCATGGCACCAGCGTGCTTGAGATCACCAATCCGGAGGGCGCGAGGTAGAAGGAGCTGTCTACGGCTCTTGTGATGCCGATGACGGCAATGAGGACGTAAACCGCCAGCAACGTATATTTTTTGGTAGCGTCAGTCATAGCTAGAGGATCTGCTCAAGAAACTTCCTCGAGCGATCATGCCGAGGATTGGTGAAGAACGATTTGGCATCATCGACTTCTATGATCTGCCCTTCGTCCATGAAAACGATCCTGTCGGCCACGCTTTGCGCGAAACCCATTTCATGGGTCACGCAGAGCATTGTCATCCCCTCGTCCGCCAGAGCGATCATCGTGTCGAGAACCTCCTTGATCATCTCGGGATCGAGCGCGGATGTCGGCTCATCGAACAACATGATGCGAGGCTTCATGCAAAGGGCCCGGGCAATAGCTGCCCGTTGCTGCTGCCCACCGGAAAGTTGGCCCGGATACTTGCGGGCCTGATCAGGTATCTTGACCTTGCTGAGGAAATGCATGGCAAGCTCTTCCGCTTGCGACTTAGGCAGCTTGCGGACGCGCATGGGAGCGAGACAGCAATTTTCAAGAATCGTCAAATGCGGGAATAGATTAAAGCTCTGAAAGACCATTCCGGCCTCGCGCCGAACTTCGTCGATCTTCTTCATGTCATCCGTGAGCTCAATCCCGTCTACGACAATCTTGCCCTTCTGATGCCGCTCCAAGCGATTGATGCAACGAATTAGAGTAGACTTCCCGGAGCCCGAACGACCACAGATGACAATCTTCTCGCGCTGCGATACCGACAGGTTGATGTTCTTCAAGACTTGGTACTCGCCATACCACTTGCCAAGGTCGGTGATTTCTACGGCCAGAGTGCTGGGCGAAATGCTCGCAAGACCGAAATCTGAGATCGTCGTGTCGCGAAACTTCGAAACGTTCTGGGTTTGAATACTCATTGCAGTGAGCCCTATTAAAGATGAGCGCTGGCGGTGTTGGCCGCCAGCAAGTATTCCTGCGCGTCCGATCTAGAAGTGCGGCGAAAACAGCAGGCCGCCATCTGTGACAAGAGCATTGAAGCCGGGTTCAAGCTTCGTGGGGCTCTTCATTCCCAGATTGCGGTCGTAGATCTGGGAGTAGCTTCCAACCTGCTTGATGAGATCACGAGCCCAGGATTCCGAGAGGCCCAGCAACTTTCCATGCTCGCCCTCTTTGCCGAGCAGTCGCCGAGCCTCTGCGCTTGTTGCCAGCTCGAACTGTTCATCGACGTTGAGCGAGTTGATCCCGAACTGGTCTGCGGCGATTGTGGCCGAAATCACCGCTCGAACGATGTTGTCCCATTGCGGGTCGCCTTCTGCGACCATGGGTCCGGCGGCGTCGATTGAGAACAAGTCGGGGAGGATCACATGGTCGTCCGGATCGGCATAGCTCGACCTGTATCCCGCAAGCAAAGCAGGCTCGGTCGCAAAAGCATCGCAACGCCCTTTCGCATACGCCTCGGACACCGCCGTCATCGTATCGAAAGGCAACGCTTTAAATTGCAGGTCCCGCGAGCGAAACCACTCTGCAACCGTGCTCTCATCCGAACTGCCGGAAATATGGCAGATAGTGGCGCCGGCCAGGTCGGAGAACTGCTTGATCTCGTTCTCTTTGCGCGTCATCACCGTGATGCCAGAGAACAAATACACCGCCGGAAAATTGACCTGCAGGCCGGTGTCCCGCTCGATACGATAGGTGTGCGACGTCGTCGCGATGTCGATCTCGCCTGAGCGAAGCGCCTCATACGACTGAGCCCAGCCGATCGGCAAGATAGCGACTTTTTCTGCATCACCTAGAACGGCCGCAGCAACTGCGCGGCAGAAGTCGACCCCGAACCCGACCCACCGGTTGTTGTTGTCCAGGCTATGCCAACCCGGCGTCGGATCCCCAACGCCGCAGCGCAACTCACCGCGTTCCTTTACTTTTTCCGACACCGTCGCCGCTTGACTGTTCGATACAGCCAGCAAGGAAACGAACGCAGCAAGTCCGACCATGTAGTTTTTCATTTCAACCTCCCAGTATCACGTAAGATCCACAGTTCGTGCGCGTATATTCTGTGAATTGGCGGCACTCGAACCATCATTTACAATCCAGCTTCAGAACATTCCGGGTATCTCCTGCCTCCGTGCTCGAACAACTCTTAGCGTTAGAACGCGATTCGGTGAGACACGTTCTTAATGGACATGTATTGGTGTAATCCCTCCATGCCCCCTTCACGCCCGTATCCGCTTTCCTTGACGCCGCCAAACGGCGTCTCGGCGACAGAAGCCTCAAGGGTGTTTATGGACAGGTTTCCAGCCTCGATTCTTTCGGACAGCAAGTGAACGTTGCGCGCAGAGTGCGTGAACGCGTATGCCGCCAGGCCGAAGGGAAGCGAGTTGGCCTTCTCGATCGCATCGTCAAGGGAGTCGACCGGGTTGATGAGCGCGAGCGGACCGAACGGCTCTTCGCTCATGGCCAGAGCATCGTCTGGAAGATCCGCGGCCACGGTCAGGGGAAAATAATATCCGCGACATTGTGGACGGGTTCCGCCCGCCAGGACGCGAGCACCCTTGTCGGCGGCATCGGTAATCAGTCTGTCCAGCGCTTCCACTCGCCGATGATTGGCCACCGGTCCCATCTCGGTGGAATGAGCAAGACCATTTCCGACGACAATCGTCTTTGCCCGCTCGACAAACGCCTTAACAAAGGCCTGGTAGCGATCCTTGTGCACGAAGAAGCGGGTTGGTGAAGTACAAACCTGTCCGGCGTTCCGTGCCTTGCGCAAGACCGAAAGCTGTGCCGCGGCCACCGGATCGACATCGTCACAAACGATGACCGGTGCATGACCTCCAAGTTCCATCAAGACCGGCTTCACATGCCTAGCCGCAATTTCGGAAAGCTGCTTTCCAACCGCCGTCGATCCGGTGAAGGCAACAAGCCGGATTTGCTGTTGCGGGATAAGGTAGCTTGAGATCTCGGAAGGCACGCCGAACACCAGGTTCAGCACGCCAGGAGGCAGCCCAGCGTCATGAAACGCACGAACGATATGCATCGCACCGGCTGGTGTTTCCTCGGCTGCCTTCAGGATGATGGAGCATCCCGCCGCAAGCGCACCCGCGATTTTGCGCGATGGCTGGCTCATCGGGAAGTTCCACGGTGAGAATGCGGCAACCGGACCGATCGGCTGGTGCAGAACCATGTATCGAATACCGGACTCGCTGGGGATTACCCGGCCATAGGTACGAACCGCTTCGCCGGCGTCCCACTCGAAAAACTCACAGCCACGCTGCACTTCCAGCCGCGCCTGCGCCAAAGGCTTGCCGTGCTCAAGAGTGAGCGAGTACGCAATTTCTTCTACGCGTTGCCGCATGATCGACGACGCGCGAATGATGATTTCCGCCCTTTTGGCCGGCGCCATGGCGCTCCACACCTTGTGACCAGCGGCAGCGGCGTCGAGGGCATCGTCCAAGTCTGAGCGCGACGCAATCGGAAGCTCGCCGAGCACACTTTCATCGGCAGGATTGAGGACAGGGAGCGTTTCCTTGCTCTTCCGCCAAGCTCCTGCAATGTAGAGGTACAACTCCGGATAGACAGTCATCGTATGCCCTGTATCTAGCTGAGCAAGAACATCCGAACGCGCGAAGTTCCCGCTGAAAGAATTTAAAAAGCAGTGCCTTTGTGGCATTGCATCGGATGTGGCGTGCTGGAAGACGATATACTTCCGCTTCCCTGGCTCACCATTCATCAGCCCTTTCCTCCTCACACTTGGCGTCGGAACCACGCGCTCGATGCTCGGCTCGAAGGCTGATGGCCAGGATTAAAGCTCCGGCCTTTATATAAATCCATCCTGAATTATCGCATTAATTTAGATGATTTCATTATAAATGAATTCGCGGCCACGCCGTGCATCAGGGCCGCGCCGTTGAACTACAGCAGGCGTGCACACCAATCTGCTTCGCCAGGTGCTGGCGGCGATCGGCGCACCCGCATGCCAATTGCGGTATCGGAACTGACGGGTTGTCGGGCGTTAGTTGAACGCAACGATACTTCGCCCGACCGCAGGCACCTGCGATCGGGCGTGGCATTGCACGCGAATGCTGCGACTAGGCGTCTGGATGCAGCGGCAACACCCGTGATCTGCGGCCGGTTGCCGCCGCAAGCGCGTTGGCAACGGCAGGACCTACGGGAGGCACACCTGGCTCCCCTGCCCCACTAGGCGGCGCGGTTGACGGGACGATATGCACCTCGAGCTTGGGTAGCTCGCTCGATCGAAGTACTCGATAGCTATCGAAGTTGGTCTGATCAACGACGCCGTCGGTGAGGGTTATCTTGGAGTAGAGGGCCGCGCCCAGGCCAAAACCAATACTCCCTTCCACCTGCGCCCGTACCTGATCGGGGTTTACGACTACACCGCAATCGATAGCCGCCACGATCCGCTTAATCTCGAAAGAGCCAGCTTTGTCGATTGCGATTTCGGCGACCTGCGCGACGAGGCTGCCGTAGGTTTCATGGACCGCTATTCCGCGGAAATGTCCGGCAGGGAGCTTTTTGCCCCATCCCGCCTTCTCCGCCGCCAACGCAAGTACGCCACGATGACGAGGTTGGTCTTGCAACAGCTTTAGTCGATATTCCAGCGGATCCTCGTCAGCGGCTGTCGCTAACTCGTCTACCAATGTTTCCATGACGAACGCGTTGTGGCTGTGACCAACGGAACGCCACCAAAGAACCGGAACACCGACCTCCGCCGTGGTCACATCCAGGCTGAAGTTGGCCAGTGGGTAAGGCGTGTTGGCCGTGCCCTCGGTCAAGCTTGGGTCGACGCCATTTTCAACGTAGTTTTCGTACTGCGTGCCCATCAAGATCGACTGTCCAACAACGCGGTGCTGCCAAGCGACCGGTAGGCCGTCCGCAGACACTCCGACTTTGACGGAATGCAAACACATTGGCCTGTATCGGCCGCCAGTCATATCGTCCTCACGGGTCCAAAGCACTTTCACCGGCGCACGCCATCCGATCGCCTTCGCACACTCGATGGCCTCGACCACGATCTGGGCGTCGGGTGTTCCACGACGTCCGAAGGCGCCGCCCGCTGAAAGGACGTTCATCTTCACCTTTTCATGGGGAAGCTCGGCATGGCGGGCGGCGATTACCTGGTAGTGATCCGGCATCTGGAACCCGCCCCAAAGCTCAAGGCGATCGCCTTGAAGCCAGACAACACAGTCAAGCGGCTCCATGGCGGCGTGCGCGAGGTATGGGAACTCATAGGTCGCCTCAACGGTTTTCGCCGCCACCTTCATGGAAGCCAGCACATCGCCGCGCGAGACAGCAGTCACCGACGGTGGCTGCAAGACAGACTGGCGATATTCGGCGAACAATTGGTCGGAACTGCGTTGCTCCGCGCCGGAGAAATCCCACTCTACCTGAAGCGCCTCCCGCCCTTTCATCGCCGCCCAGGTGTTATGCGCAAGAACTGCGACGCCGTTGGCCAGAGGCACAACGTCGACCACCCCAGCCACGGCTCTGGCACCAGCGGCATCATACGTCTTGACCTTGCCACCGAACTTCGGTGCATGCAGGACCATGGCCGTCAACATTTCAGGCAGTTCCACGTCGATCGTGTACTTCTGTCGGCCATGCGATTTATCAAAGCTGTCCAGCCGCCGAAACTTCTCCGTGCCAATCAGTATCCAATCCTTGGGGTCCTTCAGCGAGACCTGTAACGGCACGGGAAGCCGCGCTGCCGCATCCGCCAACGCGCCGAAGGAAGCGCTTAGGCCTGAGGGATGCGAAATCACGCCATTGCTGACCTGCACCTCGTTGGCCGAGACACCCCACTCTTTCGCGGCCGCGCCAATCAGCATTGCGCGCGCAGTCGCGCCCGCAAGACGATACCTCTCGAACGAGGACATGATCCCGGTCGAACCTTGCGTTTCCTGCATGGTGCCGCCCGTTGCGAGGTTCGCGTAAAGTTTGGTATTGCCCGCGGCCCCCTCGGCGCGCATCTGCGCGGGGTCGGCATCGAGCTCCTCGGCAACCAGCGTCGCAATTCCCGAGGTGATGCCCTGCCCCATCTCGACGTGCGCCGACAGGATGGTAACGCTGTTGTCGGGCGAGACCCGGAGATAGGCGTCGAATGGCGTGGCCGCCCCGCCGGCGGCATCGGGCGTGCCGGCACAGGCATTCGGGAGCCCGAGGGTGAGACCGGCTCCGGCTGCCCCAACGAATACAAGGAAGCTGCGCCTCGTGAGGCCCGCGCGCTCTTTCGAAGGTCCGGACATCACTCACCCCCCATAATCTGCGCGGCTTTCTGAACACCTGCCTGTATTCGATGATACGTGTTGCAACGGCACAGGTTTCCGTCCATCGCAGCTGTTACGTCTGTGTCGCTGGGATTGGGGTTGTCCGTCAGGAGCTCGACAGCGGTCATGATCTGGCCCGACTGACAGTATCCGCATTGAGGAACATCGAGCTCTACCCACGCGGCGCGCACAGCATCTGCGACCTTGCCGGAAATCCCTTCGATGGTGGTCACCTCCTGTCCCTCGATCGAAGACGCGGGAGTAATGCATGAACGGATCGCTACGCCGTCCACGTGCATCGTACATGCTCCGCACTGGGCAGCACCACAGCCGAACTTCGTTCCCTTCAACCCGAGAACGTCGCGTACGAACCAGAGCAATGGCATCTCTGGATCGCCATCGAAAGCATGTTCAGTTCCATTGATATTGAGTTTCATGGCTTGTTCCCTCCACCGAGGTCTGAACCCTCGATTTTGTTCGTAAGTTCTCTCCAAACGTGTCGGACAGATGCCCACAAAGCAGCCTCGGCTCCTGCTGGTCACAGATGAGCGAGACCGGGTTTGGCGCATAGAACGCCGAACCCGGCCGCTCGGAGCGTGGGCTAAGGTCTGGGGGTCAAGTACTCCGAAGCGACGTCGTGGCTGCTAACGCGTCAGAGATCCTGAATGGGCCGTGCTCGAAAGGCTTTGTGGCAAAAGGATCCACAAGCCTCCATGGGATCTCAGCCGGAACATCCAAGATTGCTGACGCGAGCGCATCATCGGCGGCGTGGATCTATCGTTCAATCATGCTTTATAGTATAAATTAATCGCCGAATCTTATGGACAAGCTATGAAGTTTGCGATCAGACACATCGAAGCGTTTTTGGCCGTGGCGACCCACGGCAACTTTTCCACCGCCTCTCGGCATCTCAATATCGCGCAGCCGGCGCTGTCGCAGGCGGTCAAGGACCTGGAAAACGAACTGGGCGTCCGGTTGTTCGATCGAACGACAAGACGCGTGGAATTGACCGCGGCCGGTCATGAGTTCAGAGGCTACACATCCAAAATCGTTGAAGATCTTGACCACGCCGTGCAAAACATGCGCGACTTGGCCGCGCGTCGACGCGGCCGCATCAGAATTGCCGCGCCGCCGCTGCTTTCGGCCGTAATCCTCCCCTCCGCCATCGCCGCGTTCCACAACGAGTTTCCCGGCATCTCCATTGAACTGATCGATATCGGAACGGAGCAGATCGTCGACAACGTCAGAACGGGCATGGCCGACTGCGGCATTGGGACATTTTCACCGAACGAAGAGGGCATCGAACGGACGTTGCTCATGCGCGACAACCTCATGCTGTTTTGCATGAAGGAGCATGAACTCGCGCAGCAACCAACAATCAAATGGTCTGATCTGCGCGACATGCCACTTATTGCCCTGACGCGTCAAAGTGGTATCCGCCTGTTGGCTGATGTTGCGATGGAATCGATCGGGATGCCCCTCAAGCCTGCGTTCGAAGTGTCCCTCATAACCACAGCCTTGGCGTTTGTCGAAGCTCGTATCGGGGTGTCCGTCCTTCCAACATATGCGCTCGCGGCGGCAAAATCCGACGGCATCATTACCAGGCCTCTCGTCGAACCGACCATGACCCGCGACATCGCACTGATCCATGCGAGCGGCCGATCTGCGTCGCCCGCCGTGGTTTCCCTCCTCGGGATATTGCGTTCCTACACGCAGCGTCTCAATCCGGCGCCTCAAACTTGAGCCGCCTCAGACCGGCCGGCGATGTCTTGCGGCGAACACAAGGGGGGAAACGGACGTTCACTCTATCGAAGCCGGCCACAGACTGGCGCTTGATGCTATAGGTCGCCACTAGAACACTGGCTGGTTGAACCCGATAAGCAAGCTGCCCGATTGAGCCTCGTTTTTGATCAATCTACCAAGGCGGCCTGGCGCTCACGCTGCATCTGACCCGTCAGCTTGACCGCACCAAGGACCGGCGGATCGTGCACGAGGAACGTTATGAGACCGTGTCGCTGCCGGACGTATCGGCTCACCCAATGGAAGAACTGCGGCTGGTACCGCCTCCCATCTCCCGGTTCCGCCAGTCGCGATCACCGGCTTGCTCGCTCGTCTCAGCACGGCCGAACGTGCGTAACCGGCCTGCGGTCTCAATTGCGCAAACAACGGGGCGACCACCTTCAGCATAGGGTGAGATGAGGTGGATGACGCTTGAACCACAGCTTCACCTGTTGCGCAGACACCAACTCAGACTTAAACTTTATGCTCCGGGTTACCCCATGCTGCGTGTCGCGACTAGGAATGCTCCTCAGGCTTCTCCAGACGCGTCATCGACAGAAGGCGCTGCAAAAAAGCCTTCCGATCTTCCGGCTTGAATTGAGGCAATCCGATTGCTTCACTGAAATACAGGCCGTCAACTGCGAGCCGTATTACCTGCGCGTAAAAATAGTCGAGACCATCCTTTTCCAAGCGGTCTGACCATTTTGCATTCTCCGCAGAATACTCGGCGAGCAGTTCAATGTCAGAAGCAATTCCGGCAATCATCGCCGCAGCGATGTCATCGGCACCTTCGGCCGGAAAGCTCGTTGTAATGTACGCGCGAAGATAAGAACCTGCCGTCGGGTCGGCGGCCACCATCGCCATCGTTTTCTCCTCGAACGATTCAAGCCCTGCGGCAATCATCGCTCGGATGAGATCATCCTTTGAAGAGAAATAATGCAGCAGGCCTCCCTTACTGATGCCTGCCTCGGTGGCAACATCGGCCAGTGTCATACGCGCAGCCCCGCGTTCCATGACCACGCGCGTCGCCGCATTGACAATCAGCGCCTTGATTTCGTCCCCGCTCTTGCGAAACTTCATTATCTTTTTGGGGTCATTCATCGATCACCTGGGCTCCCTTTTGCGCCTTCTCGGCGCGAGACATAGCAAAAAGTCCTCAAGCGAGAGAACCCGTCGTTGAACATTTTCGACCGGCCAGACGGTTTTTTATAGACCGGCTGGACGGTTTGGACTATTTAGCATGTCGGGAGCTTAAATCAAAGGAGGAATTACCGTGCCGACTTTTCGATCTCTTGCACTAGCAGCCGCAGGTTTTGCGACTTTGGCAGCCACGCCCCAACAGGGGATGTCTGCGCCCCTCGGCGACACCAATGCACCTATTCGCATATCGCTGAACGAATGGACGGGGCAGAACATCACCGCCCATGTCGCAGGCCAGCTCCTCGAAAAGCTTGGCTACAAGGTTCAATATCAGACGGCCGGCTCCTTCCCGCAGTGGATTGGCATGCAGGACGGCTCAATCGATCTCGTGCCGGAACTCTGGACGAACAATCTTGGCGATATTTATCCCAAAATGCTGGCAGACAAGAAGGTTGAGGTTGTGGGCGACCTTGGCCTGAACGCCCGCGACGGTTGGGCCTATACCGATGCAACGCTCAAGGCTTGCCCGGGTCTGCCAAGCTGGAAGGCCTTGATGGAGCCAAACTGTGCGGCAGCGCTCGCCACGGCTGAAACGCTTCCGAACGGTCGTCTTCTCGACTATCCCGCGGATTGGGGAACGGCGTCCGCAAATGAAATCGCCGATTTCAATATCCCGCTTACGGCCGTTCCCGCCGGCTCAGAAGGTGCGCTGGTGGCTGAACTTCAAGCCGCAGCCGCAGCCGACAAGCCGCTTTTGATGCGCTTCTGGGCACCACACTGGATACTCACAAAAGTTAAGCTCAATTGGCTCGACATGCCCCCTTGCGATCCCAAGGACGGCCCGCGCTGCGTTCTCCCTGCACCCGTGATCAAAGTCGTTCGCTCCGGATTTGGCGAAAAGTGGCCAGCCGCCTACGCCCTCACGAAGCTTTATCAACTGAGCGCTGATGACCAGCAAAAGATGACATTCGAAATCGATCAGGACAAAAAGCCGATCGAAGACGTGGTCAGTGCGTGGCTCGACGCACACGCCTCAACATGGTCGCCCTGGATCGACGCCGCAAAGAAGTAAGGGGCGGAACCAGGGAGAACGGCAATGACATCCACAAATGAAAAAGCAGATTTGGGCGCGGTTAAGCTCGCCTGCCGTGACCTTTGGAAGATCTACGGCGTAACCCCACGGGAGGCTGCTGAGATTGCGGGCGCTTCCCGGAATGACGGCAACAAGTCGACCTCCGGGAGCAACCCGGTCGCAGCTGTCGCCGGTGCAACACTGGATATCCACGAGGCAGAAATCTTCGTGCTGATGGGACTGTCCGGATCGGGCAAGTCAACCTTGCTACGCTGCCTGACACGGCTGATCGAACCGTCGTACGGGAGCGTGACCTTCGATGGAGAAGACCTCCTGGCGGCGGGCCGCCAGCGCATGACGGAAATTCGCCGACAAGCCATGGGGATGGTTTTCCAGAACTTCGGCCTACTTCCACATCTCACCGTTCTCGACAACGTAGCTTTCCCGCTGCGTGTACAGGGCATCGATCGCGCCAAGCGGGAGGCTCGAGCACGGGAAATGACGGAACTCGTCGGATTGAAGGGTCGTGAAGGGCAGTATCCACGCGAGCTTTCGGGCGGTCAGCAACAGCGTGTTGGCATTGCCCGCTCATTGGCGGCCGAGCCGGAAATCTGGTTCCTTGACGAACCATTTTCCGCCTTGGACCCACTGATCCGACGCCAAATGCAGGATGAGTTCATTCGCTTGCAGAAAATGCTCCGCAAAACGATCGTTTTTGTCACTCACGACGTTCAGGAGGCGTTCCGGCTCGCGGACCGGATTGCCATCATGCGTGATGGAGCAATTGTTCAGATCGGCACACCTGCTGAAATCGCCCTCACCCCAGCCAACGACTACATTGCCGAATTCCTGCGCGACGTCCCGCTTCTTAAAGTTATTCGGGCGGCAGACGTAATGCATCCTGTAAGGGGTTCTACACGTCCCACAAGAGCTTTTTCACCCGACGACCCGCTGGAGGACATCCTCCCCGACCTGCTGGGCGGCAACGAAACGGTGGGAATCTCAGGTCCCGGCGATACGCTCATCGGAGAGATTTCTTCGTCGTCCATTTCCCGCCTGTTGCGTGGCGATCGAGCGGCAACGCCATGAAGCGTACTCACACGACATTCAACGCGCCTGCCCTGTTTCGAGCGGCGGCGATGCCTGCGCTTGTGCTGCTCTGCATCGGCGCGGGAGAGCTTTCGCCTGCAGTTGAAAGCTTTCCGCAATCATGGATGTTTCCCGTATCTTCCCTGATCAACAGCGCGCTCGGATGGCTCGTCCCAACGATCCTGCCGATAACGTCCTTCGTCAGCGGCATCACGACCGTCCTCCTCGCCGCTCTTGTCGGCACCCTTCAATACTTGCCGTGGCCGGCTGTCGCTGCAACCGTCGTCCTGATCAGCTTCAAAGCCGGCGGCATGAGACTGATGGCAATCAGTGTCGGCGCCATCGCCTACATTGTACTGACAGGCTTCTGGCAGCAAAGCATGGCGACGCTTTCCCTCGTAGTTCTGGCTGTCCCGCTCTCGGTTCTGATCGGATTCCTGCTCGGACTCGGCGCATTCTTTCTACCCCGCATGCGCAGGGCTCTGGAGTTGGTCTTCGACTTTATGCAGACGTTTCCTGCCTTTGCCTATCTGCTGCCGCTGCTTCTGCTTTTCGGGTTTGGGCCGATCGCCGGGCTGATCGCAACCGCGATCTACGCGGTCCCGCCTATGGCTAGATGCACGCTGAGCGGTCTCACAGAGGTTCCTGAGGAACGACGCGAAGTGGCGGAAATGAGCGGCTGCACGACATGGCAGCGACTTGTGTGGGTCGAACTTCCCTCAGCTCGCCCGATGATGGCCCTTGGATTCAACCAGACCACGATGGCGGCGCTCAGCATGGTAATCACCGCATCAATCATAGGTGGTTTCGACGATGTCGGCTGGGCGGTCCTAAGCGGATTGCGTTCTGCGGATCTCGGAAAGAGTTTGATGGCGGGTCTCGTCATCGTAATGATCTCAGTCGTCATTGACCGCATCACGGGCGGAATTCTTGGTTCGGCTCGGCCACACAATGCGGGTAGGCTGAACGCAGGTTGGCGGGCGATATTGCTTTCATCCGCTGCAATCATGACCCTCGGCGCGATCATGCGCTACGCCCAGCCGGCCGTTGTTTCTGGGTGGAATGAAGGCCGCGGCATTGTCGATTTTCAGGGCCTCAACCAAGTCCTCCTGGCATTCGTCGCAAGGTATAGTGATGTGCTCGAAGCCATCAAGAATGCGGTACTCTATTATCTGGTACTCCCATTGCGCGTGGGACTTTCTGGCGCCGTCCTGCCGCTGACCTGGGGCTTTTCGATGACCCCCGGCATCACCGCCGCATATGGCGCGCTGGCAGTATTATTGTCCGCTCGGCAGATACTTCGGGGCCGGCCCTCGGCTGCTGCTGCAACTCTTTGTCTGGCGGTGCTGATTTACACCGGTCTCGTTGCCTTCCCCTGGCCGGCGGCAATCGCCCTTGCAATGTGGAGCGCGTGGCGAGCTGCAGGATTGCGGCTGGCCCTGTTCACCGGGCTGAGCTTGGGCTTCGTGCTGGTTACCGGCCTTTGGGTGCCGTTCGTTAAGTCACTTTATCTTGTCGTCGTAGCCGTGGTGCTTTGTGCTTTTGCCGGTGGTTTGATCGGCATCATCGCGGCACGCAGTGATCGCTTCTCCGCCATTATTCGCCCGGTTAACGATGCGCTGCAGACCATGCCGCAATTCGTCTTCCTAATCCCGGCCCTGATGTTCTTTAAGGTTGGCGAATTCGCCGGGCTGATTGCAATCTCGCTTTATGCGGTCGTACCCGCAATCCGCTACACTGAGGCTGGCTTGCGGAGTGTCTCCGCCAACCTGCTGGAAACGGCAACCCAAATAGGCTGCACACCGCTCCAAAGCACACTCCTGGTGCAGCTACCAACGGCGCGCCCGGCCCTGCTTCTCGGCCTCAACCAGGTAATCATGTCGGCGATCACCATGTTGCCCGTGGCAGCCACCGTCGGCACGGCAGAGCTCGGTCAACAGATCTACATCGCGCTTGGGAAAGCCGACGCAGGTCTTGGCGTAACTGCCGGCATTGTCTTTTGCCTCCTCGCCATCAATCTCGATCGCATCCTTCGAGGCGTCGCTGAGCGTCTCCGCGGCGCGCATTAAAGAAAAGGAACCATCCATGCCTATGTCCGAAGCCCTTCGGTTGTCGATGCTCGCGCCGCCCGCCGGAAAGTGCCGTATCGTCATCGACACGGACACATTCAACGAGATCGATGACCAGTTCGCGATCGTTCACGCGCTCTTGTCCCCCGAGAGAGTGAACGTTGAAGCGATCTACGCCGCGCCATTCGTCAATGAGTCCAATGACGATCCCGCCCGCGGCATGGAACTCAGCTACGACGAGGTTCTCGCGCTGCTCGCCCGGTTGAACATTCCTCACGAAGGCCTCGTTCACCGCGGCGTGACGAGATACGTAGGGCCAGAAAAGCGACCGTTGGATGCGCCGGCCGTCGATGATCTAATCGCCCGAGCAAGGAATTCATCCGCAACAGATCCGCTATACGTCATTGCGATTGCTGCGATCAGCAACGTCGCTTCAGCCATCCTGAAGGCGCCCGACATCATCGAGAAGATCGTCGTGGTCTGGCTTGGCGGTCATGCCATCGACTGGAGCCACCAGAACGAATTCAATCTCGCGCAGGACGTAGGCGGCACGCAGGTGCTGTTCGACTCGGGCGTTCCTCTGGTTCTCATTCCGTGCGAAGGCGTGACCACCATCCTCCACAGCACCGTCCCGGAGATCGAGCGCTACGTAGAGCCCTATGGAGAGATCGGTGCTTTCCTGGCAATGCGTTTCAAGGGGTATTGCGATGACCATATCGGTTGGGCCAAGGAGATTTGGGATATGGCGGCAACAGCGTGGGCGCTCAGCTTCGACTGGGCCCCGAGCGTTCTGGTGCCAACGCCAGTGCTGACCAATGACATGCGCTACAGCTCGGATCGTGCCCGTCACATGATGCGATACGTTTATGCCGTCGACCGCAACGCCATCATGAAGGACTTCATCCACAAGCTCGCCGGCAGTGACACGCCCAGAGAAAGTGCATGCCTCAAAAGCCTTTGAAGGTACCTCGAGCCGGAGCCGCAGTCGTTTGGTCTCCACCGACTGCGGCACATTTCACAACTTTTGGGGCACGGAAGGCTTCGAGGGTCGAATCAGCCCGTCGATACACTGTCCAACGCTACTGCCCATATGCGATCGCCAAGAGGCGCAACGAGCCGACATTCGACCGGACGATTATGATGTCACTGGTCGAGCCCTTCTCACATGCACGGCACATCGAGCGCCTTCAGGTTCTATGGCCCGAGATTGACCTGCATGATTTCAGATTCGGTTTCGGCAGCGTTGGCTCCGCCGGCGGTGAATACCTGCACGGTGTAGCGACCGGGATCTAGGGAAAGGCCAGCCCCGGGTGTTGAAGGCCTGAACTCGCCGTTGTTGTCCGTCCTGTCGTAAAGCATCCAAGTTCGGCCCGATTCCGCTTGGATCTCGACGGCTATGGGCACTTGCCGGGCACGCGGTTCGAGGTGGCCCCATACGTAGATGGCGCCACCGCCAGCCTCGACCCCAAAAATAATGCGGACACCGGGAACGGCACGGACTGGTGCCAAAATGCCGCCGATCGGCCGATAGTGATCGCCGTGATACGTCCACCCCTCGATTGTCGGCTTCGCAAGCCGCTCGCCATGCTCTCCTTCAAGGCCCCAAGACTGCAGGTCCGTCCAGATCACCGCGCGAACTGGCGCGGAGCCTTTGCCGGCTAACCAGACAGACGCATGATCGACTACGGCATGCCAACGGTCGGGGAGATGACGCACAAGCACATCGATCTTCTTGCCAATGGTGTATGGGCTGCGCACCGCCGCCTCGATAATCACCGGCTCGTGCGAGGAACCTGAAGCAGTGTCGAACACCGCGACATTCTCCTGCGCACGGTTGTTTTTTCCCGTGACCTCACCCAATTTGGGCAAGATGGCCAAGGAGATGCAGGTGTGTTTGTCGACCTCCGGCACCCATCGAAAGTCGACGATGACTTCGCTGTGGCCGGCAATCGACGCAACTGGCTTCGTCTCGAGTGTCTGCCACTCGCCATTGTCGCCAATGCCCGGCGGTGAGGTGACGTAGCAGGTGACATGGATGTCGTCGACCTGCAGTGGTCCAGTGTTGCGGATCCGTGCTTTGATCGTGTTGGGATGTTTTACCCATGGCCGGTCGCCGCTCAATATCGGCTTGGAGGGATCGCCAGGCTCGCAAAATTCATAAACATTGATGCCTGTACGCGGAGAATCGATCCATATGTCGGGTGTCTCGTAGGTGTTGAGATCCCAGGGCGTGATCGTAAGGTCGAAGGCGCCGTCGGGATTGTCCGGGATCGGCTGATTCCATTCGATGCGGACGCGATATGTCAGCGGGTCGACCGAAATAATGGTATCGACCGTAATTCGTAGATTGCGCGAGGCATCAACGACCTCCTCGCCGGGCTGAAGCACGCCCATCAGTTGAACTGGTCGCTCGAAAGTGTTGTCGGCAACACTTTGCTCGTCAGTGGCGCGCGTCACCAGAACGCACCCGACAGCACCCGGCGGCACAACCGGTATCGCTTGATCGAAGAGTAATCCTGGAGGCGCGTGCTGGCGCACCTCTACCCAGTAGGTCATCGCCTTGGAGACCACGAGGCGCAGCGCATGGACGCGTTCCGGGTCGGTATCCTCGGTCGCGCCATGCGCGACGATATCAAAACTCTGGTCCACCTGTGTGGTTGGCGTCCAGATCAACTGGCGGACGTTCTCGGCCGCGCCCGCGCCGATCTTGAGGCAATCCAAGGCATCAGTGAGGCGCTGCGCGCAGAACAATGGCGCACCGCCACTGTCTCCCGATAGGCACCATTGCGCGGCGCTGCCCATCACCACAGAGCCATCGGCAAACTGCTCCTCATAGAGATCCCCCATACCTAGCCAATGGACGATCTCGTGAGTTGGCGTGGTCCAGGGGTCGGTGTGGCCCTCGTAGAAAAGGCCCTTTGTTCCGTTGAAAGGAATCCGAAACTCTGAGGAAGCCAGGCCATCAGCCGGCCCGCTATGCGCCCGAACGACAGGTCCGGCCAAGCTGACGACGATGCCCTCATAGGGATCAAGGTCGTGATGGTCTTTCCCCGTGGCGGCGAACCAGACACGCAGTGCATCGATGAAGATACGATCGGAGTCGACGGCCGATCCTCTTCCATTGATCCGTGCAATGAGAAACGCGCGGCGGTCCGCCATGGGTATATTGAAGCTGGCCGTTTGCTCTGGACTGTTCAGCGTCATCGCTGCCGGATTGGCGATGTTCACCGATACAAGAACGGTATCGCCCAGAGCGACCACCGCCTCGTTGCCGTTGAGAATAATTGAATTGGCGTCCCTCTTGAACTTCTTCGACCCAAGGGCTGCTGGTGCAGCCAGATTGCCGATATCGATCGCGGCAAGACCATCCTCGGACGCCACGATCCAGGCTATATTGCCGGCGATGCGAATTTCGCGCGGGAACGCGAATGCAGTAAGGCGCGCCTTCTCGAGCAAGCCGCCTGCAGTGACCTCCAATGTGACGATGCCACTTCCGTCAGTTGCAACGACCAAGCGCGTGCCGTCAATGGCAATGTCCACGATCCAGTCACCGATCGGCACGTCGGCGACATTGACGAAGGCCAGTGCCGCATTCAGGTCGTGAACACGCAGCGTTTCCCCGCGGTTCGAGTAAATGCGATTGACGACGGTCTTGACGCGCGTCGCCCAGTTTGGGTCGAGGCCACCTCCCCAGCCACCGATCAGCATCGACGGGTTCGCGGCATTCGAGACATCGACAAGGCCGAGGCCACCGGCGCCCTGCGCCAACACCGCGTTCGTACCGATCAGGGCAATATCCCATACTGGATCCCCAGCATCGACCGAGCCCAAAAGCACCGCTGCGCCCGGCGAGGCGACATCGAAGATCGCCAGGGTGCCGCCATTCGTGCCGACATAGAGCCTGTTGCCGACCTTGAGTTGGGCGAGGACGACCCCATCATTTGGGGCGTTTGGGCCGAGCAGATAGGTCCAGCTCAGCGGCGACGGGTGCAGGATGGGGATGAAGCCAGTATTCGTGGCTGCGAAGATCACGCCGCTGTCGCCGACGATGCGTCGATCAGCCGTGAGATAGGCAAAGCGTGCGTGATCGATGTGTGTCTGATCGATGATGTAGAAATCGCCCTCACGAGGAAGCTGGAGCCAGGTCGCGTGGCGCTCGAACTTCCATGAGGTCCGGTGAATAGCTGTGCGCCAGAACTCGTCGACTCGATTATACTTGACGTCGAGGGCGGCGAGCTGTGCTGCCGTGGGTGGTGGCACCGGGGGTGCTTCGGTGGTGAAGACTGGTAGGACGAGGACGCGCTGGTTCTGCACGTTGCGCGAAGGCGTCCCACCCTGTGGACCGTGAAAAAAGCGCGGCGGCGCCGGCGAGATCCAATCATGCTCCTCGGGATAAGGGAGGAGTTCGAACGGCGGGCCAACCTCGCTATCCACGCCAACTGTAACGCGAATCTCACCGGTACGGGCATCCTCGGCCGCCATCGCCAACAACCGCTCTAGCTCGACCCGCACAACCATCGCGGGACGATCGCCAATGATCACCGCATTGGCATCGCGATGCGGATCGAAGCCCTCTCCCCGAAACTCGACGATCGTTCCCGGCCAGCCTTTCGTGGGTGAAATCTCGTGTATGCGAAGTACCATCTCGATCCCCCGTCGTTGTCTTGACTCATGGCGCAAGGTCGACGCGCTCGACGAATACGCAAAGGAGCGCCCAGTACGACAAATTTCAGGTGCCTCGGAGTGCAATTTATATTACAGTCACCCAGTACAATCCACTTCCTATTCTTGATGGATGACCCATCACAACAACATCCGATCCAACTTATTAATTGTTTCTTCGTTTTGGTCCATGTTTGACTTGGTGAAAAGTGTCGAGTCACAATCCGCTGATCCGAACCTGCAGGAAATTGCCGGTGGACTGAACAGTCAGATCAGCACGAACGACCTCGAAATCAGGCATTGTCGACCGCGTGCACATCGGTTGCAGCATTCCGCGTTACGGAAAGCGGGCCGTTTGCTTGGCTCGGTGTCTGTCGGCTCAGTCCCCGCAGAGGGACTCCGATGAGGGCGCCCTGTTTGAGACCGCCATGTGGCTGGAGTTGCTCTCTTTGGGTGAACACCGATCGGACGCCTGAATGCGGACGCCCATTCGGGCGCGTTCTTGCTTGATTGCGCTATCTGTAGCGGCTGGACCTCGACGGGATAAACCCTGAGTTCCGATCGAAAATTTATGCGAGCTTTCGGCGCGGGCCTACCTAATCGCGAGAAATCCGACGACCGAACGTGCCGACCCTGTTCAACCGCCGTTCCCCGCGCCGTCTAGTCCCAGACATGGTCTCCATTGCACCCCTCCGCTTGCACTCAATTGGTGGCGGTACGATCCCCCGCCCGGGCTGACGGTTCAGCGGCAAAGACGGGGGCTCGATCGGGAGCTTGAATCGAGTCGGCCCGAAATGGCGCGGCGGCCGACGCTGTAGGGTTCGACATCGCGACCGACAGGATCGCTGCAAGAATGATTGCCCCGCCCACTGCTCCGCTGGCGGAAAACCGCTCGCCGAGTAGCATCGCTCCGCCCAGCGCCCCGAAGACGCTTTCAGCGCTGACGATCACGGCAGCATGGCTGGCCGAGGTGAATCGCAAGGCGGCAATCTGGATGCCGAAAGCGATGGCGGTGGAAAACACACCGAGTACCACCAGTTCAAGGCCTGCCGCGGATACAGCGGCTGGTGAGAGGTTCCCTTCGACGGTCCCGAACAGAAGGGCGATGGCGGCGCCCCCGAGGAACTGCGCCGCAGCCGCGGTGAGCGGACGCCCATGAACTTGCATGTGCCGCCCCAGCTCGACGGCCCAAATCGCATAGCAGGCGGCCGAGATGATAGCGGTGAGGTCGCCGCTGTTGAGTCCGGAGATCCCACCCGACAAAAGCAGGGCGCCGACCACGGTGAGCACGGCGGCCACCGTGAGGTTCATTGTTGGACGTTCGCCGATAAGCAGCCACGCGGCCAATGGTGTCATCACCGTTGCTGTGCTGATCAGGAAACTCGCATTCGTGACGGTGGCGCCGAGATAGCAGAGTTGCTGGAGCATGACGGAGGTGGCAAACAGCGCACCCACTCTGGCCAAACTCGGCAAATAGCCCGACCCGGTCGGCAATCGCCTTTCGGTCAAGACAAAGGGCAGCACAATTAACCCGCCGATCAGACAGCGCAGGCCCACCGCGTTCAGCGCGTCGAGATGTTCAAGCACCGTCTTTTGCGCGACGTTGCCGAAGCCCCACAACGCGGCTGCAAACAGCAACAGCAAGTTGGCTCTTGTTCTGGACACTCGTCACCCCCTCGCGCGAACGCGTGTGTTGTGTCGGTCATCCCAATTTGGCGAATTAAAAATGATCGGCCGTCATGGTGACGCTTGGGCGGGGAGCGCTACAGTTCTTGAAACGTTAGTTTCGCGTTAGAATTTCGTCAGAATGAGAGAGAAGATGCGAAGTGAAGGCAGCGACACCGCAAAAAGAATGATCTTGCCCTCGCGCTGGCGGCTTTGATCCTGCTCGACGTGTCGATGACGTTACCGTGGATCGTTGTGGCACCGATGGCCATAGGCGGAACTGCTCTGCACCTTCCAAGCCTTGGCGCGATCACTCCCATGAAGGTGGAAAAATCATGGCGCAAGAAGTCCGCTTCGCGCTATTGCCGACACGCTGAGCGGAGACAACCGAACCGTCATGGTGATCGATCGTCCGCCCAGCCCTCGCAACCTAAGTCAGATCACTCCAAGTGCATCCATGGCTTGGGCAACTCTGACAAAGCCCGCAATGTTGGCTCCAAGGACATAGTCACCCGGCGCACCGTATTCGTCGGCTGTTTCTGCGCATGCGTCGTGGATGTTGCGCATGATGGTGGCAAGGCGAGCCTCGGTCTGGTCGAATGTCCAACTGTCGCGGGATGCGTTTTGCTGCATTTCGAGCGCGGACGTCGCTACGCCGCCGGCATTGGCGGCCTTGCCCGGTGCGAACAGAACGCCGGCTTCCTGGAAGATGCGGATGGCATCGGGCGTGGAGGGCATGTTTGCGCCTTCACCGACCGCCGTCACGCCGTTCGCGACGAGCTTCCTCGCGTCTTTTCCGGTCAGCTCATTCTGGGTGGCCGATGGCATGGCCACATCGCATGGGACATCCCAGATTGATCCTGCATCGGCGTTGACGAAGTAGACACCTTTGCCCTTGGCTCGCAGATAATCGGACATGCGGCCACGGCGGACCTCCTTTATCTCTTTGAGGAGCGCGAGGTCGATGCCGCTCTCGTCGACGATATAGCCGGAACTGTCGGAGACGGCCATGACCTTGCCGCCAAACGACTGCACCTTTTCGATCGTGTAGAGGGCAACATTGCCGGAGCCTGAAACGACGACCTTCTTTCCGTCGAAGCTCTGCCCCTTTGTCGCCAGCATGGCCTGGACAAAATATGTATTGCCGTAGCCAGTTGCTTCAGTACGGGCGCGCGAGCCTCCGTAAAAGAGCGCTTTGCCGGTCAGGACACCTGCTTCATACCGATTGGTCAGACGCTTGTACTGGCCGAACATGTAGCCGATCTCGCGTCCGCCCACGCCGATGTCGCCGGCGGGAACGTCCGTATACTCGCCAATGTGGCGATGAAGCTCGGTCATGAATGACTGGCAGAAGCGCATGATTTCGCCGTCAGAACGACCCCGCGGATTGAAGTCGGAACCACCCTTGCCGCCACCAATCGGCATGCCCGTAAGGGCATTCTTGAAGGTTTGTTCAAATCCCAGAAACTTGATGATGCCGACATTGACGGACGGATGGAACCGGATGCCGCCCTTGTAGGGGCCGAGTGCCGAATTGAACTGAACGCGGAAGCCACGGTTGATCTGCACCTGCCCCTGGTCATCAACCCAAGGGACGCGGAAAATGATTTGTCGTTCCGGCTCGCAAATGCGTTCGATGAGAGCATTCTCAAGATAGCGCGGGTGCTTGGCTATGACACGTCCCAGACTCTCGAGCACTTCTCTTACGGCCTGGTGAAATTCCTGTTCACCAGCATTACGCCTCAAGACCTCCTGAAAGATGGGCTCGAGCTTCTCATCAACGCTTACCAATTCGCATCTCCATTGGGCGACTGCAAGAAAAACGTGCTTCTCTGCCCTGCATGAACGCAAAGCGGGCGAATGTCGATGCGGCATTTGATGAATTTTTATGCGACACGTCCAAGATGTGCCTGCATGGTCGCCCGGAAACGATGGTCGTTGGCCCCCAGAGAAACGACAGCGAATGCTCGAATAAAGCGTCTATGTTGTGTGAATGGCGAATGACAGATCGATCAGCTTTCGAAGCCTGAGGCCAAGAGGTCCCCACCCGCTGTCACATTTCCGGCAGGCCAGCCTTTCGGAAGCCGTCGACAAAGTGGTCTCGAACAGACGCATCGCGTAGCGGCTGGGAGCTGAGCCAATGGCCGATCGTGAAATGAGGGTGGGCGATCAGGAACAATTCTGCTTCTCGCCGCGCCTCCTCACGGTGGCCCAACTGCGCAAGCGTAGCAGCCAGGAATTTGCGTGAGTTGGTGCGATACGTGTCCTTCCTGCGCAGTGTAGCGGCTGCCGCCACGTAGTCGCGCGCGGCGTATTGCGCCTGACCAAGATGACAAAGATACCAGCAGGTCGGATAGGGATTGAGCCGCAGCGCTTTTTCGATCTGCGCTAGTCCGTCGGCAACCCTGCCGTCCAGCACGGACATGTCCGACATGGCGGCCCAGGTGTCGGCGTGGTTGGGGTCGAGCTCCAGGGCCTTGGCGAAGGCGGCCTCCGATTCCTCCCATCGCCACTCATAGGCCAAAATGGTCCCCAGAACGTAACGGCAGCCGGCATCGTTGGGATCCAGATCGACCGCCTTCTGCGCGAACGTCGCCGCCATCCGACGGTTAGGATTTTCGGGCTCGCCGAAATGAGTCCAGGCAAGCCAACGGTTATAGGCGAGCAGACCGAGCGCCTCGGCGTATGATGGTTCGAGCTCAACCGCGCGCTGGAGAAGCATATAGGCCTCACGCTCAGTTTGCGGCGACTCTTCCGTCAGGAGGCGGGCGCGCACACACAGATCGTAGGCCTCAAAGTTCTTCGGCCGATTGCGCTGCGTCGGGATGGTCAGCCGGCCGACGAGGGCTTCAACAATCTTGGCGTTGACTTCATCCTGCAATTCGAAAACATCTTCCACTGTCCTGTCAAACCGGTCGGCCCACAAGTGCTGGCCGGCAAGCGCGTCGATCAATTGGGCATTGATGCGGATACGGCCATTTGCGCGTCTGGCGCTCCCCTCGAGGACGTAGCGGACGCCGAGTTCCTGCGCAACCAGCCGTACGTCGACCGGCTTGCCCTTGTAGCCGTACACGGAATTGCGCGCGATCACGAACAGGCCGGCGTTGCGGGAAAGGTCGGTGATCAGGTCCTCGGTCAAGCCGTCGACGAAAGGCGCGTCCGCTTCATCCCCACTCATATTCGTGAACGGCAATACAGCGATCGAGGGATATTCGGGCAGCGGCAATATGCTCTGCAGCGCATCCGGCCAATGCCACACGTGGACCGGACGAGTCAGGTTCTTCAGGTGGCGTTCGCCTGCATCAAAGAACCGGTCGCCGATCTTGCCGACGATCTCGCCGTGAACCTTGGCCGAAATGCAGATACCTCCCGGTGCGGCCTGCGTCTCCAGGCGCGCCGCGACATTGACGCCGTCGCCGAGAACGTCTGAACCGTCGTCAATGACATCTCCCAGATTGACGCCAACACGCAAAAGCAGGCGCCGGTCTCCGGAAGCCCCAACAGCAGTGGCGCCCCGTTGCATTTCCAACGCGGCTACGACCGCGTCCACCGCGCTACCGAATTCGATTAGGAATCCGTCGCCCATGACCTTGAAGAGGCGACCGTTGTTGCGCAACACTGCCGGCTCGATAACACCAGAACGGAGTTCCCTGAGGTCCGCCAGCGTTGCGGCTTCATCAGCCTCCATCAGGCGCGAATATCCCACCACATCGGCAACGAGGATGGCGGCAAGACGACGCTGAAGAGATTGATCCGTCATGTGAGGACGAGCCTAACGACCGAGTTCGCAAATTATTGTTCAGCCGCGGCTCAGTCACAAGTGGCAAGAGCGAATGCCCAGGCGACCTCCACCTCCATCGAGCCGTTAACCTTCGTTGTGACCGACGGCGACGAAGTAGACGACACGGAAATGAGTGTCCGCTGCAAAGCGGACGGTTCTTGAACGCCTGGTAATGGGCGGCGAGCGGGGCTTTCGGCAGAAGTGGCCAGTTCTGTTTGCGAAACGGCATTCCGGGGAAGACCCGAACTGCAACTGCGCCAAGTCTGCATCCCTGGCCAACTCTCCAGGTGCGGCCAGTCTCCTTCCTGCCCAATTGAGACGCTCGGGTCGCGCTTGCCCGGTATCCGCTCCAGACGCTCCTTCAACGTTCAGATCACCCGACGAGCGGAAGCGGCAGCACGGATGCCTCCTGCCCCTTGACCGGGGTCGAACCGGCGATGTGGCATCATCGCATGGCGAAATCGGATGGCCCCTGCACCAGGCGATCGTTTCTTATCAAAACGCTATCAAGCCAATGATGGGTCCACTTCCCGCCCAAGCCGCAGTACCTCCGAAACCAGCAGGTCGAGATCGTCCTTGCGGGTGCGGTGATTGCAGATCGCTGCCCGCAAACAGTGCTTCCCCCGGATCGTTGTGTCAGAGAGCGCCGCGATACCTGCCTCCTGCAGGCGCAGCATCACTTCAAGGTTGATCTGCTTTAGTCGCTCTTCACTGTGCCCATCGGGCGCATAGCGAAAGCAGACGATGTTGATCTCGGGCTCTGAGACAAGTCCCAAAGGCGGGTGTGACCGCACGAGATCCGAAAGCCATGCAGCCTGCGCAATGTTTTGGTCAATCAGCCGGCCAAACTTGGCAACACCATGCTCCATCAGTGCCATCCAGACCTTCAGCGCCGCAAAGCCACGACTGGTCTGAAAGCCGAATTCGTGGAGCCATTGAGCGGAGGCGATGCCGCGCGGCATCCGCTGCAGGAATTCCGGCGAAACGGCGAATGTCTCCCGGTGCTTCGTCCGGTCCCGTACAAGCGCGCAACCGACTTCGAACGGGGCATGCAGCCACTTGTGCGGGTCGAGCGCAACGGAATCCGCCCGCTCGATACCCTTGACGCGCCAGGCGTTCTCAGGCGCGATTGCCACGAGCGCACCGATGCACCCGTCGACATGAAACCAGAGCTCCTCCTCTGCGGCGATTTCGGCCAAGGCGGTGAGATCGTCGACCGCGCCGGAATTGACCGTACCGGCAGTGCCAATGACGCAGGCAGGCCTGAAGCCCAGCGCGCGATCCTCGGCGATTGCCGCGCGAAGCGCCTCATGGTCGATGCGGTAACGGGAATCGGTGCGGATCCGTCTGAGTGCCTTGTTGCCGAGGCCGAGCGTCTCGACCGCCTTGCGATGGCAGGAATGGACCTGGTCGGAGGCGTAGAAACGCATTGGCTGCTTCAGGGCTGCGACACCCTCTTCGCGCAGATCAATCCCTGCCATGACGTTGCGGGCAACCGTCAGCCCAACCAGATTGGCCACAGAACCGCCGCTTACCAGCGTACCGCTCGCCGCCTCGGGCAAGCCGATCATGTCGCGGAGCCAGCCGACGACCTGCTGGTCAACGAGGGCGGCGGCATGGCGGCCGCCCCCGAGATTGGACCCCTGGATCGCTGCGAGGAAGTCGCCGAGCGCCCCGGTGAAGTTGCCGGAACCCATGTACCAGGACCAGAACCGTGGATGGATGTTGCCCATCGGATAGGCGAGCACCGTGTCCTTCACCTGCCTGTAGACGTCTTCGAGCGGCGTCGGCCGATCCGGGAGAGGCGCCCGGTACAGCGCTTCGATCTCGTCGGGCAGCGGTTGCCAGACCGGACGCTCGCGCACGCGGCCGAGATGGTCGACGGCATCGTCGACAATCCGGTGGGCGAGTGCCGCAACGGACGACCAGTCCGCGGGGTCGAGAGTTTCCGGAGTTGCAAGAACTTCCGGCTGCTTGTGCGCCCCCTCACTCGCAGCGGACAATTGCGCTTCCATCGCCTTTTCCTCTATTCTGCCGCCAGCTGGAAGGCGGGCGTGGATCGCGACAACTCCATCTCCTCGTCATCCATGTCAGCCGGGATCGTTTCGAAGAGCGGCGTCGACAGATAGCGCTCCCCAGTGTCGGGCAGCATGCAGAGTATCACCGAGCCGGCCGGCGCATGCTCCGCGATCTGGCGCGCAACGCCGAAGGTTGCCCCGCCCGAAACGCCCGTGAAGATGCCCTCTTTCTGAGCAAGCGCCTTGGCCCATTCCATCGCTTTCGGGCCGGCAATCGGGACAAGCTCGTCATAGTAGCGGTTGTCGACCGCCTCCTGCAGGACGTCAGGGATGAAGTCCGGTGTCCATCCCTGGATTGGATGCGGCTCGAAGGCTGGATGGCTGACCGCCGGCGCACCTCCTGCTCCCCGCTGCTGCACATGGCCGCTGCCGAGCAATTGCGCGTTGGCGGGCTCGGCAAGCACGATCTTCGTCTCGGGCCGTTCGCGGCGCAGCACGCGGGATACGCCGACGACCGTGCCGCCGGTACCGTAGCCTGTGACGAAGTAATCCAGGCGGGAGCCGGCGAAGTCGTTGACAATCTCCCGTCCGGTCGTCGCCTCGTGGATCGCAGCGTTGGCTGTGGTCTCGAACTGCCGGGCGAGGAACCATCCGTTCTTCTCGGCAAGCTCCACCGCCTTGCGATACATGCCCAGGCCCTTTTCGGCGCGCGGCGTCAGCACGACCTTGGCGCCGAGCATGCGCATCAGCCGGCGGCGCTCGACGGAGAAGCTATCGGCCATCGTGACGACGAGCGGGTAACCTTTTTGTGCACAGACCATCGCCAGTCCGATGCCGGTGTTACCGCTGGTGGCCTCGACCACGGTTTGTCCGGGCTTCAGCTTGCCGCTGCGCTCGGCCTCCTCGATGATCGCAACCGCGAGCCTGTCCTTCACCGACGAAGCCGGATTAAAGTACTCCGCCTTGACATAGATGGTCGCGTTGCCGACGCCGAGATTGTTGATACGGATCGCCGGCGTGTCGCCTATCGTCTCCAGCACGCTGTCGAAAAGCCGCCCGCGGCCGTTCGTGGTTCTCAGTCCTGAATTGGTAGCCATTGCGTCCTCTCACTCTTCCGGATGCTAGGTTCGGCAAGGGATGCTAAAGTGCCGGCGTGGGAGCCCACGTGGGAGTGCGCATGGGAACGGATGGCCCGGACGTGGTTTTTTCGGCAAAGGAGCTGGAACTGCGGCTCCTCGGGCCGATGAAACTCGTGCGCCGCGGGGTGGCCGTGCCGCTACCGCCGTCGCGCAAGGTGCGCGCACTGCTCGCCTATCTGGCCGTAACGCCCGGTTCGGTTCCCCGCCAGCGGCTCTGCGATCTGCTTTGGCAAGTGCCGAGCGATCCGCGCGGTGAATTGCGCTGGAGCCTGAGCAAGATCCGCTCGCTCATGGAGACGGATGGCCGCAAGCGCGTGATCACAGCCGACGACCGGATTTCACTTGATCTCGAAGGCTGTGACGTCGACGTGCGCTACCTGCTGGAAGCAAGGCGGCGCGGTGTCCGAAACCTTAATCTGGAGGTATTGCGAACGATCGCGGGGCGGTGCGGAGGCGATCTGCTCGAAGGCGTCGAGATCGACAACAGCCCTGCCTTCGAGCACTGGCTGACATCGGTGAGGAGCGAGTTTCGCCTGTACGCGCTGGAGATCGCAGCAGAAATCGGCAAAAGAACACCCATCGGCAAAGAGGACGGCTTGCCGGCAGCCCGGCAATGGCTCGACCTCGCCCCGCTCGACACAGACGCAAACATCCGCTTTCTAGCGGAACTCTCCCACCGGCGGATGAGCGATGCCTGCGCCCGGCATCTCGATACGGCAGCACGCCTCTTTGCCGATGAGGGCGAGGACTTCGCACCGATCCAAGAGGCATGGGAACGCCTTCGGCCCCAGCCACGGCAACCGGCGGTCGTCATCGTTTCTGACGGTGTTGGCAGCCCCCCCCAGCCCGCCCACATGACGGTCTCGCGCCGCGCCTCGATCGCCATCATGCCGTTTCGCGAGCTTGTCGCGGACCCGACGGGCCGGCACGATCTCGGCAGCGCGGTCGCGCATGACATCATCAGCAAGCTGGCGCGCCTGCGCAGTCTTTTCGTTATTGCCCGAGGTTCCGTCTTTGCCATTGCCGGCGAGAGCCTCGAACTGCCGGAACTCGGCCGTCGGCTCGGCGTCGATTATGTCGCCACCGGCTTCCTGGAACAGCACGAACTCGGGGTCGGAGTGACCGTGGAGGTCGCCGAGGCAGCCACCGCCCGCATCGTGTGGACCGAGCAGTTCGAGGCGCGCTCGGCCGAGCGCTTTGCCGTCGTCGACGAGATCAGCAACAGCATCGTGTCGTCGATTGCGGCCGAAATCGAGAACGAAGAACGCAACCGCGCGATCCTGAAACATCCGGATTCGCTCGACGCCTGGGAGGCCTATCATCGCGGCCTATGGCACATGTTTCGCTTCACCGCCGAGGAAAACGAGCGCGCCGCCGAATTCTTCCGGCTGTCGACCCGCCTCGATCCGACATTCTCGCGCGCCCATGCGGGCCTCTCCTTCACGCACTGGCAAAGAGCCTTCCAGCGTTGGGGTGACCGCGACGGCGAGATCCGGCGCGCGCTCAAAGCCGCCGGGCAGAGCCTGTTGGTCGACGACCAGAACCCCGCCGCGCACTGGTCGATGGGGCGTGCCCTCTGGCTGACCGGAGACAACGACCAGGCGTTGCGCGAACTGGAGCACTCGGTCCATCTCAGCCCCAATTTCGCCCTTGGCCACTATGCGCTCGCCTTCGTGCACTCCCAGTCCGGCGACCCCAACGCAGCGATCGCTGCGTCCGATCATTCGCGGCTCTTGAGCCCCTATGATCCCCTACTCTTTGGTATGCTCGGAACCCGCGCTATTGCCCTCATCCGCCTGGGCGCCTTTGAGGAGGCGGCAACCTGGGCGGTCAAGGCAGCCGCCCGTCCGAACGCGCATGTCCACATCCTCGCGATCGCCGCCCATTGCCTCGCACTCGCCGGGCGCATCAGTGAGGCTCGTAGCTTTGCAGCCAAAATCCGGCTTCAAAACCCGGACTACCGAACGGACAATTTCCTCGACGCCTTCCACTTCACGCCCGAGGTCATTGGCCAATACCGCGAAGCGGCGGTCCTGGTTGGGCTGGATACCTGAACGATAGACCGAGAAGCTTGGCTCCGGGCGCGGTACTTCGGTACTCGGCCCCTTCTACCGGGAATCAACGCCGCCGGACCAGCGCTCATAAAGCTGGTCCATGGTCAAGCTGGCAACGTCGGCGAAAGGTGCCTGGCTTTTAACCTGCCCCCCCACCAAGGATGACGACTTCGTCATAACGATATGGTGCTGCGATGGAGGCTTATGACGATCGTCGAGCGGCGTCCCGCTCGCGACTTCAGGGTCTCGACCATGGCCGCCTCCGATAGCCCGTCGACCGCAGACAATTTCCCGGTTTGAAAATGTTCGCGGCAAGAGATCGCGGCGGCGCCGTCGCTTGGATCGCTCTATGCGGCATTCAAAATCAGAATCGACGATGCAAGTTTTCGCAGGAAGTTTCCCGAGCATCCCGATGCGTTGTCTCGCGTTCAGCCATCGAGCCACCTGGCGAGGCCGTCCAGCGTCTGCAATCCATACTCAACCGCGCCAAAACCGACGACCACTTGGCGACGTTCGCGGCTTGGGTGAAGCTGGCGCATCGTCAGCACGGTCTTGCCGTCGGTCTGTTCATCGAAGGTGATCGTCATAAAGAAGCGCTGCGGGTCATTGGGGTCCGGGGTACCATGGTCCACCACAATCAGTTCGTTCGGTACGATCTTCAAGAAGCGCATGAGATTGGGGAAGCGCTGCTTCTTGCCTTCGAATACGCCCACCATGTCGAAGCGCCATTTCCCGCCCTCGCGAATATCGACTTCGTGGTTCTCAATGCTAAGTCCATCCGGGCCATACCACTGTGCCAGCGCGTCAGGGTCCATCCAGGCGGCGAAGACCTTTGGCCGCGGGTGCTTCAGCACCTTGACCAGCACGATCTCTCGGTCGTGCGCCCAGGTTTCAAACAGCTTTTCCATCATCGTTCTCTTCCGCCATGTCCAAATACGATTCCAGTCGATCAAGCCGCTCGCCCCAGCGTCGGCGTTCCGCTTCCATCCAGTTTGCCGCCTCGGCGAAGCGCGCCCGCTCCAGTCGGCACCAACGGCTGCGCCCGCGCTTCTCGCTGGCGATCAATCCGCACTCCTCTAACACCTTGAGATGCTGGGCGAAGGAGGGCAGCGCCATGTCGAAAGGCTCAGCCAGGGCTGTCACCGGCAGCTCGCCCTCGACCAACCGAGACACCACTGCGCGGCGGGTCGGATCGCTGAGGGCGTAAAAGGCGAGATCAAGTGGGGTCGTGTGATAGGGCATATAGCTCGGTAAAGCGGCCGCGCGTGTCGGTCAAGAATAAAAAGGCACTTGCCTTAGTGTTTCTCCGCGATTATGAAGGCATCTACCTTAGTTTTTGGGAGCACTCCAGTGGCGGTTCGCGCCGATCTTCTCCTCTCGCTCGATGGTTTCGCAACAACGACGGACCAGACGCCGGAGAACCCCTTCGGCTCCGACTGGTCGCGCCTTGTCAGTGCCTATGTCGCCACAAAAACGTTCCGGGAGCGTGTGCTCAAGGACATCAGTGGCCAAGGCACCACCGGCGTGGATGACGCGTATGCCGAGGACTACTTCGCGAACATAGGCGCCGAAATCATCGGGGCCGGCATGTTCGGGCTACACAACTTTGCCGATGATCCGAACTGGAAAGGTTGGTGGGGCGACGAGCCGCCATTCCACTGCCCGGTCTTTGTCCTGACGCACACACCGCGGCCTTCCATCGAGATGGCTGGAGGTACCACGTTCCATTTCCTCGCTGCAGACCGGGTTGATGTACTGCAGCAGGCCGTCACTGCCGCGAACGGCAAGGATGTACGGATAGGTGGCGGGCCGACGACGGTTCGCGACTATCTGAAGGCTGGGCTTGTGGACCGCCTGCATATCGCAATCACCCCAATCCTGCTGGGGCGGGGTATACGCCTCTGGGACGACCTACGCGGTTTGGAAGCCGGCTACACAGTCAAGTCTGAAACGGCCGAGAGCGGGACTGTCCACCTCACGTTCCACCGTGAGCCGCCAGTCCCGTGACGAGCGCCTCAAATCCGCCGGCCAGCCGACGACTGGCGTCCTAGCGATCGTCGGCTTGTTTGGGCGCACAATGTTGGAGAACTTTGAAACTTCATTGCCCGCACTGGGCCATGACCGGGGCACTATCCTGTTGGCAATTTGAGAATCCGACTGGTCGGATTCTCGGCTTAGTTGCCAAGCCTCGCTAACCATCGTCAATATCATAGGCTCCCCGTCTGCCTTCCCCCGAAGGCCGCCCCAAATTCGCAAGCGCCGCTATGTCTGGGTTGCTGCAAGCACTCCTACAACCGACGAACCTTCGCTCAGCCTGCGAGGCAGCAAACGCAAGTCAAGCGTGCAACGTCATCCCTAGATGGTTGTCACGGGTCGCGCTATACAAATTGTTGCTACAGAGCGTTGCTGCAAAGCCCGCCTTTCCCATCACGTATGTTGCCAGCGGGATCCAATTCCTTCTCCTCCATTGTCATCTTCCGGCATCCGCCAATCCGCGAGCACAATCTACAGCAAGCGGTAAAAAACCAATCAACCAGGGCCTTGATCGGGGACCGTCGCGAGCCGATCCGGCGTTGCCGCGGGTATCAATTCAGGCGCGGTCAGTGAATTAGCCTGGGGCACGCTCGCCCCAAATAGTCGGCGAGGCCAGGATCCGGATTGACCCGCTAGAGCCGAACAAGCGTATTCGTCGAAACCCCAGCAAGGTCGCCGTTCCCTGACCTAGCGCGGCCTGGGATCGGCCCCTGCTGAAAGCGTTTTGTCACGAAGCGGATCTCGTCGCCAGCGGTGCCGAGGTGGTGGCTGGCCCAGCCGTCGGCAGCCACGTTGGCGACCCTCGGCGAATGTTATAAGTTTCTGCCAAAAACATATAACATTGACAGGCACGAGGACCGCTATAAGTTCGTGGCATAAAATTATAACGCGACCAAAATGCTTGGACAAAGGGAAGCGCACGACAGGCTGATCGACACGCCTTTCGGCGCTTTCAAAAGGACGAAAGGCCAATGATGAGAGAGATCGACATCAGCTATCGGACGATGTTCGCCGAGCTGACGCAGCGGACGCTCGACGGTCAGTTTTTGGCAGACTTTCCGATGGAAGGGTGGTTCGTGACCGTAACAGTCAAGGATCGTAATTACTGGTATTTTGATCTCCCAGATGGACAGGGCAAATACAAGCGAAATTATGTCGGTCCAGAAAGTGACGAAGAGATCACGGCACGGGTGAAGGCACACAAGGAGATCAAGGACGATCTCCGGGAGCGGAGGCGCATGGTAAGCACTCTGCGTCGTGCCGGTCTCCCCGGTCCCGACACCTTCGCCGGCGATATTACGAAGGCGCTTGCCGACGCCGGATTGTTCCGGCTCCGTGCGGTCCTGATTGGGTCAGTAGCATTCAGCACCTATGCGGGGATGCTAGGCGTCCGACTGCCCTCGTCTGCGATGCAGACGGGCGACGCGGATTTCGCTCAGGACTTCGCGATCTCGGCCGGGGTGCAGGACAGCCTTCCGCCCGTTCTAAATATCCTCCAGTCGGTCGATCCCAATTTCCGAGCCGTGCCACACCAGGCGGACAAAGCCAAGGTGGTCGCCTTTCAGAACGCGAGGGGCTACCGAGTGGAGTTCCTGACTGGAAACCGGGGATCGGACGAATACACGGGCAAGCCGTCTCCCATGCCCGCCCTCGGCGGCGCGTCGGCAGAAAACCTCAGGTTCCTCGACTTCCTGATCTACGAGCCTGTCCGCACGGTGCTTCTCTTCCGCGAAGGCGTGAACGTCCTAGTCCCGGCTCCCGAGCGGTATGCCGTCCATAAGCTTATCGTAGCCTCCAGAAGGCTCCCTGACACGCTAGGACGCGTGAAATCGGACAAGGATCTGGTGCAGGCCTCCTTACTATTCGAAGCCCTGGTGGAGACCCGCCACGAATACGAATTGGTCGATGCTTGGGCGGAGGCGTGGGATCGCGGCGATTCTTGGAAGGAAGGCCTTTGCAACGGCCTCTTGAGGCTGTCAGCCAAAGGTGTGAAGGCACTCGATAAGGCGCTCGGATCGAAGATGCCTGACCTGGAGAAGTTGAGAGCTGATGATCGCTCCAAATGAGCTCTGCGGCCACGCCCCCCTTTGCGCCGACAACAGCCGTCGGCATCGCCCGGGTCCCAGCAACGGCCTCCGATCTCTCCTTGACATGAACAGCGTCCCGGCGCGCGTTGTCAGCCTTCCGTGGAGCGGGCCACCCTGGGCGACGGCTGTGGCCATGCCGTGTGACCAAAGCCCGGTTCCGAACAACAACCATCGCGGGACGATCGCCAATGATCACGGCAATAGCCTCGCGATGCGGATCGAAGCCCTCTCCCCGAAACTCGTTGATCGTTAACACGTGAAGAGCCAGTGGCCGAAATTGTGGTCAGAGGGAGATCGGGAACGATGGCGTGGCTTGCCTCCCTCCGCTGTTACCAACTTGTATGTTCAATGGTGATTCAAAGTGTCGTCCCTAGGTTTCTGCGCAGGACTCTGCGAGATGCGCGTTCAGCGGCCGATGGAGTGACTTACGCGCTACACTTAGCCTAGTTCGAAAAAAAACGATCTTAGCTTGGACGTCCTGCACACACCAGTCGATGGCGGAGGGGAGTGGGGGTCGAACCCACCCGGGACAGGCTCGCTGCCCCAACCGGATTTGAAGTCCGGCCGTCCCACCGGAGACGATTCCCTTCCAGTTTTTGATTTCATTGTCATTTCTTCCAAACCGACAATGTTCCGAGGAGCCTTTTCCTACCGGTTTGCTACCCTTTGCTCTCGCTAGAATCCCCTACCGCACGGCGGATCATTTCGTCAATCTGTACCGCGGCATTCGCCTGCATTCCCGGCATCACGTGTGAGTAGAGGTCGAGGGTAATGCCGATCGAGTGCCCCAAGCGTTCGCTAGCGATCTTGGATGCACCCCCAGCAGATAGGAGTTGGGCGGCGTGAGTGTGGCGGAGATCATGGAAACGGATGCGCGGGAGGTCCAGCCCTTCCAGCAAGCGTAGCCATGCGTCTGTCAGTGCCCGCGGCTGGGGCGCCTTCATGGTCACTCACGATGAACATGTCTTCAGCGCTTCTGATGCCGATTGCGAGTAAGCCTTCTGCCTGTCTAGCCCGATGTGCCTTGAGGATAACAGATGGTGACAGATCAACTGCGCGGCTCCGGCCAGACTTCGGCTCCTTGTAGTGAACGCCTTCGACGGTCTGCTCTACACTCTCGATAATAGCGGCGCGCGCGCCGGCCCAGTCAATATGATTCCACCGAAGTGCTGCGATGTCTCCTGGTTTCAAGCCGCACATTACCGCCAACGGCACCGGAATATGGATGCGCTTTCCCTCGACCTGCAGCAACTTTGCTGTCTGAGAGGCATCGTACGCCAGCATCGGCTTGCGCTCCTGCTTCGGAGCCTTACTCAAAACTGCAGGATTCTTCGCTATCAATTCCCAAGTCAAAGCTTGGTAGGCCAAGCGAGTGCGTTTCAGGCAATGGGCAAGGTCGTCGGGACCGGGGGCTATTGTGAGGGCATGGCAATAGAGTTTGTCGATGCCCCGAACACGACCAGCCGGTAACCTACAAGGTGCGGGTTGGTCCGACTACCGCCGTAACGATGCGCACGAATGGGACCGGAAGTGCGCGCCGCTTCGGTGGGCAGCGACCGCGATCCTGATAGCTCAGGAAATCAACGCCTAGGCACGCCTAGTCTAAAGTGGAAACGTTGGCACCCGACCGGAAGGGGGCCGATGACAAGGTTGCCGACGAACCGCGCGCCACTCGTCAAATGACGAAAAAAAGCAAAGCGCCCGCAACCACTATAAGGGCGACGCCAGTCACGACAACGATGAGTACCAGGTCCCGGGTGCGCTTCGTTTGTCCGTTCATCGGGCTCTCTCGCAGCTTACCCGCATCTAACATCGAGGCGGCCCGTCTGGCCATCGCTATTTTCACCGTTCCCGTATCTCCCGAGCGACGTCGCTGTTTTCGCCGCAACATTCAGTGGCGATTTCCAAACATCGTTGCCGTTCCAGGGAAATAGCCTCAGCAACCATCTTGGTCGGGTCGCGTTGCCCGCGCGCAAGGTGACGGGCTGCAAGGCTCCACGCTTTCCTGGTAATCTCGTCTGGGATCATAACTCGCCTCTGTCACTCAATTGAGCGTAGGCAGTTTCGCTTTCGTGAAACGTGTGCGTGAGGCAGGAACGCCCTGGCATCATCTATTGAGTTGCCTTGTTTCAAGGTATTGCGACCTTATTCTCTCTGCAGGATCGTCTTTCGAGCTTGCGCGCTACGAACGCTTCTCAAGCGATCCGGCATACCGAACCAACCTCTGCCGGTGGACCGGCAGGGACTTTTTTTGGGCGGCGAACTGACCAATTGGCAAAACCGCAGCCGTGGGTGGGCGCTGCGGTTTTGGGTGCCAGTTGTGAGTGCAGGGACAATGGCGACCGACCGTAAATTGCATTCCATCAAGTTAATTTAGGGTTGCCTTGCGGACGCGAATTCTCACCCATGAAATCTTCATAGCCCCCGCCCGTCAACCTAACTGCGTCACGGCAAGTCTCCAGGATGTCTTCCTTGCGCATGTTACGGACTGTCCCGTAGACCCGGCACTGAACGTGATCTCGCATCTCCATTTCTGAGAACGTCAGGTGCTCTCGGGCGCCACATGCTTGGCACCGGATCTCAAAGCCGTCGGAGTGATCCACTGCTGCCTCCCGTTGTTTTCGGAGCCCCCCACAACCTGGTCCACTCAAAGGAATTTTCAAGATGAGCTATCGCCTACCGCTGGAATGGCTCCAGCCGATGTAAATGCCGCGTATCATCGCGCATTTGCAGTGCCGGCGCCTATCGAACCTCTGATCTCGACAAGGAGCATTTCACTTCGCCGCTGAAGGCCTGGCAACGTCGCCCGCGGCGACCATGAAATTGCCGACAACGTCAACGCCGCCGACGATGACTATGCCGCCCATACACGGGGCTCGACAACCACGAGCTCCGCATAACTGGCGTCGAGAAGCAGGCGGCCGAGGCTGCCACCTCGATGCGCTGTGGAGAACACGCTAAACAGTCTTTCAGTCGATAGCCGCGTCTGCGGGAGATACTGCAACGGATCGAAGCGGGCCAGCGCGAGGGCAGTTGCCTGCGGCGCTAAAAGAAATGGCCCCAAAGGCGACCAAGGGGCCATGAAAGGTATGTGCGCGGGGACCCTAGCGGAAACGAGAAACGCGGGAGCCCCACTTTTTAACCGCTCGCTCGTCAAATGGTTCCGTGCTGGCTTTTGATTTTCACATCCTTCGCCTTACCAGCCTCCTGTCAGTGCCGCGTGGCTTCCGACGCCAGCTCTATGTATCGGCCGATCGACCAGAGATAGGCGACAATCTGCCACTTCAAAGGGTCACGGTCGCCGTACTTCTCCGCTATTCTGTCGATTTCGTCTTTCGCCCTGTCTTGGTCTGCAATGTCGCCGATCACGTAACTGTCGTGACCCACGGCGCAAATGTTGCAGCCTGCCTCGATCACCTCGTTCACGAAAACCGGAACCTCACTCCGGGTCATCACCCGCTTTTTGCTTTTGGGCATTGGTGTTCCTCCGTGACGACCTCAGAGGTGCATCCCCGAGAAGCAGGGCTTTGAAGAAGAGCCCCATCGCAAAGTAGAAACGGCTTTGGGGCTCCTCCACCTTGATCTGGAGGGATCCGAGATCATCAGCAAGACCTAAAACCCCGATCTGGATGAAAGGTTCTCCAGAATGAAAAAAATCGAGGTAGACCAGGTCCGAGGGCCGTCCAGGAACTAAGCTCCGCCGTGGGGATTTGGGGCAGATACAAGAGGAGCGCAAGGAGGTCACTATGGACTGAGATCGCGTTAAAGGTAACTGGAAGCAAACCGACGAGAGTTTCGATGAGATCGCCGGCCGACGTGATCAGCTCGAAGGGAAGATTCAAGAGCGGTACGGCCTGGAGAAAAACCAGGTTCGCAAAGATATTGATAACTGGTACTCACGATAGACCTGGTAGGCACGTTTTCACGACTGCGGGGCTCGCCGCGGACAACCAACTCGCACCACAACACGGTCGGGCCCTGCAATATCTTCAGCCACGCGTCGAACGAACTCGTCGCCGTCGGGCTCGGCAACTTGACCCTCGATTACGACACAGTTTCCAAGCGCCCTGAAGCAGAGGCCTTGTGTATCGAACGGCGCCTCGGCAGCCAAGGCGTACTTGATGGAAGCGATCAGGCCAGAAGCATCAGAGCCTTCGCCTCCTCGGCAGTCAAAATCGGGCGGAATCAAAATCATCACCGGAACTCCTTATGAAGTTCCAACGCGGTGGGCCGAGAGGTGTTCCTTGAGTGAGTGCTAAATCAGAGCACCTAGAAAGAAGCGGCCCCGGCCGGGGGAGACCGAGGCCCGAGGACGGCTAGCCAATCGGCTCCATTCCGGGGACTATCGATGGAGCTCGGCCTAGATCCGCGGGGGGCAGATCGTAGGCGGCCAGTAAACGCGCGAGGGCGCCAGAGGTTCCTTGGGCAAAACAGCGGCCCCAAAAGGCGACAAATGGGGCCGAAAAGCGAGAAACTTTCGGCCTAACCGGCAGTTAACGACCGCCTAAACTCCACAAAACTTGGCCCCGGAGGGCCTTTTTTCTTTTCTCAGGCTAGGGCGCGCCTTCGTGCAGGATCCGACAGAGGGCTGTCGGCCACACACGTCCGCTCACCACCTAGAACCTCGCCTCGTGTCGACCGAATTTCGACCCACCACGTAGCCGATAGTAAAGGCGAGAGCGCCTAACAGTACACCCACGGCGGAGACGGTGTGCGGATGTTCTGCTGCCGCTCCAACCACGGCACTTACCTCTGTCTTTACAGCTTCCGCCGCGACCTGTGCGGCTTTGCCTACGCCGCTGCGCTCTTCTGCCGGTGTGTAGGTATCGTCATCGTCGTTGCCCATGGGGTGCCTTCTCCTTGTGAGCCTCGCACGAGAAAAACCGGCGTCGGCGCCGCCCGCGACATCGACCTGCGGAAAGACCTATGGTCGCCAGGACGCCAAGTGATGAAGCGCCGCCATTAACGTGTCGAGCTTCGCGCGTGTTGGGCCAAATCGCCGGTACAGGTCGTTCGCGCGTGTGGCGCTTAGATCGTAGGCGACTGCGAATTCTTCGAGGCTGTAAATGTCCGCATATTGCCGGACGGCTGCTGTGGGTGTCGGCCGTAGATTTTCCATGCGAAACAAAACGCGACAGATCGAAGTCCGTTCCTGAGGAAGAGTGTTTTTGCGCCAAAAAAATGCGGCGCGGCAGCCGGTCGCTTTCCCTCCGCGGGAGAGCCTCTTTGCACGGGGCACTAGATTTCACAGCGATCGTCAGGATGCTGCTCAAGCAACACCGCGATTTCCGACAACGCTTTTTCATCATACCTTCCGATTCGAAAGCTCTCGGTCAGATATTGCGCGAGCCGGCGGCTCGTTTTCCATATCGCGGGATCCTGCACCAGATGGACACACGCTCGAAGGTGCGCTGAAGCATTTCGAGGACTTCGGGACTGATTTGACTCTCTGGACCGCCCCCAACATTCATGATCGAAATCGTCGCCTCGCGGGCCGCCCCTGCGATTTCCTTGGCGCCAGACCTTAAGCTTAATCCAATCGCGAACTTTATGGTCTCGACATCTCGAACGCCTCGCTGGTGGTGGCCGAGTATGCGAGCCGCAATCGCTTCTGCTTCCTCACAACCGCGTAGGAGCCCTTGCTCACTAAGGATCTCATTGAAGATCCGATCAACCTCATTCATTTCGTGGGGGAGAAGTGCCTTCGGATTGGTCGTGGAATTCATCGCGCGACCTCCTGCCTTGGGGCGCGAATTATCTTCCAGTCGTTGGGACGCGCCCTTAAAACCACCCAACAATGCGTTCGGTATTTAGGGCGTCCTCGCGATAAGGCAACTTTCTTGGCGAAGCACTCCCACCCCCTTATCCGAAGGCGACAAGCGAGCCTGAGAGGTCGCAGCCGCGCGAGGGGCTCCTGTTGGATAGCAGAGGAGGCTCGAACAGGAGCCCGACCGTTGGCCCTTAGTAACGGAAGGTCGACGGCGCGTCACAACTGCCGTCCACAGGAAACGTTGCGCGTTTCTTGCGTAGCGCCGCTGATTTTAGCGAAAAATGGCCTCGGCAGATCGTCGAGGCCATTCGGCATTTTGCCATACACGGCTCGATCCATATGGACGTTAGATGAGCCTGAAACCTCTGATTAAGCGGGGTGTAGATCAGAGGCATCTAATTAACCAAAATGAAGCCAGATAGTTCCAGAAAAAGGCCCCGACCAATGAAGGGCGGGGCCAAGGTGTCGTCGTCATGAAGGGCTCTGATTGGGCAAGTCCTCAGAGCCCGGGCCACGAACCAGCGATTTGCAAAGAGGTTCCGCCCGACTTGAATTTCTCCGGACCGCAATCACATCCTAAGCCATGAACGAACTGGACGCGCACGACCCACCAACGGATTTCAATTGGCTCGGCTTTGACGGTATCGGCAACATCGGACGCATCCGAAAGGAGACCGGCGGCCCCACGGCTGGCCGCTGGCATTGGGCCGGCTCGGTGCCTCGCACCTTCAAAGGCTCTCCGCCGACGCCGAACCAAGGCAATTGCGAGATACTGCGCGCGAGGCGGCAAGACCCGGCCTCAGCGCGCAAATAGGTCGCTGCGATGGGGATTTATGCGACGCATATCTCCCCTGCGCAAGGTCAGGCCGAGCCGGTCGTAGAAATCGAGGATTTCGATGGCGACCTTGCGGCCATTGTGCACCCGGTCGCGAAAGTCGGGCGCGGTGAACCAGCCATCGTCCGCCTGGGCTGCCACCTCGAGCACGATGGCTGCCATCTCCTCCACGACCGCGCGGGCGAAGAAATGGTCGTGCGCGATCTCGTGGGTCTGCCCGAGCCGCTGGGCGAGTTTCATCACGCGCCTTATGTCGCGCTCCTCTGCATTGAGAAGGACTGTGAAATCGCGCACGCGCGGTGGCCGGAAGCGGCTGTCGTCGAGGAGATGCGGATGGATCCGCTGCCACAGGTCTTCGTCCGCCGGCGACAGTCGGACCTCGTGACCCGGCAGGCGCAGGAAGGCGCCGTCGAGCACGATTTGACCTGCAGCCGCTTCGTCTTTGAGGAATGCGAGGAAGCTTGTCGTCGGCAGGCGCGGTTTGAGAAGGAGCCGTAGCCGCTCGCGACCGATGCCGGCAAGCTCGGGGTTTTCTGCGTGGAAGGCTGCGAGGGTGTCTGTCAGGTTCGCCCGCAATCCGTCCACCGCTGCGCGCGAGAGCGCATGGTCGCCGATGGTCGTCGCCCCGGCGGCCTTCAGGAGCCCGGAAAGGGCGTCCTCGCCCAGGCCACGGTCGCGAAGGAAACCCGCAAGATCGATCGGCGCGAGATCGGACAGGGCGGAAAGCGCCACCGCCGGGTCCTCGTTGCCAGAGGCGGCAAGCAAGGCCAGGCGCTCCGGCGTGCCTCGCTTTCGCGCCGGCGGGCGCAGGTCGAGAAAGCGGCCGCCGCCGATCGTCCGGCTGGCCGAGGTGTCGCGCAGGACGAAGCGGTCGGCGATGGTCGCGGCGATGGGACGGTCGAGGACCAGCTGTACCAGGCCTTGTGTTCCGGGACCGAGCGGGCCGGCAAGAGGTACGATCCGCGCACCAACTTCTGCCGCGTGGCTGTGCAGGCGAACGGGAAACCAGGAGCCGATCGACTTCGCCTCCGAGGCCAGCACGCGAACCTCCGCGTCGATCCGGTCCGTCGGGGCGTGCAGTGGCGGCGCGAGAACCACGTCGCCGCGCCGGATCGCGTCCTTCGTCACCCGTTCGCCGGCAAGGTTCAGCGCGCAACGTTGGCCGGCAAGCCCCTCTGCGGCCTTGCGGTTCTGCGCATGGATGCCGCGTATGCGGGCGGTCAGCCCGGTCGGGCTGACGATGATCATATCGTCGGGCTTCGCACGGCCGCCGAGCACCATGCCGGTCACCACCGTGCCGGCGCCTGCAAGCGTGAAACTGCGATCGACGGCAAAGCGCAGCAGGCCGGCTTCGTTGCGGGCGGCTGTTTCTGCCTCGGCGGCCGCGAGGCCGGCGCGCAGGGCCTCAATACCCTCGCCGGTAAGGGCGGAGACGGCAAGGATCGGTGCCATTGCCAAACCGGTGCCAGCAAGCGTTGCTTGGATTTCGGCTGTCACCTCCGCGCGCCGCTCAGGCCCGGCGAGATCGGCCTTGGTGAGCGCGACGATACCTCTGGTAATATCGAGCAGGTCGAGGATCGCGAGGTGTTCGCGCGTCTGCGGCATCATTCCATCGTCGGCGGCGACCACCAGCAACGCGAAATCGATGCCGCCGGCGCCGGCAAGCATGGTGTGGATCAGCCGTTCGTGACCCGGCACGTCGACGAAGCCGGTGACCGTACCGCCGCCGAGATCGGCATAGGCAAAACCAAGGTCGATGGTGATGCCGCGGGCTTTCTCCTCGGCAAGGCGGTCGGCATCCGTGCCGGTCAGAGCCTTCACCAGCGCCGTCTTGCCGTGGTCGATATGCCCTGCCGTTCCGACGATCATAGTGCCACCAGGGCCGCGATGAGCATCTCGTCGCTTTCCAGACAGCGCAAATCGAGGACCAGCGCGCCATCGCGGATATGGCCAACGACCAGGACCGGCAGGGCGCGAAGCCGTGCCGAAAGCCGTTCCGGTGCGTCGCCGCCGCTGCCTGTCAGCCGCAGGCCGGCACTCGGGATCGTATCGACTGGCAAGGCGCCGGAGCCGACCTGGCTCTGGCACGTGCAGGTGCCGGCCGAATAGCCGAGCGGCTTGAGCAGCGCATCGATTGCCGGAGCGAGACGGGCCGCCTGTGCGGCGATATCGGCCTGCGACCGGGAAAGAAAGCGCAGCGTCGGCAGCCGCTCCTTCAGCCGGTCGGGATCGCGGTAGAGCTTCAGCGTCGCTTCAAGCGCGGCGATGCGGATCTTGTCGAGGCGAACGGCGCGTTTCAGCGGGTTGCGGTTGATGGCGGCGATGAGATCGCGGCGGCCGACGATGAGGCCCGCCTGGGGCCCGCCGAGGAGCTTGTCGCCCGAAAACGTGACGAGATCCGCGCCTTCGGCGACGGCTTCCGCCACCGTGGGCTCGCGTCGCAATCCGAAGATCGAGAGATCGATGAGTGAGCCCGAGCCGAGGTCGTTCAAGAGCGGCACACCGGCCTTGCGGGCAATCTCGGCCAGTCTTGGCGCCGGCACCTCGGCGGTAAACCCTTCGATCCGGTAGTTGGAGGTATGGACCTTGAGGATGACGCCGGTCTCAGGCCCGATCGCGCCCTCATAGTCACGCGGATGGGTGCGGTTGGTGGTGCCGACCTCCACCAGCCTGGCGCCGGCGCGGGCCATGATGTCGGGCATGCGGAAGGCGCCGCCGATTTCGATCAATTCGCCGCGCGAGACGATCGCCTCGCGTCCGTCGGCGAGCGTATTGAGCGCAATCAGCACGGCGGCGGCATTGTTGTTGACGATGGTGGCGTCCTCGGCGCCGGTCAGCTCGCGAAGCAAGCCGCGCAGATGGTCGTCGCGCTGACCACGCCCGCCGCCGTCAAGGTCGAACTCCAGCGCCAGCGGGTTGGCCATCGCGGCGGTTGCGGCGCTGACGGCTTCTTCGGCCAGGATGGCGCGGCCGAGATTGGTGTGCAGCACGGTGCCCGTGAGGTTTATGAGCGGGCGAAGGGCGGAGCGGGCGGCAGCCGCCAGCTCCTCGGCGACGCGGCGCGGCAGGTCGGCTGCAAGCGTTGCCCCATCCTCGCCCGCACGGATTTTCTCCCGTGCGATCTCAAGCCCGGCGCGGACGGCGGTGACGACGGCAAGGCGGCCATGTTCTTCCGTCAGCGCCAGTCCCTCTGGCGAGGTCAGCATCTGGTCGACCGAGGGAAGCACGCGATAATCCGGCATCAATACCCCGCAAGATAGGGGTTGAAACCGCCGCGGCGAAACTCGGTGTCCTTCATCAGGATATCGAGGCCGAGGCTGCCGACGTCGTCTGCGATCGGGTCCAGGCTCGGGTTTTTCACCTGGTAGAAGATCTTGACCCAGGAATGGCATTCCCGGCAGGTCTCGGCCTTCACGGTCGCTTCCGACGTCTCGACCGAACGATAGCTGATGCCTTTGGTCGAACCGCAACAGAGGCACTTTACCCGCACCTCGTTCCATTGCGTGGCGCAGCAGGCGCAGGCTGCATAGCGCACGTTCTCGGCGCCCTGCGTGCCGACGACCGACGACGTTGCCGGCCGGCCGCCGCAGGCGGGACAGACGCCAAGTCCGACAGGGACAAGCGCTTTCGCATCGAGCGTCGCGGCGAGCCGCGCCATGTGCGCCTGCACCGCGGCTGCAACGAAGAGATGGGGAGCGGCGCTGTCTTCCGGAACCTGATCGGAAAGGATGTTGGCAAGCAGCCAGCGTCGGTCGCCGTCTTCGGCAGTTCGCACCGCATCGAGCGCTAGCCGGGCGGGGTCGGGCATGGAAATCTCGACAGCGCCTTCAAGGAGCGCGTCGAGCGTCGCCGAAAGGCCGGGGTCATCGACAAGCGCCAGCCGGTCGATCGGGGGCATCGCAACGCGTGCCGCCTCGGCAACGCGCGCCGATGACGGCGCTGTCACGGGCGGAAGGGTTACTGCCAAGCGCGCCTGGAGTTTGGAGAGCGCCGCAAGGAAGGTGAGGTAAGGCGCAAGCGCATTGCTTTCGGCAAGAAACGCGAAGCGGCGCGCGCGCGTCTGGAACAGTTTGACCGGCTCTGGCAGGAAGGCCAGCGGCGGTGTCGGCACGCCGCCGATGAGGGAGGGATCGGGTTGTACGTCTTCAGCCATCGCATCTCCGGCAATCCGGCGGAGACGCCGGATCATGCAGCATTCAGAGTGCTACAGCGACCGTTGCGCGCCTGACAGGACGCGCGGCGCTGTAGGAGACGATCATTTTGACGGGTCCGAACCCTGGCGTCCAGCCAGTTCGCGCAGCCATTTGCGATGATGGCGAAACGCCCAGCCGCCAGTGACGGTGCCGCGGGTCATCGCCCGGATCGTGCCGCGCGTCCAGATCGCCGCATAGACATGGACGATGAAGATCAGGATCGTGAAAAGGGCTGCGAGCGAATGCACGGCGACGGCCATGCGGCGAACGGGAATGGAAACGAGATCGGGGAAGTACTGCTCCCAGATCATGATGCCGGTCGTCACGAGCACGACGATCAGACCGGACATGCCCCAGAAAACCATCTTCTGCCCGGCATTGTACTTGCCGAGTTCGGGCAGGCTCTCCTCGTTGCCCTGGAGGAGATCGCCGAACTTGCGGCTCCATTCCACATCTTCGCGCCGCGGCAGATTGAGCTTCCACATCTGCGCAAACAGGAGGAGGAAGCTTGCGACGAGGATAAGCCCGACGATCGGATGCAGCCACCGCGTCATCTGGCCGCCGCCGAAAAGGCCTGTCAGGAAAAACAGCGAGGGATGGAAGAAGGAAAGGCCCGAAGTCAGCAGCACGATCATACAGGCGGCGGTGACCCAATGGTTGAGACGCGTATAGCCGCGATAGCGATTGACGGTGACCGGGTGCTTCGTCTCGATCCTGTCGCCGGGGGCCGAATAGATGCGTTTGTCAGCCATCACGCCTCCCTGCCGCCTTGCGGGCGGTTGCGGTCCTCGACGAGTTCCTCCGCCTCGCCTTCTTCATGGGCGGTCACCTCGTTCGGACGGGCGAAGATGCCGTGCAGCACGGCGCCGGCGGCCGCAAGACCGGCAACGGCGAGACCGACGGTCTTCGCCGGCCCCTTCCAGCCGCGCACCACCGGCGAAATCTGCGGATCCTCCGGCAGCCCTGCATAGAGCGACGGCTGGTCGGCATGATGCAGCACGTACATAACATGCGTCCCGCCGACGCCTTGCGGGTCGTAGAGGCCGGCGTGGTCGTAGCCGCGCGACTTCAGGTCCTCGACACGTTCGTTGGCAAGCGTGACCATGTCTTCCTTCGTCCCGAAAGTGATCGCCTTGGTCGGGCAGGCCTTGGCGCAGGCTGGTCCCTGGCCGACCGCGACGCGGTCCGAGCAGAGCGTGCATTTCTTCGACACATGTGCGGTCTTCGAAATGCGCGGAATGTTGAAGGGGCAGCCGGCGATGCAATAGCCGCAGCCGATGCAGTTGTCCGAGATGAAATCGACGATGCCGTTGGAATATTGCACGATAGCGCCCGGCGCCGGGCAGGCCTTGAGACAACCGGGATCGGCGCAGTGCATGCAGCCGTCCTTGCGGATCAACCATTCGAACTCGTTGGTAACGGGGTTCTCGTATTCGCTGAACCGCATCAGCGTGAACATATCAGCCGTCAGGTCGTGCGGGTTCTCGTAGACCCCGACATTTTCCTCCAGGTCCGGATGGGTGTCGTTCCATTCGATACAGGCGGACTGGCAGGCCTTGCAGCCGATGCATTTCGACACGTCGATCAGCTTGGCAACCGGGGTCAGCTGTCGTTCGGGTGTCGGCACGTCGCTGGTTGCCGACACCTTGATGACGTCGCTCGACAAAAGGTTCGAAGCCAGCGGCTGTAGCGGCGGGTTGGCGGCAGCCGTTACCGGTTCCGGTGCGCGTTCGCTCATGCCGAAGCTCCTTCTTCCGCCGCCGGTTCGATGTTGACCAGAAAGGCCTTGAACTCCGGCGTGTCGATATTGGCGTCGCCGACGAAAGGCGTGAGGCTGTTGGGGCCGAAGCCCTTGCGGGCCGCTCCCATGAAGCCCCAGTGCAGCGGAATGCCGACCACATGAACCGGTTTGCCGTTGCAGATCAGCGGGCGAATGCGCTTCGTCACCACGGCCTTCGCCCAGACCTCGCCGCGCGCGCTCCACAAGCGTACCCGCCCGCCCTTGGTGATGCCTCGCTCGGCCGCCAGTTCCTCGCTGATTTCCACGAAGAATTCCGGCTGCAGCACGGCGTTGACACGGCTGTGCTTGGTCCAGAAGTGGAAATGCTCGGTGAGGCGATAGGACGTGGCAACGAAGGGGAAGTCGCCACTCGTGCCCAGCTGTTGCAGGTCGCCGGGGAAGATGCGCGCGACGGGATTGCCGCGAAGCTTGGCGTTGAACGGATTTTCGACCGGGCTTTCGAATGGCTCCATGTGTGTGGGGAAGGGTCCGTCCCGCATCAGCTTGCGGGCAAAGAGACGGGCGGTTCCCTCGGCCGTCATGATGAATGGCATCACTGCCTCGGGCTTTGCCGTCACCGCGATGTCGGGCACATCGAAGCCCGCCCAACGTTCGCCGTTCCATTCGATGAGTTTGCGCGCCGGATCCCAGGGCTTGCCCTCAAGGTCGCAGGAGGCACGATTGTAGAGGATGCGTCGATTGGCCGGCCAGGCGAAGGTCCATTTGAGGAAGGTGCCGACATCGCCCGGATCGCTATTGTCGCGCCGGGCCATCATGTTGCCGTCCTCCGTCCAGGAGCCGGTATAGATCCAGCAGCCCGACATGGTGGAGCCGTCGTCACGCATCACGCCGAAGTTGGGCAAGAGCTTGCCGGCCTCGACCAGCACCTTCGTCGGATCGGTCGGATCATAGAGCGTTTGGAGCGCCCGTCCGTTCATCTCCTGGGCTAGCTCGGCCGGTTCCGGCTCGTAAGGGTCCTTGTAATCCCAGGCAAGGTTCAGGATAGGCTCGGGACAGACCCCGCCTTCCTTGCGGTAGAGTTCACGCACGCGCAGGAAGATGTTGGCCATGATCCAGGTGTCGTGCTTGGCATCGCCCGGTGGTGTCGCCCCTGGCCAGTGCCATTGCAGCCACCGGCCCGAATTGACAGTGGCGCCCTCGTCCTCGGCAAAGCAGGTCGCGGGGAGTTGCAAGACCTCCGTCATGATCTTGGCGGAATCCACCTGGTTGTAGATACCGTGGTTTTCCCAGAAATGCGCCGTCTCGGTCTGCAGCGGGTCGATTGTCACGAGCAGTTTCAGCTTCGACAGACCCTCGGTCAGCTTCGCCCGATTGGGGAAGGACAGAAGCGGGTTGAAGCCTTGGCAGAAGTAGAGGTTCACTTCGCCGCGGCTCATCATGTCGAACATTCTGAGGATGTCGTAGTAGGGTACATCGAGCTTCGGCAACCAGTCGAAGCCCCAGTCGTTTTCGCGTGTCGCGGCGCTGCCCCACATGGCCTTCAGGAAGCTGACCATGAATTTGGGTGTGTTCTGCCAGTAGCTCGTCTGGCCAGGAACGAGCGGCTTGTTGCCGCGCGTCGACATGTAGGTCGTGTAATCCGTCTCCTTTTCCGTCGCGAGGTTCATGTAACCCGGCAGGGAGTTGGAAAGCAGGCCGATGTCGGTCAGCCCCTGGATGTTGGAATGGCCGCGAAGCGCGTTGACCCCGCCACCGGGCAAGCCGACATTGCCGAGGATCAGCTGAAGCATCGCCATGCCGCGAATGTTCTGGGCGCCTTTCGAATGCTGCGTCCAGCCGAGCGCGTAGAGCGAGGTCATCACCTTGTCGCGGGCGGACGTCGCACCGATCATTTCGCAGATCTTCAGGTAGCGATCCTTGGGCGTGCCGCAGATGTTTTCCACGAACTCCGGCGTGTAGGCCGCGACATGCTGCTTTAAAAGATTCCAGACGCAGCGCGGGTCGGTGAGCGTCGGATCGGTTTTCACCGTCCCGTCCTCGTTCAGCTGGTATTCCCAGGCGGTGCGGTCGTAGTCGCGTTTTTCCTCGTCGTAGCCGGTAAAGAGACCATCAGACCATCCAAACGCGTCGTTCACCAGATAGGTCGCGTTGGTATAGTTCTTCACGTAATCCCACTGGACCCTGTCGTTTTCGATGCAGTAGCGGATCGCACCCATCAGGAAGGCGATATCGGAGCCAGGACGGATCGGGGCGTAGACATCGGCAACCGATGCCGTGCGGTTGAAGCGCGGATCGACGACGATCAGCCGGGCGCCGCGATGGTGCTTGGCTTCCGTCACCCATTTGAAGCCGCAGGGATGTGCTTCCGCCGCGTTGCCACCCATAACGATGACGAGGTCGGTGTTCTTGATGTCGGTCCAGGCGTTCGTCATTGCGCCGCGGCCAAATGTTGGAGCCAAACTGGCTACCGTGGGGCCGTGTCAGACGCGTGCCTGGTTGTCGAAGCCGACGACGCCTAAGGACCGGACGGTCTTGTAGGTCAGCCATCCCGTCTCGTTGGTGCCGCCCGACGCTGCAAGGAAGCCCATCGTCGTCCAGCGGTTGACGGTGACCCCGGCCGCATTCTTCTCGATGAAGTTCTTGTCGCGGTCGTCCTTGATCGCCCGGGCAATCTTGTCGAAGGCATCTTCCCAGGAGATATCCTGCCAGGTGTCGGCGCCCGGGGCGCGGTGACGTGGCTTCGTGGCGCGGGTCTCGGACTTCACGAAGTCCTTGAGCGCCGCGCCCTTGGGACAGAGCGTCCCGCGGTTGGTCGGATGATCGGCATCACCCTCGATATGGATGAGTTCCGCCTTCTCGCCGGCGGAAAGGTCACCCTTCGAATACATCAGGATGCCGCAGGCGACCGAACAGTAGGTGCAGACGTTGCGGGTCTCGGTGGTGCTTGCGAGTTTGAAGGCACGCACATGGGCGGCTGTTGCGGCCTCGGCCGCTCCGAAGCCCATGGCCCCGATCGTGGTGGCCGCGGCTCCTGCGCCAGCGAGCTTCAGGAAACTGCGGCGGGAAAGATCGATGTTCATTGGAGGTCCTCTTCCATGCGTATCGGTCTTGAAACGAATGGTCGAACCTTGCAGCCGGCGTGTCAAGGCCGATTTGATCGGCTTTTGTCACGAAAAGTCATGGCCTTGCCGGAAATGATGGGTCATGATCGCGTCCGTGGCCGGCAAGGCCGCCAGCGATACCATTGCGTCGAGGGAGTTCTAATCGTGAGCAGCCTGCCCGCCTCCTCCGAGCCTCGCCTGACCTCACTTGCCCATGGCGGCGGCTGCGGCTGCAAGATCGCGCCGGGCGTGCTTCAGGAAATCTTGCGGGGACGCGTCCAGCTGCCTGTGCCGCCGGAGCTGCTGGTCGGCATCGAAACGTCTGACGATGCGGCGGTCTATCGCCTCAACGATCACCAGGCGGTCGTCGCCACCACAGACTTCTTCATGCCTGTTGTCGACGATCCCCGCGATTTCGGCCGGATCGCCGCGACCAATGCCATCAGCGACGTCTACGCCATGGGCGGCACGCCGATCTTTGCGCTGGCGCTCGTCGGCATGCCGGTCAACGTGCTGTCGACCGAAACCATCGGCGCCATCCTTGATGGCGGGGCGGCGGCCTGCCGGGCAGCCGGCATTCCGATCGCCGGCGGTCACACGATCGATTCCGTCGAGCCGATCTACGGTCTCGTCGCCATCGGCCTCGTCGATCCCGCGCATCTGAAGCGCAACAGCGGCGCCCTTCCGGGCGACGTACTCATCCTCGGCAAACCGCTCGGCGTTGGCATCTTTTCCGCGGCATTGAAAAAGGGCGCGCTCGATGAGGCCGGCTATGCCCGCATGATCGAAAGCACCACCCGCCTCAACACGGCCGGGCCCGAACTCGCGCGGCTTTCCGGCGTGCATGCCATGACCGACGTGACAGGCTTTGGCCTTGCCGGCCACGCGCTCGAAATGGCGCGCGGGTCGAGCTGCCGGGTCCGGATCGACTGGTCCGCCGTTCCCCTTCTGGAAGGCGCTTTCGATCTCGCGGCCGCCGGTTTTGTCACCGGCGCCTCCGGGAGGAACTGGGCAAGCTATGGGCAGGACGTGGCCTTTGCACGCGAGATGGGCGCGATCGACAAGGCGCTGCTTTGCGATCCGCAAACGAGTGGCGGCTTGCTCGTCGCCTGTTCCCGATCGACCGCGCCAGACATACTCGCGATATTCCGCAAGCACGCCTCCGACGCCGCGGTAATTGGGGAAGTGGTGGATGGTGATGCCGGATTGTCGGTGTTCTAGACCTGGATGTTCGCTTTCGGTGACCCGGTTCCTATGGATGAGGCTTAACAAGAGGCTCGCCCTCACAATTTCACACAGGCTTCCACATTTTCGACTTGCAGATGCAGCACGCACTCTGCCCTCGCCGGACCTTAGCAGCCATTTGGTCCCGTGTCGGCAAGACGTCGAATCCTTCGCAACCTGGACACCAAAGCCCGAGCACGCCGACCAATGCGCCGCGGGCGACATGCTCTCCAACCGCAAAATCCATATGCATGACAGACAGGCGCTTCAGTCTTCAGAACGGCCCGCGATTCACGGATTAATTTGCAACGCTTTCAGTATCCACCAAGAGCCGATGAAAGCTGCAGTGATCATCGGCGCCAAGGAACTCGCCGCCGCAAAACGGTAGGTTGTGAAATTGGGGCAAAAATGCGACGCAACCCATAGCATCCCGGCCGGAAACAATTTATGGCTTCAAGCCGCAGTTAAAAGTTGATGCTGCGCGCATTGCGCGAGGAATGCAATCTAGGCTGGATGTTTTCAGCTTTCGATACCTGCATTCTCTAAGCTCTTCTTTCGTTGATGTGGTTGGGGACTACAAAGTGCGGGCATGGGATGTTGAGACGTGCAAAGGCCTTGGCTCTAAGTTGAGGCCCGGCCGAGAATCATGCTTGAAAGCATGGTCTGCAGCATGCGAGGCGATATCGGGCGCCGTGCTGCCAGGCGTCTTCGGGTTCGTTCGTGCCGGTGCGATAGCGCTATCGCTCTGGCTTGCGAGCGCTCTGGCGGCGCAGGCCGCATGCACATGGGATGTCGCCTTCACCTTCGTCGGTCAGACGAAAACGATCAACACCAACGATTGCGAGTTGGCTGCGCCGGACGGCACCTACGGCAGCTTCTACGATTCGCCGACGGTCGATATCCAATCTGGCTACGGACTCGGCGCGAACGATGCAGGAATTTCCGTTGCCGAGCAGAGAAGCGGAAGCAATGGCGGAAATTATGAATTTACCTTCAACGTAAGCAACTCCGTTCTCCAAATAAAGCTCCTGACCGCGCCACCATCGGGTTCGGACAGCTTTACCGGCTACATGTATACCGGCAATCCGAGCTTTCGCTCGGATACCCCGGCAACGATCAATTTCACCTATGGTCCCACGCCGACCTTGACGGCGGTGACGCCGGCGTCGGGCCCGACGGGCGGTGGCACGACGGTCGTCATTACCGGTACCAATCTGTCGGGGGCGACAGCGGTCACCTTTGGCGGGACGGCGGCAGCCGGCTATACTGTTAATAGTGCGACCCAGATCACGGCGACCGCACCGGCGAGAAGCGCCGGCTTCGTCAATGTCGTCGTCACGACGAGCGGGGGAACCGCGACACTCACCGGCGGTTACACCTATGTGGCGGCGCCGACGGTGACGTCGGTATCTCCCGCGACCGGTCCGACCGGGGGCGGCACGACCATCATCATTACAGGGACCGGGTTTTCCGCTGCGAATGCTACCGGCGCGGTGAAGTTCGGCACAACAAACGCGACCTATACCATCAACAGCGCCACGCAGATCACGGCGACGGCGCCGGCCAATTCGGCGGGCACCTATGACATCACCGTGACCACGCCCGGCGGGACAAGCGCGACGAGTGCCAACGACCAGTACACCTATGTTTCGGCGCCGACCGTGACCTCGACGTCGCCGACCTCGGGTCCGACGGGCGGTGGTACGACGGTGACCATCACCGGCACCGGGTTCTCGGCTGCGAGCGGCACCGGGGCAGTGAAGTTCGGGGCGACGACGGCGACCTATACGATCAACAGCAACACGCAGATCACGGCGACAGCGCCGGCCAATTCGGCAGGCACTTATGACATCACCGTGACGACGCCGGGCGGGACGAGCGCCACCAGCGCGTCTGACCAATAAACCTATGTTGCCGCACCGACCGTGACCTCGACGTCGCCAACGGCAGGCCCCACGGCAGGCGGTACGACGGTGACCATCACCGGCACCGGGTTTGCGGCAGCCAATCCGACAGGCGCGGTGAAGTTCGGGGCGACAACTGCGGTCTATACGATCAACAGCAACACGCAGATCACGGCGACGGCGCCGGCCAGTTCGGCGGGCACGTACGACATCACCGTGGCCACGCCCGGTGGCACGAGCGCGACGAGCGCGTCCGACCAGTATACGTACGTAGCGCCACCTGTAGCGACCAGCTTCACCCACGGTTCGATCGTGCCCTACAACGACGGCTCCAGTTTCAGCCAGTCGATCGACCTGTCCACACACGTGAGCAACAATCCAACGAGCTACGCGGTCGGCTCCTCAACCACTGCGCAAGGCGGGTCGGTCAGCGTCGACAGCAGCGGACAGGTGACCTACATCCCGCCTGTGGGCTACCGCAATGCCAATGACAGCTTCACCTTCACGGCGACCAATCTCGGCGGCACGTCAAGCCCCGCCACCGTCACCGTGACGATCGGCAATCCGACCCTTACGGTCACGCTGCCGTCGGCCACGGCCACCGTCGGCACGGCCTACAACACCGGCAACGCCGCGGTGACGATCTCGGGCGGCAAAGCACTCTACACGGTCAACAGCGTCAGCGGGCTGCCCGCGGGTCTGGTCGATAGCGGCAGCGGTGTGGTGACCGGAACGCCGACGGCCAGCGGCACCTTCACGGTGAGCGTCAACATCACTGACAGCTCGTTGGGGGCAGGTCCCTACAACACCAATGCGACGGCGACGCTGACGGTCGTCTTGCCGCCGGCGCCGATTGTCTCGTCCTTCGCCATCTCCGGGTTGACCTATAACGCCGGCTCGGCCTCGGCCACGACCTTCAGTGCTGCCCCACACGCCACCAACAACCCGACCGGCTATCAGGTGGGGGCTTCGTCCTATGGCGCCCCGGTCAGCATCGATAGCGCCGGCCTCGTCAGCTACACGCCGCCAGTCGGCTTCCGTGGCACCGACACCTTCAACTACGTCGCGACCAACCCGGGCGGCACGTCCAATGTCGGCCAGGTCTTCGTGACGGTGAACGATCCCGTCTTCTCGGTCACGCTCCCGGCCTCCACCGGCACGGTGGGCGATGCCTATAACAGCGGCGGGATCGCCGTCAGCGTCAGCGGCGGTAACGCTCCCTATTCCAACTTCTCGGCAACGGGACTGCCGGCCGGCCTGTCGATCAGCAGCGCAGGCGTCATCTCCGGCACGCCGACGACGGCGGGCAATGCCACGGTCGTGGTCACCGCGACCGACAGTTCGGGAGGAAATGGCAGCTTTACCGGCACGGCCGCAGCCAGCATCAGCATTGCCGCGCCGACCATCACCATCAATCCCCCATCGTTGCCGAACGCGGCGAACGGCATTTCGTACAGCGCGACGGTGAGCACTACGGGCGGCATTGCCCCATTTACATTTGGGATCACCGCAGGCGCACTCCCGGACGGCCTCGCGCTGGCCGCCGATGGCACCATCTCAGGCACGCCGACCGGTGGGGGAACCTACCACTTCACGGTCACCGCCACCGACAGCGCAGGGACCGGGCCCTATACGGGCGCGCGTGCCTATGCGTTGACCGTCGACACACCGACGATGGTTCTGTCGCCGCCAGCAGGCGCTCTACCCGGCGGCACGACCGGCCTTGCCTACAGCCAGTCCTTTGGCGCGTCGGGCGGAACCGGCCCCTATACCTACTCAGTAACGGGCGCGCTTCCGGCCGGCCTGAGCATGAGTTCGGCCGGCGTTCTTTCCGGCACGCCGACCGCAGGCGGCATGTTCACCTTCACGGTCAGGACGACCGACAGCTCAACCGGGACAGGACCCTTCACAGCCTCGCAGAGCTATTCCCTGACGATTGCAGCTCCGGCAATCGCGGTTGCACCGTCCACCCTGCCGAACGCGACCTTCGGCGCGGCCTATAGCCAGACGGTGACGGCATCCGGCGGCATTGCCCCCTACAGCTACTCTGTCACATCCGGCACGCTTCCACTGGGCCTCAACCTCAGCGCCGCTGGCGTTCTCTCGGGCACGCCGTCGGAGGTCGGAACCTTCAACATCACGATCAGCGCCACCGACGCGGCGAGCGGTACCGGCCCCTTCACGGGCACGCAAAGCTATGCCCTTGTCGTCGACCAGGTCCTGCCCGTCGCCAACGCCGTCACGGCCACGGTTGCGGCCAACTCCACGGCCAACGGGATCACACTTGCGATCACCGGAGGTGCTGCCGACAGCGTTGCGGTTGCAAACCCTGCCGCCCACGGCACGGCGACAGCGTCTGGCACGACCATCACCTACACACCGGCGCCCGGCTATTCCGGGACGGACAGCTTCACCTATACTGCCACCAATGCTGCCGGAACCTCATCGGCCGCAACGGTTACCGTCACGGTGACGGCACCAACGCTGGTACTCTCGCCTGGCGCAGGCGCGCTTGCCGACGGCACCAAGGGAACTGTTTACGCCCAGACCCTTGCCGTATCCGGCGGCACCGCGCCCTATGCCTACACCGTGACGGCAGGTGCATTTCCGGCCGGACTTGCGCTCGACGGCACAACCGGCCATGTCGGCGGCACGCCCACGGCAACGGGCAACTTCGGCTTCACCGTTACCGCCACCGACGCCTATGGCGCCACGGGCTCGGCCACCTATTCGCTTGCCGTCAGGGCGCCGATCGCCGCCTTCACCTTCACGCCTCAGCCCGGACCCCTCGGCGATGCGATGGCCGGCGAGGACTATCGCCAGCAGATCACGGCGACCGGCGGGGCGGCACCGCTCCTCTATCGGATCGGATCCGGCGCGTTGCCCGGCGGCATGGTGCTCAACGTTTCGACCGGCGAGCTGACCGGCCCGCTCGATGCCGCAAGCCAAGGCAACTACACCTTTACTGTGGTGGTCGAGGACAACAACGGCGCGTCCGGTTCTGCGACCTACAGCATGACGGTCAACTCACGCGGAGCGACCGTCACCGACCAGGTGGTGAATGTGCCCGCCGGCACGAGCCCACCTGACATCTATCTCAATCGCGGCGCGACCGGGGGACCGTTTACGTCCGCCGACGTGGCCTTCGTGGAGCCTCCCAACGCCGGCACCGCCACGATCATCCAGGGGCGGCTTGCCCAGGCAGGTCCGGTCACCGGGCCGGTCGGCTGGTACTTGCAGTTTACCCCCAATCCGGCATTTTCCGGCGCGGCCAGGGTCGGTTTCCGCCTGACGAGTTCGCTTGGCTCTTCGAACATCGGCACAGTGACCTATAATCTCGCCTATGCCGCGACCGACGTGGCGGAGGATATCAACGCGCTCGTCAGCGGCTTTGTCGAGACGCGGCAGGGCCTGATCGCCAACGGCATATACGTTCCCGGCCTTCTCGAGCGTCGGCAGATGCAACACGCAACAGATTCGGTCACCGCGCGCATGACACCGTCCGAGGAGGGCATGACAGCCAGTTTCTCGACCAGCCTTGCGCAGTTGGATGCCGCGCGGGACGCTGCGGATGGCATCGAGGCAACCGCCTTGCCGCCCTTCAACATCTGGATCGATGGCACCTTCCTCGCACACAAGCGGGACCAGAACGACGGCAAGTGGGGCAGCTTCGCGATGCTCAATCTCGGCGCCGACTATCTGCTGTCGGAGCGAGCGCTTGTCGGCCTGTCGTTCCACTTCGATCGCATGACCGATCCAAGTGACGCTGATGCGGAACTGACGGGCAATGGCTGGCTTGCCGGTCCCTATGCCTCGCTCGAAATCGGCCAGGGTGTATTCTGGGACACGAGCCTTCTTTACGGCGGTTCGGCCAACGATATCGATACCGAGTTCTGGAACGGCGATTTCGACACGACGCGCTGGATAATCGATACCGCGATCACGGGAGAGTGGCAGCTCGACGACGCCACGGTGCTGACGCCGAAGCTGAGGGCCGTCTACTTCAACGAAAAGGTGGATGACTATTCGGTGCGCAACGACGCAGGCGACGAGATAGCGATCGACGGCTTTGACGCCCAGCAGTTCCGCGTCAGCCTCGGCGCTGAAATCGCCCGCTCCTTCACGCTGGACAACGGATCGGCGCTCACGCCCAAGCTCGGCGTCACCGCGGGCTATTCAGGCCAGGATGGATCCGGCCTTTTCGGGTCGATCACCGCCGGCTTCTCGCTTCAAACGGCCGACCTCTGGATGCTTTCAGCCGATCTGCTCTTCGACATCGAAGGCGATGGCGAGAAAGCCGCCGGCGGCAAAGTGAGGGCGGGAAGGCAGTTCTGACGGAAGCGGATCGCTGGTCATGCGACGTCGAGCCGAGCAGCGCCCAGCTTACGTGGAATAACCGGCTTGGTTTTCACTTGCTCTGTCGACCACGAGCCCGATCGCGCAACCCGGTGAAATAATCTGCCTCGGCCGGGGCCGTCTGTGCGGAGGAAGGCCCGGGCGCTCGCGACCGTCCCGTCCACAGGGACGACATCACCCTTTCGGACCGGCAGCCGATCGCCAGACCGGATGCCGTCGATAGGAACCCCGTGCAGGCCGCCGTCAAGATAGCGCGTCGCGGTCCGCGGCACGCGGGAGAGTAAGTCACGCATTTTCGCGGCGCGCGCCCCTCCGCGAAGTTTTCGAGGAATGTGCCGCCCGTGTACATCAGCGCGACAACCGTTGCCGCCAAGGCTTCTCCAAAGATGAGTGCAGCCGACATCGACAGCGCAGTGACGAGGTCCAGGCCCATTCCCCATGCCATAGGCTTCGGATTATCTCGACAAGTAGGCCCCCAGAACCGGAGCGATGGCGATTGTCCATATAAATCGCGCGGCATCCGTTCGGCCTGCGAAGTGCGAGCCGAGCCAAGCAGCAATCCGCCGACGCAACAAGCAGAAGGCCAAGTTTCAGTTCAGCTTCGCTTTGATGTTCCGCGACATCAGGTCTCCGGCGAAGGACGCGGGTCGGAACCGGCGACTTCCGCGCGCAAGCCGCCTTCGGCGCTATTCTCCAAGGTTAGGGCCAGATTATAGACATTGGCGATCTCGGATACGATCGCCAGACCAAGACCCGAGCCGGGCTTCAGGCGATCCAGGCGCACACCCCGGCGCAGCAGGTCCGGCAGTCTCTCGGGTGACACCCCCGGGCCGTCGTCCTCGACCACAAGCCGGATAAGACCATCGCGCCGGACGGCCGTGACAGCCACACGGCTCGTGGCCCATTTCGATGCGTTTTCGAGAAGGTTGCCGACCAATTCGCGAAAATCATGCGGATCAATCGGCGCCGTCAGGCCCTCCTGCAAGCCGGCCTCCCATGAAAGGCGCTCGCCTGCCTCGGTGTGCTGAAGCATCCGGATCGTCTCGCCGACGATCCTGGCGACGTCGGCATCGCCGCTCCGCTGGTCCGCGCTCGGTGTGAGCCGCGCACGGGCCAGCTCGTGCTCGACATGGGAGAGCATGGTATCGGCCAGATGGTCGAGTTCGTCAGCGATTTCGATCTCACCCTTCTCGCGGAGGGTCAAGGCATTGTTGGTGAGGACAGTCAGCGGTGTCTTCAGTCCATGCGCCAGGTCGCTGGCCCGGCCCCTTGCGTTGTCCATGGCCGTGGCCTGGGTTTCCAGCAGTCTGTTCAACCGATCGACGAGCGGCTGGACCTCACGGGGGTATGGACCTGCCAAGCGCCTAACGCTGCGGTCACGCACCGCCTCGAGGTCGCGGCCAATGTGGTCGAGGGGTCTCAGGCCGATCCAGAGCTGGATGATCGACATGAGGACCAGCAGCACGGCCAGCACGCCCACATAGGGCAGGATGTCGAGAGCGAAGGCCGCGCGTGCGTTGTCGACCTCATCCGCATTCACCGCAGCCGCAATCCGGACAGGCCTTTTCCCTTCGGGTGCGGCCAACAACAGAACGCGCTCCTGGACCAGGACATCCTTTCCCTCCGGACCAGCGAGGCGATACAGGTGCATGACGCCGACCGGGTGCGCCTCCTGCGGCAGCGGCAGGGCGTAGTCGAATAGCGAGGCCGACCGCAGCTCAACTTTCCCGACTGGATCGTCGATCTGCCAATACAGACCGCCATAAGGCAGCAGGAAACGATTGTCCGGAGGATTCTCAGGCACCTGGACCTTCCCGTCAGCAGAGAAGCGGATGACGGCAGCCAGTCGGTTTATGTGCCCGGTCAATTCGTTCTGGAGGCGCGTACTGTAGCTTTCCGCAAAAATCTGAACGAGAGCAAAAAACGCCGCTGCGAGGCAGATCGAGACGACGACCACGGATGTAAGAATGAAGCGGCCATGGAGCGACCTCATCACTCGTCCGCCGCGATCTGATAGCCGAAGCCCCGGCGCGTGACGATTGCGTCCCGCCCGAGTTTCTTTCGCAATCGTCCGATAAGGACTTCAACGGAATTGCTCTCCCGTTCGAAGTCCTGAGTGTAGAGCTGTTCGGTTAACTCCATCTGCGAAACGGCGCGACTGCGGTTTTGCATGAGGACAGTGAGACATTTGTATTCCAGGGGTGTCACGTCCACGGGCACCCCGTCGATCGCAACCGTACGATGGCGGGTGTCGATTGAAACGGGCCCAGAGGACAGGACTGCGCTCGCTTGGCCGGAATATCTGCGCAGCACGGCGTGCAGTCGGGCAAGCAATTCGGCGATACGGAAGGGCTTGCCGAGATAGTCATCAGCACCTGCGTTGATGCCCTCCACGCGCTCCTCCCAGTTGCCTCGTGCCGTCAGGATGATCACGGGCATGCCTCGGCCGGCAGAACGCCACCTCTTCAGGATGGTGAGGCCGTCGATCGTGGGTAAACCCAGGTCGAGTATGACAGCCGCGAAGTCCTCATGTTCGCCCGCGAACAACACCGCCTCTCCATTCTTCTCGTGCACGACATTAAAGCCCGCCTTCGCAAGATGAGCACCCACGTCACGGGCGATAAGCGGATCGTCTTCGGCAAGCAGCAGACGCATCATTCGTTCTCGATTTCGACGATCCTGCCCGAGGCGGCTTCCACCTCCACTTCGGTGACCCGGCCACTTTCCCTCAGGATCCGGAATTCATAGATGATAACGCCGTCGTCGCGCTCCACCCTGACATCGATCAATTCGCCCGGCAGTTTGGTCAGGACTTGCGCCTTCAGAACGGCCAGTGGGTGAATTCTGCCCTCCCGGACAAGCTCGCTGAGATCATCGTGCGACGGGACGTCGTCGTCTCCGGCAGCATGTGAGCGGTCATCGTCAGCACGGGCAGGTCCCGGCAGCAGGGGCAGGCCGAGAAGGAGAAGCGCAAAGACGCTGAGGATGCGAAACGAACACATCGCACACCGATAGCCCATCGCAGATGACAAGAACCTGACAATCTCCATCAGGTCGTCGTCATGTTGCCTGCCATAGGTTCGACGTCGACCAGAAGAGCAGAACCGCTCCTGGGTATCTGATGGAGAAGACAAATGAAGATGATCATCCTCGCGACCCTCCTGCTCGCCACCGCCTCTGGAGGCGTCGCCCGCGCCGAAGAAGAGCAGAATTGCACAAGCGCGGCCAAGGACAAGTGGCTTAGCGAGAACAGCATCAAGGAAAAGGCCAAAGCCACGGGCCTCGATGTGCGCCGGGTGAAAGTCGAGGGCAGCTGCTACGAAGTTTACGCTATCGACGCCAAGGGCAACAAGGTTGAGACCGTGTTCAACCCCGAGACCGGCGCTGCGGTCGGCAACGAAAGCGAATGATCATGGGCACGATGGATCTAGATGCGGCGAGCACGGGCTCGCCGCCGACGGTCAATGTCTGGGACCCGCTCGTGCGCGTGTTCCACTGGAGTGTCGTCGGACTGTTTTCCTTCTCCTACCTGACAGGCGACGAGTGGAAAAAGGCCCATATCCTGGCGGGATACGTAATCATCGGGCTTCTGGTCATTCGCGTCATCTGGGGCTTTATCGGTACTCGCCACGCGCGATTTTCGAACTTCATATACAGCCCGGTCACAACCGTTAGATTTCTTCTGGACAGCATAGCACTGAAAGCCAGACGCTATATTGGCCACAACCCGGCCGGAGGCGCGATGGTGATAGCTCTTCTCATCTCAATCTCCGGCATCGCCGCAACCGGATATATGATGACGACCGACGCCTATTGGGGTGTCGCGTGGGTGGAGGAGACCCATGAACTGCTGGCGAACCTGACCCTTGGTCTTATTGGCTTGCACGTCGCAGGCGTTGTGCTCGCCAGCATCGAGCACAAGGAAAATCTGGTCCGCGCGATGATCACGGGCCGCAAACGTGCCGAATGATCGCCGGACCCGACAATGGTCCACAAGGACGACCACTTGCTACCGGCGCTGGCGCGAGGGAAATCCAAACGCCACGCCCGCCCTTTTGAAGCGATGAGGCGTCTAAATCCCTCGCCTTGAAGGGATTCGAACCGCGGACAAGCAGCTCGCCCTGGGTTCAATGGAGTGCATAATTGCTGCCCAGAACCAGAAATGCAGTCCTTGCGACGAGGAACTGGCTTATGCATCGCATCGCGTCTGCCACCCTACACTTGCAAGTAGAAAGCAGCATTCAGGCCCATTTCACGCCTTCTTAACCATAAATTGTGAAAATGCGCCCAGCCGGAGGGCATGATGCCGACCGTTCTTTTGGGGTGAAGAGTGCATGCGTAAGCCGCAAGATCAGAAGCTGTCCTCCGGCGACACCATTTTAGAGCCCGGATATGTCGTCTCCCGTCGCAGCGTGCTTTCAGGCCTCGGTGTCATGACGTTACTTGGTGCCTCCGGCTGCTCGCAGGCGCTTGAACTCCCATCGCTGGAACCGCTCGAGCCGTCCGCTCGTTTGTCGCCTGCGGGCGTTGACAACATGTCGACCGGGGCTATCCCACCGATCAGCGTCGACAGCAACATCACCGACAACGGCACGATGTATGCCTCGACGATCGACAATGGTTTCGTGATCCCGGCAATCCCATACCAGAAGGTCAAGCCGGAATTCCGGCGGCAAATCGTTATCGATCCAACCGGAGAGGCGCCGGGCACCATAGTGGTGCGGCTCAGCGAGCGGCATCTCTATTGGGTGCAGGAAGGCGGTGAAGCGATCCGTTACGGCGTAGGCATCGGCAAGGCCGGCTTCGAATGGAGCGGTCGCGCCGAGATCCAGTACACAAAGCAGTGGCCGACTTGGACGCCGCCCAAAGAGATGATCGCGCGCAAGCCAGAGCTTGTGAAATGGACGGGCGGTCAGCCGGGCGGACTCGACAACCCGCTCGGCGCCCGAGCGCACTATATCTACAAGGACGGCCACGATACTGGCTATCGCGTACACGGCTCACCGGAATGGTGGACCATTGGCACTCAGGCATCTTCCGGATGCGTGCGCATGATCAACCAGGACGTCATCGACCTTTACAACCGGGTGAAGGCGTCACCGAGCAAAGTCCCGATTGTGGTCGCATGAATTCCACTCGAGGCATGGTTCGAGGACCCGGTTTCAGCGTCGCCTTGCTTTTCATTTTAGAAGGCTCGAGTTTCTGCAAACTGTGAACTTGGAATCAGCGCGAAAACTTGTAAGTTGAGCGACCTTTTCCAACTACGAGCGGCCAATGCAGGTTCTAGTACGCGATAACAATGTCGATCAGGCGCTCCGCGTCCTGAAAAAGAAGCTCCAGCGCGAGGGCATTTTTCGTGAAATGCGGATGCGCGAAGCTTTTGAAAAGCCCTCGGTTAAGAGGGCGCGCGAGAAAGCCGAGGCGGTGAGCCGCCAGCGCAAGAATGCTCGCAAACAAATGCAACGCGAAGGCCTGCTCCCGTCGAAGCCGAAAAAGAGTAGATAGCTTCATGAACGCTTAGGGCGGCCGTTGTGACGGGTAGAGCGCCCTGTGGTTCTGAAGCACAGGTCCAAATATTTGTCCGGGGCTGCCGCGCAACTCGAATAGATTAATCAGCACCCGCAAAGCACACGTTAAAAATTCGCGCTGCTTGGGCTTCAATCACTACCAAGCACTGGATCAGATCACCCGCATCAAGGAATGACCTCAATCATCGGCGACCTGATAGGCGTTCCGGTCGATATATTACGCGATCCGAGACGCCATAAGGTGAACAACTGAGTCTGTTGGTATTCCCTGATGAGCGGTCCAACCGCCGGCTTACTCTCAGAAGCCGCTTTCTTTCTGGTGCCGCACGGCGAGGATTGTCAAAACGTCCTCATCAATGCGGTAACGCGTGATGTATCCGCTATCTCCAAAATCAATGAGCCACTCTCGATACTGATCCGGCAGATCATCAATAAGGCGCCCCATTTTTGGATGTGCGCCAAGGGCCTGCACACCCTTCAGGATGGCTTCAGCCGCTCGCTTGGCAGCCAAAGGGCTTTTGGGCTGCAAGTATTTTCGGAGACGCTCTAGGTCACGAACAGCCGCTGAAGAGAAGACTATTTGTGGCATTCAGGCGCAGCGCTCTCGTCGTCAGTTCCCCACGTGGATAGCCATTTTTCGACCTCGGCCGCAGTGGCATGGAGGCCCGCCGATTGATATTCCTCCCACGCGTCCAGCGTGTCCTGTCGCAATGTTTCTCGCTTCTCTTCTCGCTCGACGTATTGCGCAATCGCTTCTCGCATGATCCAGTGAGACGAACGGCGGCGGATTTCAGCTAAGTGTTGAACGCGACCTTTCAGCTCATCATCGAGCTTGAGCGAGGTTGGGGATGCCATCGCAACCGTCCTTAGTTAGAGGTAATACCAAGCGCTAAATATAAGAGCTGCTGTTTCAGTTGTCTATGATCCAGCTCCGTCGCGATCACGCAACCTACCGCCACTCACCTTCCCGAGCGCGCCAGCGACCGGACAATGTCGATGATGTCGTCGCGTGACGCGGTCGCCTCGGTTCCCGAAGCTGATCCGGCAGTGGAGCGCCATAGAAGCCCACCCTGATCAAGGGCGAGATACCGAGCCCGACGAACCCTCCGTCCGGTTGCTTTTTCAGGACACGGTGTCCCCTTGCGGTGAAGGACTGTGCCGCTGCGGAACCGCATCTGACAGAAGTCAGTTCGAACCATAGAGCCGCATGCAGGTTTGCCGGCGAGCTTTTTGCTAGGCGGTTGACAGCCGCATGAACACTTCCCGGCGGCCAAACTTGTCTCCGCGCCACGGCTCGCGATAAAGTGAGCGCTTGCCCAGAATAAGCGCGGGGCTTTCTCGGTCTCCTACTCGGACGCTCACGTTCGAAGGAGAACGGAAATGCGCAAGGACGAACAAGAGACCGATGCTGGCTTCGCGCTGACGCGCCGGCATGCGTTGAATGCATGGTGTGGGCGGGAACGGGCGTGCTTTGGACCGTCTCAGGCGGCAGTAATGCCATCAAAGGGACCGCTGGTTGCGATTGCGTCCGCAGTCACCTTCTGGGCAACGCCGTCATCCCACTTGCCCATGACCTCAACGACCTCGAAGTTCTTGCCCGACGCCTGGAGCTTCTCATGGATCCCGTCGTGTCTGTCGGTATCGACAGACGTGCCGGCGACACCGCGCACCTCGAGCACCTTGCCGCCATCAGGCAGATGTTTGACGAGCCAGTCGCCCCACAATTGCCCGAGCCCCTTCTGGTCGACGTTGACGTTGATGGCGTCCTCGGTGTCGAGGATGTTGTCGAAGGCGACCAGCACCACGCCAGCCTCCTTCGCCCGCTTGATGACGGGCGCGAATGCCGTCGGGTTCTGGGCGTTGACGACGATGGCGTCATAGCCGGAATCGATGAAGTTGTTGATCGCCGAGATCTGCGCGGGCACGTCCTCACCCGTCGAAACGACCTTGAACTCCTTCAATTTGGCCGCAACGTCGGGCTGAGCGGCATAGGCCTTGGCGGTCTGCACCATCTGGATGCGCCAGGTGTTGGCGATGTAGCCGTTTGCCAGCGCAACGCGATACGGGCCGTCCTTTTTTGGAAACTTGAAGAACTTGGTGTCCGCCGACCACGGCGCGAAACATTCCGGCTCAGCCGCAGGCCCCGAGACGATTTCCGGATCTGCGTAGGCAGCAGAGCCCAGCATGAAAAAGGCAGTGGCGGCAACGATGCCGCCAGCGAGTGACTTCACCATCGACATTTCCTCCCATTGGCGCGCCACTTGTTTTGTTCTCCAGCCCGGGGCGGAAATTTTTCCCCCGAACGGCACGAACTCCTGAGGCACCGGCACGCTGGATGCCTGCTTTCACCATTGACGAGGCGCTCTGGTCTCCTCCCGAAAACACCGCTGTCTCTTAATTAGGTAGCGCTACCACATACGATTGTAAAGTAACATTTGCGGATTATAAAACAGCGGACATCCGAGATTTCAGATCAAAATCAGTGTCGTTTCGGCATTCCAGCAGGAAGGCTATTCCCTTCTTTTATGATAGCGCTATCATATCGCCACGCTCAGATACCTTCTTTGTCGCATGAGGAGGCCCCATGGCCGAGGATTTCGAGATCGTGGACCCGCGCTTTGCCCGTCTGGTCAACCACAGCGCCCGGGTGGAGCAGCTTTACACGGGGTGTCGCTGGGCCGAGGGGCCGGCCTATTTCGCCGGCGGGCGCTATGTCGTCTGGTCGGACATCCCCAATGACCGGATGCTGCGCTATGACGAGACCGACGGGCATGTGAGCGTCTTTCGCCAGCCGTCCAACTTTTCAAACGGCAACACTACGGATCGGCAAGGCCGGCTGGTCACCTGTGAACACGGCCGCCGCAGCGTAAGCCGTACGGAACATGACGGGAGGATCACCACCATCGCCGACCGCTGGAACGGCAAGCGGCTCAACTCGCCAAACGACGTCGTCGTGCGGTCGGACGGGTCGATCTGGTTCACCGATCCCGCCTACGGCATCGAGTCCGATTACGAGGGTCACAGGGCCGAAAGCGAGATCGGCGCCTGCTACGTCTATCGCGTCGACCCGGCGACCGGCGAGGTCGCCGCCGCCATTACCGACATGGTGCGACCGAACGGCCTTGCCTTTTCCCTTGACGAAAGACAGCTCTACGTCGTCGACACCGGCCGCACCCACGGGCCCGACCATCCTGCACATATGCGCGTCTTCGATGTCAGCGATGCGGGCGTAATTTCGGGCGGGCGCGTCTTTGCCGATTGCACTGCTGGCCTCTTTGACGGCTTTCGTCTGGACGACGAGGGACGGATCTGGACGAGCGCGCGCGATGGCATCCACTGCTACCACCCGGACGGCACCCTGCTCGGCAAGGTAAGGGTACCGGAGAATACCGCCAACTGCGTCTTCGGCGGGCCTAAACGAAACATCCTCTATATCTGCGCGACCAGCTCGCTTTATGCGGTTCGGCTCATGGTCAACGGCGCAAAACTATACTGAGCAGGGAGGTCAGCCATGCCATTTGTGCGCATCACCATCGTGCGCGAGACCCTCGCCGATGACCCTACCGGCAAGAAGGCTGTCGTCAGTCGCAAGGTCGCAGCGGCGATTGCCGAAGCAACCGGACTTCCTGAGCGCGAAGTCTCCGTCGTCTTCGATGAGGTGGAGGCCAGGAACTGGTATATCGGCAGCACCGATGTCGAGACCCTGCGCAGGCGGAGCGCTTAGGAGTCGACGTGACGGACGACATTATCTCCAGGGACCAGGGTCGAAAAACAAGCCGGCGCAGCAGTGGCAGGCCGACGATCGCCGACGTCGCGAAACTGGCCGGCGTTGCCGCGATCACCGTGTCGCGCGCGCTGCGCGATCCGTCCCGAGTTTCGGCCGAACTGCGCGCAGAGATCGATACGGCGGTGACGCAGCTCGGCTATGCGCCCGACCCCAATGCGCGCGCGCTTGCTTCCTCCCGAGCCGACGTGATCGGTGTTCTCGTGCCGTCGCTAACGAACATCGTCTTCGCCGACACGGTGAGAGGCATTTATGACGGGCTCGGCGACGGTCCACTGCAAATACAGATGGGCAATACCCACTATTCGCCTCGCGAAGAGGAGCGCCTGGTCCGCATGTTTCTGAGCCAGCGGCCATCAGCACTGATCGTCTCCGGCATAGACCAGACCGAGAGGACCCGCAAATTGCTCGAGAGCGCGGATTGCCCAATCGTGCAGATCATGGAGCACGGCGACACTCCGGTCGACATGCTGGTCGGCTTTTCCCATTTCGAAGGCGGCAAAACGGCTACCAACCACTTGATCGAAGCTGGATACCGGCGGATCGGCTTCATCGGCGCGCGCATGGATCCACGCTCGCAGCGCCGACTGGCCGGCTATCGCTCAGCGCTGGAGGCGGCGCAGCTCTTCGATCCCAAGCTGGTAACCACCACTCTTACGCCGTCGCGTGTATCACTCGGCGGGCAGCTGCTCGCCGATGCGCTGGCGAAGGCGGCCGACCTTGACGCGGTCTTTTGCAACAATGACGACCTTGCGATGGGCGTACTGTTTGAATGCCAGCGGGCGGGTATCGCTGTCCCGCACCGCATGGCAATCTGCGGCTTCAACGACCTTGATATGATGCATGTCGCCTACCCGTCGCTCACAAGCGTACGTACACCGCGCTATGATACAGGCCGGCTCTCGGTGCAGATGGTGCTGGATCGACTTGCCGGCCGGCCAATTGAATCGCCAATCGTCGACTTGGGCTTCGAGCTTCAGGTTCGCGAAAGTACGACGCGATGAAGCGGCACATCCTCACGGATCGGCCGCAGCGCACAATCCAGATGATACATTAGCGATCGCGGCCCTGATGATCCCACCATCCCGACTTCTGCGCAGTTGACGGCCGGTCGTGGCGCGAAGGATTTGCAGCAATTGCAGCGCCGGCGGCACACATTCTGGACAAGCTTTGGCAAAAGTGCCGCGGAGCGCTCATCCACAACAACCAGCTTCGGCCGAAGCAGGAGCGCCCATGCGATCGCGACGGCTCGCCCGAAAGAGTGTGCGAGTATAGTCGTGTTCCATGTCGCCAGCGCGCAATTGTGCGCGCGTCAGCGTTTCGACTGCGCGGGCGTTCTGCATCACCATCAATCGATCGCACATATAGGAGATGACCGCGAGGTCGTGACTGACGATGACAAAGGTCAGGTTAAGCTGACGACGAAGGCGGTTCAGGAGATTGAGGATTTCGGCCTGGACCGAAACGTCGAGCGCCGAGGTCGGCTCGTCGAGCAGCAGCACCGTTGGGGACAGCGACAGTGCGCGGGCGATCGCCACGCGCTGGCGTTGGCCGCCGGACAGTTCGTGCGGGAAGCGGAACCGGTGTGCCGCCGTCAGCCCGATCATCTCCAGCAACTCGACCGTGCGGGCATCCACATCCGACATGCGGTTGATCAGCATCGGCTCGGCGATGGCCTGGCCAATCGTGTAACGGGGATGCAGCGAGGCATAGGGGTCCTGGAACACCATCTGCGCCACGCGCACGAGGTCGCGCCGCCTTCCCTTGCGTAGATCTATGTCGGCGATGTGGATATCACCGGTCCAATGGCGATTGAGACCCATGACTGTGCGCAAGACGGTGGATTTGCCCGAGCCACTTTCGCCGACGAGACCGAAGCTCTCGCCGCTCTCCACTGAGAGGCTGATGTTCTGCACCGCGACGGCGCTGCCGAAATGGACGCTGAGATTGTCGATGCGGATCATAAGCGGGCCTCTCCCCAGCTCGCGTCGCGCGCGAGAGTTGGCAGTGGTGTCAGCGGCCCATCGATGGCTGGCAGGCAGGCGAGCAGCCCCCGCGTATAGGGATGTACCGCCTCGTGCATGCGTCGCGCATCCAGCGTCTCGACGATCCGGCCGGCATACATGACCAGTACACGGTCGCAGAAACGCGAGACAAGGTTGAGGTCGTGGCTGATGAAGACAAGACCCATGCCACGGCGCCTGACCAGTTCGTCCATGATCTCGAGCACCTGCAACTGCACGGTGACGTCGAGGGCGGAGGTGGGTTCGTCAGCGATCAGCAGTTCCGGCTCGCGCACCACCATCATGGCGATCATCACCCGCTGGCCCATGCCGCCAGAGAGCTCGTGTGGATAGAGGTCGTAGACGCGCTCCGGCGCGCGGATATGCACCGCCTCCAAGACGTCAAGTACTTTCTGGCGCACCTTTGCCGGCGTCAGCGATCGAGCACCGAGCCGGATCGCCTCGGCGATCTGCTTGCCGACACGCATGACCGGGTTGAGCGAGAATTTCGGATCCTGCAGGATCATGCCCATGCGATTGCCACGCAGCTGCCGACGTACCCGCGGCGAGGCCGTAAGCAGGTTGATGCCGGCAAAGGACATGACATCCGCCGAGACGCGCGCATGCTCCGGCAGAACGCCCATCAGGGCGCGACTGGAGAGGCTCTTTCCCGAGCCGCTTTCGCCGACGATGCCGAGCTTTTCCCGGCCGACTTGGAAGGAAACGCCCTTGACGGCCTCGATCATTGTGCCGCCCTCGCCGGCAAAGGCGATGCGCAAGTTTTCCACGTTGACAAGCGTCTCGCTCATGCGCGCCTCCTTAAGTGCGGGTCGAGCAGGTCGCGCATGGCATCGCCCAGAAGATTAAAGCCGAGGCTGACAATGAAGATCGCAAGTCCAGGCATCGTTGCTACCCACCATTGATCGAAGATGAACTTGCGGCCGGTCGAGATCATCGCGCCCCATTCCGGCAGCGGCGGCTGCGCGCCGAGGCCGATGAACCCGAGGCCGGCGGCCGTCAGGATAATGCCGGCCATGTCGAGCGTCATGCGCACGATAACAGAAGAAAGGCACATTGGGATTATGTGGCGCAAGACGATGCGGAATCGCGAGCCGCCGGCAAGCCTGACGGCGTTGACATAATCGCTGTCTCTCACGATGAGGGCTTCGGCCCGCGCCAGCCGCGCATAGGGCGGCCAGGCGGTGAGCGTAATTGCCAGCGCCGCATTGACGATGCCGGGGCCGAGCGCGGCAACGAAGGCGAGCGCCAGCAGCAGCTTCGGGACCGCAAGGAAGACATCGGTGATGCGCATGAACACCGCGTCGACCCAGCCGCCCGCCGTCCCCGCCACCGCGCCGATGGCGAGGCCGATGGGCGCTGACGTTGCCACGACTAGCCCGACGATCAGTAATGTCAGCCGGGCGCCATAAAGGATGCGGGAGTAGATATCGCGTCCCAGTTCGTCGGTGCCGAGCCAGTTTTCCCCGCTCGGTGGCGAAAGACGACGAGCGAGATCGGGCAGGTAAGGATCATGCGGCGCGAGAGCTGGCGCGACGACGGCGCTCAGCACGAGCAGGCCAAGAATGGCAAGGCCGATCATGCCGAGCGGATTGCGGGCGAAGCGGCGAGAAAATCGCTGCAATTCGCCGAGGCGCGCGCGCCTGAGCTGGCGGCGGCTGTTGGTGTGGGTGAGGTTTGTTGCGGTCATGGCAGCCTCCTACCGGCGGCGAAGGTTGGAGCGCGGATCGAGCATCTGGTAGACGACGTCCGAGATCATGTTGAGCAGAATGAACACGGCGCCAACCAGTACCGTGCCGCCGAGCACGGCGTTGATGTCGGCCCTAAAGAGCGATGAGGCTATGTAGTTGCCGATGCCCGGCCAAGCGAAGACGGTCTCGACAAGCACGGAGCCTTCCAGGAGACCGCCATAGGAAAGTGCGATCACCGTGACGAGCGGAATGGCGGCATTGCGCAGTGCATGCAGCATCACCGCGCGATATTCGGTCGCCCCCTTCAGGCGGGCCGTCAGCACGTACTCGCGCGAGAGCTGGTCGAGCATCATCGAGCGCGTCATGCGCGAGATGTAGGCGAGGCTATAATAGCCGAGCAGCGCTGCCGGCAGCACGATATGGCTCAAGGCATTTCCGAAGACTTCCCACTCGCCTGACAGTAACGAGTCGATCAACAGCGAACCGGTTACCGATTTGACGATGCCCTGGTAGAAGACGTCGATCTGGCCAGGACCAGACACCCAGTCGAGCCGGGAATAAAAGACGAAGAGACCGACCAGTCCAAGCCAGAAGATTGGCACGGAATAGCCGATGAGGCCGACGAAGCGGATCACGTAGTCGGGCCATCTGTCGTGCCAGTAGGCAGCCGCCACGCCCGCCGGCACGCCGATGAGCGTGCCAGCCAGAAGGCCGAGCGTCGCAAGCTCCAAGGTTGCGGGAAAGAAGCCGGAGAGGTCTAAGAGCACGGGTCGGTTGGTGACGAAAGACGTGCCAAAGTCGCCCTGCAGGAGCTTTCCGGCATAGGCTATAAACTGCTGCCAGAGCGGCTTGTCGAGGCCCATTTCGAGGAAGACGCGCTGATAGACCTCCTCGCTCGCCTTCTGTCCGACCACCGACAGGACCGGATCGATCGGTACAACGCGGCCGATACAAAAGGTGAGTGCCACCAGGCCAATGAGCGTGATGCCCACGGTGAGGAGAAGCGTGAGGATCCGACCGGTGACACCGAGAACCCGGTTGATGAGAACTGCCGGCACGAACCACTCCGTTTGCTTTACCGGGATTGACCTCGGACGCGACCGGTGCCGGGGCTCCGTTCGCGTCCGAAGCATGGTTCGGACGGCTACTTGGTTACGTTCCAGTAGCGGTCGTCGGCGAAGGTCTGCCCGAGGACGACACCCTTGACCGAACTGCGCACGCCGACCTTTCGGACCTGCTGGAACATGTAGACAAAGGGCGAAGTGTCGGTGTGGGCCTTCTGGAGGGTTTCATACGTCGCCCGTCGCTTGTCCGTATCCTGTTCGCGTACGGCCGCCATCGCATCCTGGGACAGGCTTCCAGCATTCCAGCCAAATCGATCGGCAAGGCCGGCGGAACCGTCCGGTGCGTCCTGCTTGTTCACGGCAAAGGCTTTGGCGTTGGAGTGCGGGTCGGGATAGTCCGGGCCCCACAGGCCGAGCCAGATGTCGAGATTTGACGAGCGATAACGTTCCAGCCACTGCTGACCGTCGACCACTTCAAGGTTCAGCTTGATGCCGGCCTGCGCCATGGTCGCCTGGACCGCCTGGGCGAAATCCGTGTAGGGCGGCGTATTCCAGACAACGGTATCCAGCGTTAACTCACCCGAAATTCCAGCCTCGCCCAACAGCGCCTTGGCCTTCTCGATATCGAGCTTGTACGGATTGTAGTCGATTTCTCCGAGGAAGCCCTTCGGCACCAGCGTCTGGTGGACTTCCACCGTGCCGCGCGAGATTGTGTCGGCGATGCCTTGGTAGTCGACCAGATACTTCAGCGCCTGCACGACCTTAGGTTTGGCCAGGAACTCGTTCCTGACGTTCAGGCCCATGTAGTAGATGGTTCCAGAACGTCCGTCGACAAAGCCGACGTCCGGGTTCTTCTCGATTGCGCCGAAATCATCCGGTCCGAGTTTGTTGGCGATGTCGATGTCGCCCTTTTCGAGCAACAGGCGTTGCGTGGCGCTTTCGGGAATGTGCTGGAGGAAGATCCGCTCCAGGCCTCCAGTCTCGCCGGTATAGTTAGGGTTGCGGGTCAACATGATCGACTGCTTGGGCTCCCAGCGCGTCAGCACGTACGGGCCGGAACCGGCGGAGTTCTCAGCCTTCAGCCAGGCATTGCCGAAGTCGCCATTGAGCTCATGCTCCTGCACCAGCTTGGAATCGACGATGCCGCCGACATAGGAGGACAGACAGTAGTAGAGGAATGACGGCGCATAGGTGTCACCGATCTCGATGACCAGCGTCATGTCGTCAGTCGCCTTGATGCGATCCTTGACGTTCTCAGGCGTGAAACCGAACTGGGTGAGGATGAAGGCAGAGCGCGACTTCATTTGCACGACGCGGCGCAGCGAATATTCCGCATCCCTCGCCGTCACCGGGTTGCCGGAGGCAAACTTCAGGCCCGGACGCATCTTGAAGGTATGGCTCTTGCCGTCCGGCGACGCCGTCCAGCTTTCGGCGAGCACACCGATGATCTTGCTGGAACCGTCGGTCGCTGCAGTCAGAAGCGGCTGGTAGATCTGATTTGCCGCAAGCACGCCGCCAACCTCCGACACCTCGCCCGGATCAAGTGTGATGATATCGTCGATGGCATCGGCGACGACGAGCGTGTTCTTCGGCGTTTCGGCCAGGGCTTGGCCAGCCGCCAATGCCAGCACGAGGGCAACCCCGTTGATCAGTTTTTTTGCGCGCATTTTTCCTCCTTCAGGCGTGCAGGTTTCACCCGCGTCCGCCCGCTCCCACGTTGCGTTGTTTGAAAAGCCTTCCGCTTTTACGGTCCGGTCCTGTGAAGGTTCCCGCACCGGCCAAGCTATGCGCCCAATCGAGCGGCCTCCACCGCTCCCGCCCCTCTTGAACTTTAGTCAGGCTAAAGTTCAAGAGGGGCGGTTGTCAATCGGCCTCGTGACAATTTTGAATGCTGACCACTATTCTCCCCGATCAGCGCTCCGGTATGATCCGCGTTGTACCAACCCAAAGTTCCCGCGCCTCGCCGGGACCGACATTGCGTGCACGGTGCGGCAACGATGCGAGAAAATGCAACGTGTCCCCGGCCGTGAGTAGATATTTGCGGTCGCCGACCTCGTAGAGCATCTCGCCCTCGATGAGATAGAGGAAGTCTTCGCCCTCGTGGCGTGTCACATCCGAGACGTATCCGGGAGGCATGTGCGTGATACAGCTGTTTAGAAGCGCCCCGGGAAAACCGCGCTGCAATAGTTGGTACACCCGCTCTTCCGCCTCGAGAGTGTAGTTGTGGCGCTCGCTGGCATGCGAGACCACGGAGTGGGTACGCTGCGGCGCTTGCGGCAGAAAGGCCTCAACACTGGCCTCCAAACTCGAGGCGAGGTTGCAAAGCGAGATCAAGGAGGGCGTCGAAAGACCCCGCTCTACTTGACTGACAAAGCCCTCACTGAGGCCAGCCTCGCGCGCAACCTGCCGCATCGTCTTGCCGATCTCCTTGCGCCGCTCTCGAAGCGCACGCCCGAGTGAAATAGCAGGAGGAAAAAGAGAGGATCGCTCAGGGGCCTCCTGTTGCGCCTCCCTATCATTGAAGCTCATGTTGTCTTTCCGCACTGCGCCAGCCTGAGAAAACTTTAGTCTTACTAAAGCACTTGATGCAAGTAAAATAGAGCGCGCGTTGTTGATTTGGGCTGCAGGCGAGGCCCGCAAGCGGGCCTCGGTGTTTGAAACGTGAGTTGCGGGTGCGCCAACTCCCCGCATCGAACCTTCAATGCGGAGACGGTAGCGTTCGAAAATCGGATCCGAAATGAGTGCCGGGTTCGCGCAAAGCGCGGACACGAGGCTGCTCAAGCCCGAGCAACGACGCATGAGAATACACCGAAACGCCAGTCACATCTTCAGTGCGTTTACAGCATGTAGCCATGGCATGGTTTACCGAGCAGAAGGCCAAAGCCGGCGGCGGCCCAATCCCAGCTCTTGAAATAGCCGGAGCTACGCCAGGTCATGCAGCCTCTGGGCCAAGCCCCTGGTAGGCTCGAGTTTTCACGAACCCTGACTACCTGAAGGCGGCCAATTAACGTCAGCGATCTACCGGACGGTAGGTGCGGAAAAACAAGCCGGGAGGGATATCGGGGGGCCCCTTTTGGTCGAGGTTCGCAGCATTCGCGATGAAGCATCCCTCCCTCACCTGCCCGGCCACGCCAGCGTCATGCAATCCACGCGCAACTGAAAACCAAGGCTGAGCTGACCACTTCCAGATTTTACAATCGAAACCTGCACAAGCGAGCACGCCGTGGCCGAATTCCCCTTCTGGCCCTCAGAAAGGAGAGTTATAGCATCGGTCCCTTCATGGTCCAGACCGGCCTTTGGCACTGACAAAGTCCAGGGCTCAGTAGGCGACAACCGCGAAATCGACGAGGAAGGCCGGAAAATAAACTGCTGTCCAAGGCTCCCCAAGACAGTGCTGGTGGTCGATCTGGCAACCCCCAGTTTACGGGCGGTCGCGTGGATATTTGTCTCACTTGCTTGGCGCCATCTCTATGAGTTGAAATTTCTGGCGGCCGGATACAGCGCGATCGCCATCAGGGCTTTTCCTCGAGATTTTGAGAGGCGAGGATCCGGCTCCTTCGCGGGCGCCAAAACATTGATCAGGAAGGCTTTCTTCATGGCACTTCGGAACCGAAGGCGCCGTCCTCCGTTTCTCCTCCAAAATCGGCAGGAGAGACATGCAATGGCCAAGGACGACAATTTAAAGGCGGGCTTTACCGGTACTCCGGAAGAACCTCTCGCGGGCTTTCGCAAAGTTGCTCAGACAGCCACTGATGCAGTGAAGCGAGAGACAAGCGCGGTCGCTACTGCGGCAGCACAACATCCTCAAACCGCATCCACTCTGGCAGTACTTATAGGGGCCCTGGCATTCACCATCGGGTACGTATTGGGAAGCTCATCGGTCGATCGCAAGTGGGGCTACTGGCGATAAATAATCCCTGCCGTCGGCTCATCCCTGTCTCAAGCCAGGAGTTCCTATGCGCATCGCCTTCCTCGTCAACGCGATTGAAACCGAAAAGCCTTCCTATACGACAACAGCGCTGGCACTTGCCGCCCTCGCTCGCGGCCATGACGTTCGTTACATCACTCCGGGCGATTTCATTTTGAGCCCCGACGACGCATTGATGATCCGTACCGCACAGTTTGGCGATGCCCGACCCAAGAAGCCCGAAACGCTTCTCCGTGCTCTAACCGGACCTGAGCAGGAACGAACCCTCATCAACGTTGAAGAGGTGGACGTCCTGTTCTTACGGAACGATCCGGCGCTGGATGCCGATAGCCGTCCCTGGGCCGCGCATGCCGGTGCAAACTTTGGTCGGCTCGCGGCAGAAAGAGGCACGATCGTCGTCAATGACCCATGCGGCCTGGCCTTGGCTCAAGACAAGCTCTATTTCCAGGACTTCCCGGCTATCGTCCGTCCAACAACTCTGATTTCCAAGGATATTGAGGAGATCAGGTCGTTTATCGACAACCATTCAGACGGTGTGATTATCAAACCGCTCCAAGGATCGGGCGGCAAGAACGTTTTCCGGGTCGCAAGCAGCACAGAATCCAACCTCAACCAGATCATCGATGCGGTCGGCGAGGTCGGTTATCTTATCGCGCAGTCTTACCTTCCAAAAGCGTCGGATGGTGACACCAGAATGTTTCTCATGAACGGACGACCGTTAAAGCGCGGAACCGTGTACGCTGCATTCAGGCGCGTTCCCGCGAGGGGAGACGTGCGTTCCAACCTTCATGCGCGTGGGACACCAAAACGAGCGAATGTGACAAAGGAAATGTTGGCTATCGCCGAGACTCTGCGCCCGAAGCTCGTTGAAGATGGCATGTTCCTGGTCGGCCTCGACATCGTCGGCGACAAGCTGCTCGAAATAAATGTTTTCACGCCTGGGGGCCTCCAGACCATTCGTGAACTGTGCGATGTCGACTTTTGCGAGGAAATCCTCGACTCGCTGGAGAACAAAGTTTCTACCAAAAAGACCTACAACGGCGTGTTGAACAACCGCATCTTGTCGACCTATTAGCGCACACCCCTTCGAGCCAAGCATTCGCGTTTGACCACGCTCGGCTTTCCGTGTCCAAGCTCGGACGTTGGATGCTTGAGCTTGTCTGGCTAGTGATCCGGACCGCTTATCACATCAAGCCGCCGAGCGTTCGATAGACATTGAAATTGCTGCGTTTCGTGTCACAGCCCGAGCCGGGACGTCGCGCGGTTACTAAATCTCGCCACAATAGATGGGGGAACGAGGAAGGTATACCGCGCTTTTGAGAAAGGCGAGAAGCTCTTGCCTCCGATGAGCGTTGATGGGGCATTGCCCTGCCCGGTAGGGCTTCATTGAAACAGTTGATGAACCGAGGGGTGAGCGGCTTTCAAGTTTCGTCGACGCGCTCAAGTTCGAAAAAGTAGATCCGTTCGTCGCCCCTGATGGTCATCGCACCCATGACCCTACGATCATCGACTCGCCGAAAATAGTCGACGATGGGCTGGTCGTCGTAAACCATAGCCGCACTTTCTACGCCACCAAACGGCATGGTTTTCAGAGAAGCGACCGGTCCCGTTGCCCGCAGTCGCCGCTCAAGACAAGAAAACAAGTTTTGCGCCATCCGCGTCCGCCCAAATTTATGGAAGCGCAGCGCCACGCGAAGCGGTATCAGTTTCGGATCGAGGGCGGTCAGCCGATGGTCGCCGAACCGAAACAACAACGCGTCGGCGCGCATGTTGGGTGTGAACCGCTTGCCGAACCAGCCAAGATTTTCCAACACGCCGTCGAACGGATGTCCCGCCGGTACGCCGCGCCCTTTCCAAAGGCCGACGAGTGTCCGTGGCTCGATCGGAGACAAGCCTCGAAATTCGTCAAGCACTATCTGCTGTCCTCCCACCGGATGGGTCGTCGTTTTTCCTGCGTTCTTTGGCCCGCCGCTTGGATTTGGCGTCGCGCCGTGCAATCCGCAGTTCCTCAAGAGACGGCTTCCACCAGCCGCGTCTGATTTCTGCCTGATCTGCTGGCGTGCGTGCCGGCCAAGTGGTGACCAACTCTTCCAGCGAGCCCGATCGCCAGGACGCCCAGACATAATCCTCTCCAGCCTCTGCAGCAAAGTAGAACGCGCTGACCGTCGCTGGCTCCGCGAGTTCGCCGTCGGTCCTGGTGAAGAATACAACCCCGATATGTGTGGCGATCGCACGGTCGAAGGGCGGCGGATCGTCCGCGCGGACCGGATATCGCTTTCGCCGACGCTCGCTCGCCCTCGCTTTGAAGGCATGGTCTTCCTCTGTCCCCTTGATCGCTTCGCGCCTTGCGCGGCGGGTTTCCGGCTCGCTCCGCACGGCGGCTGCCTCGATCGATGGCCAGCGCTGCCGCAGTTTTTCAAATGAGCTATAGGGCACAGTCCAGAGGCGGCGATCGGCGTCCCGGCGTGCGTGCGGGATTTCGCGGACTTCATCGACGACGGTGCGGGAGAAGGATGTCCGGATCTCGAAGGTCGCTGGCGCCGCTTCAAGGTAGCGCCTTTCGATAGGCTCGAATGCAAAGGCGTCCCTTCCCTTCTCGTCGGCATATCTGTCCGCTTCAGCCTCCAATTCGCCAGCCAGCGGCCGATGCGCTTCTCGGCCATGCACCCGGGCACAAACCAGGCATTAAGTGTGTCGCTCCACCCGGCGCGCGGAAACGCCTTCCGAAACCGCTCTACCGTCGTCCGGTCATGCGGTAGTTCGGTCGTTGTCCCCTCGCGCGGAGGCGGTTCGACTGTTTCCTTTGTTGCTTCGTCCATATGACATCGCCTGGAATCTTCGTTGCGAGCTCACGCTGAGGGTTGCCCTTTTCCGAGGCGCCTGATCGCCTGCTCAAGTGGCCGTTCGCCATCACAATAGTCATGCCAAGCGGAGGTTCTGGCAAGCAGCCGCGGGACGCTGCGAACCGTGAATCGCTTCGGATTGAGATCGGACTTCACCTGCGCCCACGTCAGCGGCATCGAAACGGTTGCGCCGGGTCGTGCCCGCGGCGAAAGCGGCGCCACGGCGGTGGCCATGCGATCGTTGCGAAGATAATCAAGAAAAATCCGGCCGCCTCTTAGGCGCTTGGTCATCTTGATAAGATAGAGATCCGGATTGTCGCTGGCCATCTGCTGGCAGACGTCATGTGCGAAACCTTTCGCTTCTGCCCAAGCCAGCGGTTTGCGTTTGTTCGCCTTGAGCGGGGTCACGACATGCAGCCCCTTGCCGCCCGTCGTCTTGCAAAAACTGACAAGCCCGAATTCGTCAAGGCGCTCGCGCATTTCCCGCGCCGCCGCCACTACCCTTGCAAAGGGCACGTCGGGACCCGGATCAAGGTCAAACACCAGCCGGCCAGGCACTTCCGGTTTGCCGGGCATGCAATTCCACGGATGCAGTTCTACGCCGCCGATCTGGGCGATCGCCGCGAGCCCCTCGATCCGATCGATCTGCAGATAAGGCTTCTTGTCTCCGAAGATCTTTACCAGTTCGAGTAGATTAGAGGTGCCGGGCATGGCATGGCGCTGGAAGAACTGATCTCCGCCTATCCCGTCCGGCGCCCGGATGATAGAGCACGGCCGGCCTTTGATATGCTCGATAAGCCAGACGCCGACGGCTTCGTGATAACGCGCCAACTCTTCCTTGGTTACAGGTTCACCGTCTCCGGCATCCGGCCAGAGGGGCTTGTCCGGACTGGAGATAAGCACGCCCATGACCTCCGCCTTGGCGGCTTTGCGGTGGGCAGGTTTTTGTTTGGCCAACGCGGCAGGTTCAGCAGCGTCAATCTGGGTGGGGGAAGCCGGCTTTTCGGTCTCAACTTCTTTCGCCGGCTTGTCCTCACGTAGCCCCTTAAAGGCTGCCTGTCTGACCAGACCGTCCGCGGTCCACCCTTCGAATTCGATTTCGGCGACAAGCGCCGGCTTGAGCCATACGACTTCGGCTTGCTTTTTTGGAGCACCTTCACCGACGAATGGCGATCGGGTGGTCTCGAGCGCCTTCAGTTTCGGAAGCAGCATTTCGATTTTCCTGGCACCGTAGCCGGTTCCGACACGGCCGACATAGACGAAGTGATGGCCACGGTAGACGCCAACCAGGAGTGAGCGGAACTTGCCGTTGGTCTTGGCGTACCCGCCGATCACGACCTCATGGCCAGCCCGGCATTTCGACTTCGCCCAGGTGTCGGTGCGGCCCGATTGATAGGGTGCGTCAACCTGCTTGGAGATGACACCCTCCAGATGCAGCTTGCAGGCGGACCGCAGCACCGCCTCGCCACCCGACTCGAAATGTTCAACATAACGGATACGGGGATCGTCGCTCGCTTGTGCAAGCAGTTTTTTCAGACGGTGCTTGCGCTCGACCAGCCTCATCGACCGCAAGTCCTCGCCGCCACCGAACAGCAGGTCGAATGCGAAGTAGACCAGATTGCCGGTTTTGCCTTCCGACAGGGCGGCCTGGAGTGCGGCGAAATTCGGCGCGCCACTCTCGTCAAGCGCACAGATCTCGCCATCGATGATGCAATCGGGCAGGTTGGAAGCGCCTCTTGCGAGTTCAGGGTATTTCGCGGTCCAGTCTAACCCCTTTCGTGTCTTAAGCGTCACCGCTCCATCTGCCACGCGCATCTGAATCCTGTAGCCGTCGAACTTGATCTCATGCAGCCAGCCATTGCCAGCGGGCGGCCGAGCAAGCTTGTCGCAAAGCTGCGGATCGACAAATTCTGGCAGATCGACAGCGGTAGAGGTTGGGGCACCCGTGCGCGATCGCTTCTTGCGCTGGGTCGCCGCGAGCCCTTGCTTGCTGTCCCAGACGGCATCTGCCTTGGCATCCGCATTCGCGATCATGAACGGTCGCGGACTGCGGCCTTTGCCCTCTGCGATTTGCTGCATGCTGCGGCCCGAGGCGATCGAGGTTTCGTTCTCCTCCAGGATAGCCGAGCCGTTCGCCTCAACCGCATGGTCATCATGGTGCTTGATCAAAAGCCAATTCGTCCGCCTGCCGCCGTCGCGCTCGTTGCGCATCCTGACGAGGACGAAGCTGCCATGCAGGCGTTTGCCTTGAACGCTGAATTTGAACTCACCCTTCCTCAACGCTTCACCCGGGGACGTATTGCCCTCCGGCTCCCAATAGCCGCGGTCCCATAGCATCACTGTGCCGCCGCCATATTGACCTTGGGGAATGGTGCCTTCGAAGTCGCCGTAGTCGAGCGGATGATCCTCGACTTCAACGGCCAGCCGCTTGTCATGCGGATCAAGCGACGGCCCCTTGGTCACCGCCCATGACTTGAAGACACCATCAAGTTCGAGCCTGAGGTCATAATGAAGCCGACTCGCATCGTGCTTTTGAATCACGAACCGTCGCCGGTTCGACGGCTTGACGTTTGCCTCGCCGCTCGGTTCGCGTGTCTTTTGAAAATCGCGCTTTGCCCGGTATTTCGAGAGATTGTCGGCCATATGTCTTGCGGAGCCTTCCATAGCAGGAGGTGCGGCGCTGCCAGTCTCCTGATTTTTATATCAACGCAACGAGAACGCCTTCGACGGCTGGAAGTTTCGTGAATACGCGGTCGCGAACCGGGAGAAACACACTGGGCGACGCAAATCACGCACGTTGCGACGTCGTCTAGTTCGCAAGCGCTTTCAGAATCCGAACGACTTAAGGGGCATCTTTTATTACGGAGGCTTATCGTGACCTCACGTCAACCCAATGCTTCGCGGGATGATCGAAGGATCGATTTTTGCGGTGCCTTTGCTCGCGGTGACGAGCCGCGCATTTTCTAGAGCGACAGGGATTGATCACATTCGGGCCTCGGCACCTTGACGACGCCGTTGGCCACCATCGCGCCACGGAGCGGAGCGAACAAGGCCCGGCCACCAAGCACACCAAAAAGCAGGAAAATGACGGCCCAGCCGAATTGCGACAGCTGGCGGCGGATCGTTCCCGTCTTGGCCATCACTCGAGAGATCATCAAGTGCACGGCTCAATCGTATCCCCAACGATCGCGATGTAGGGTGGCAGGCTTGCACCGCTGTCCAAGCTCACGCTACCGTCAACGATGTGCAACACATCTCCATCCACATCGCTGGTGCCCGCGTTGATGAGCTAGACGGGGTCGACATCGGGGCGAGGTTGATGATCTGATGATCGATTGCGTCTCGGTCACGTCCCAATGGATCGCTGTGGCCGCGGGCTGATGGTTTCTGCAACCATCGATGACCTGGTTCTCGGCATGCTGGAAAAAGATCCAACAAGCCGAGCTGACGAAGGGGCTATGGACGCGGCACGACAGCAGAATCCCCCGCAAGGCATAGAGGATGGCGAGCCGTCGCAGGGCCCGGGAAGATGGATTGCGGCGCCGCTGCACCACGCTAAGAATTCGACCATAAGACTGATTAAGGTTTCCCGTCTGCATAGTTAAAACCGATCCTGAGGGAGAGCGCGACAGCGGCCGGCAGAGCGCCGCCGCGCGGTGTCGTAGTCTGGCCAATCGCTCCGACGAGCTTGGAATTATAGTTGGAATTATAGATGGTGTGGAACATAACTGATGAATGCCGGTTCCCTTCGCGTTGAAAAGGAGCCGAACAATGAGCGATCCGAAAGATAAAAAGGGCAGCGGCGAACCGATGCCGAAGCCGATCTCAAAACCACGGCCGCCAGAAATGGATCTGGAGCCAATTCCGTTGCCGGACTTGTCCGGAGCCTCCCAAGATACCGACGAACCGTCGTCTCAGCGCCGAGTTCAGCCCGTTCCTAGCCGTGATGAGGCCAACATTGAACCCGACGAAGCCCTGCCGGACGATACAGAGGAGGAGATCCTCGAAGATGATCCCGAGCGTGAAAATTCAAGGTTCGACGAAGAGGTTCCCAGAAGTAGCCGCTAGCAGTTTCGACGTCACGCTCTGCGCACTGCCCCCGGTGTGTGGCGCGCCCCTACACGCAGCGATGCACGATCTAGATCGTCCGGCCATCGCAAGAATTTGCTGTCTGCGAATCTCCTAATCTCGGAGGCTCGCAGGCAAAGACCAGCTATTTCCGGCGTTTAATAACGGTCGTCGAACTGCCACGCAGGTAGTCCTCGAACTGCTACGATTCACCGTGCTGCGTTCGCATTCTGATAGCCATTCGCCTCCCCTAGGAGCATACTTCCGCCCATCGCCGTGCGAAGAATAGGGCTCCGGCGCCTGGAAGATCATAAGAGCTTTCGCCCCAACTGGAGGAGATTGCGCTATGGCGGGTCAATCCGGGTATGTCCTTCCTGATGATTTTATCGTTATTTGCACGGCCTTGGAAAATGTCGTCAACGCGCGGAACATCGACCGTCGAAGTGAAGAAGGCGAGTGTCTGGCGCGGCATGCCCTTGACCTGTTCATGAGCGGCACACGAAGATCGTGGGAGCTCGAGCTCCGTCTCACGGAGACTTGCCGCGCTCTGGAGTATTCGCCGCTGCCGAGCGGCAAGACGGAAGTTCAGGACTTTCTACCCGAGTTAGCGGCGTGGGCGCGTAGCCTGACTGCCTCACCAAGGGCAGCAACTGCACTGTCAGAACAAACACTTGAGTACGCAATCGGGCACGTCGATGATTTCCGCAAAAGTTCTGACGTGAGAGGCTGGCTTATAGGTTTGATGCTGGAGCTTCGCTTCGGCCGAAGCTCGGGTCGGTACAAAGTCTAAACCAGCGTGGTAGCCAACCAGGGCCTCGCTTGCAATGGGAGAAGGTGGAGCGCCAAATTGACATGAAGGTTATCCCGAAGCGGAACCGCCGGGCCCAAGTCGGGCGTTGCGGCTTCTTAATCGCCGATCTTCAATATCGTTGGCGAAAATGATGCACAACGTTTCCTAACTACGAGTAATTCCGATGATCACTGTCAAACTTCCCACAGTAAGAAGAGCCAGGAAAATACCCCTCTACAGCCGCGTTCAGGACTGCCACGCCGGGCCAGGTTGCATCGAGACTGAGCATGACAGGTCGCCAACGGCAGTTGCGTCGGCCGAAATGCACTGATTTGATTTTCCAACGGTTTTTGACCTTTTGCCCTCCTCTCGATGCAGGAATTACCAGCAGGATTTTACCGCGTGTCATCCCTATAGTCGGCACAGCGGACGAGCGCACGTTGATGCAGACAGCGAGGAGAATGCCGTTGCAAAACGCCCCACGCAAGGAAGTCGAGTGCGGCGCATTGCTCCTCAGCGGGCTCGCGATAAGCGTCCTCCGCTCCAGCCGCAGCTTTATATCTTCATATCTTACCGATTAGCTCCCTAAATGTGATCGAATAGCGCAACCGATCAACCGGCGGGATTGAATGCTCCCAGACCGTTCTTGCGATGCCAGAAAGCAAATAGATTGATCCGGGCTCGACGATTATTGAGACCCGCTCCCAACTATCGTCGATCCGCCGCCGAAGGCGGAAGGTGCAGGGCGATAGGAGTGAGATGCCCACGACCACGCCGAATACAGCCTTATCGCGGTGCCAGCCGATCGGCGCGCCGATACCGTATTCGCTGATCAGGGCTTGCTGCAATCGGTCGGACGAAAGGCCGGCGAATTCGGCCGAAAGCTCTCGCAACGGAAGCAGGAAGCTGGGTAGGTCGTCTGCTTTCCTTACCGCGGCTGTATCGAAATCATATTTCCAGCCGAATGAAACCACGCGCCGCTTACCTTCGAAGCCATGGAAGTCGAATGCTTTGAACAGCAGCTTGGGGATCTCGCGTAAAAGCTCATCCTGCATATCCTGTGGGACGGCGTCTCGGCGATACCTAAAACCTTCGGGCAGACTTGATGGCAGGTCACCGAACAGATCACCCTGCATTGGCTACCTCCTTTCGCTGGGATGGACCACGGGCTTTCGCCAGTATCTGCGCGAGAGTTGTGGGGCGAAGAGCACGTGGATCGACACCGACATCAAACCGGCGCAGCATCGGCTTTAGCTTCGCGTGCGAATGACCGTTGAGATTGATCGATCGCTTGCCCATCTGGTTCCAGCTGCGAAATGGATAGTGGCAGAGGATTAAAAGTTCACCTGTGGCGTTCAATCCTACGTAGTGCTCGGCGCTTGCCCCCTCCGTTCGCGAACGTGGTTTCAGCGGGATCATTGTTGCCAATGATAAGTTGCTTTCTACCGTTGAGCTGGGACAGGAGCTGCTGGGCAAGGGCGGTTCGCCTCCCTGCGAAATCTCCAAGATGCCAAACAACATCTTCTGGCGAAACTATCTTGTCCCAGTTCGAAACCAGAGCCGTATCGTGGTCCTGAATATTTGCAAATGGGTGGCGGTCGATGCGCAGCACGCGAGAATTGCCAAAAGGCGTATGGCTCGTGAAGTAGATCATCGCATCAATCGCCACCCGTACAGACGTGCGCTCCACTGAGCGAAGCCTTTCGCCCGCCCGAGGTGGAATTGAGAGTTGTCTCGCACCCTCACGATAAGGGCGTGTGTGGGTTGGACCTGGCTGCCGCTCGGCCGCATGATCGTGCCAGGTAAGGCGGAGGTGTTGCTCACGGAGCCGACACCCTCACCTGTCCATCTGTCGGTAGTCACATTGCGATGCCTTCTTGTCCGGGCGCCATCGAAGAAGCTTGGTGCCATGCCTGAAACGACGACCCGTCACATGGTCGAAACGGACCTCAACGACAAGTTCCGGCCGGAGAGGCTCCCAATTTTTCGAGCGCTTCGTGCTCCATCGACTTGGCCCGCCCGGCGCCTTGCCAGTAAATCCCGATCCTCCTCGCAATGCTTCTAACCTCGACGTCAGTTCGGGCCTTTCCTTGTCGCTGATTGTCGACGTGAAACCTACGTGGTCAAGCTCACCCTTCTCGTTGTAGAGGCCGAGCAGCAGAGAGCCAACCAGTTCGCTGTCGATCTCATATCGGAAGCCCGCTACGACGCAGTCGGCCGTGCGCAGCCGCTTCACTTTGACCATCGCCCGCTCGCCGGGCATGTATCGTCCGTCCACCCGTTTGCAAACGACACCATCGGTGTCGCCCCCAGAGGCTGACAGCCAATCGGCGGCCTGGGCGATATCGCGCGTGGTGGGCGATAGCATGAGGCGATCGCGGTTTGTTGCGTCTTGTGCAAAGTCCTCAAGCGCCGCGCGGCGTTCAAGCAAATCCTTGTCAAGAATGGGCGTTCCATCCGGATTCACCAACATATCGAAAACCACGAGCCTTGCGGGGGTTTCGAGTGATAGCTTTTGGACGCGGCTCTTGGCGGGATGCAACCTCATTTGTAAAGCGTCGAACGAGAGGCTTCCATCAATCTCGATCACCAGTTCACCATCAATAACGAACCGTTGCACCGACAGTTCGGACAGAAAGGCGACCACCTCCGGAAAGTACCTTGCAAGAGACTTTCCCGACTTTGCTCTTAGATCTACGTTGCTACCGCGCTTGAATGCCAGGCAACGGAAACCATCCCATTTTGGTTCGTATTGCCAACCTTCCTCGCCCGGTAATTCGGCCGCTGGCCTTGCTTCCATCGGCTCTACTTTGAGCGAGAGGCCAAATTCTACATCCACCTTGGTCATTCACGCCGCCTTCACAGCCAATCCGCCAAAGTCTGAAAGAGTTGCCCACTCATTGAGTTGGCTCCGTTCCTCCCGCAGCCAACCCCACATCCGATCGAAAGTTCCAGAGGATCTGGGTGCCCGGTTCACCTGCTTCCTGCCAGGCCGGAGGAGCGAATCCGATGCGCGAAAATTTGGGTCACCAGAGGCCAACCGGATCACCGGTCGGCTCGCGAGCATTATGCGCTCTCACCTTTGCTGATACGGCTTTGGCCGAGCGAGCGTTCACACCTGTGTCGGCTTTATGTTGCCCACCGAAACCTCTCCCGAGAGAACACCCCTGGACAAATCGGTCCGACCTCTCTCCAGTTCCACGACCGAATAGAGCTTTTCCGATCGGAATGCGCTGGCGGATGATGTGCTGACATCCTCTGCGGGTGCCGCATCTATTTCCATGAAGTCCAGTTCTCGCCCCGCTGCGACGATGCGTGCATCACCCGCCGTGCGGGCGGCGACGACGACTTCCCCGTGTGATGGCGAATTTCCCCACCGTGGGTCGGTTGGCGTGGTGTTCGGTACCAATCTGTAAATGTTCAATGTTTCGGCGGCGGCACCTTTGGCTCTAACGTCGGCGTCTTCGATCTGCGCCTTGCTCTCCATCGACTTTCCAAAGGTCGTTTCACTACCGCGCTCGCCGGGAGAGCGCTTTCCGATTTTTGTAGCCTCTCGCATTCTCGTGCTCCAGATTTGCAGGGAACAAGTGAGTAACGCCTCCGCCGGCGAAGACGTTCCGCTTAGTCGACGACGCCGGGGGCTTCCGCCGATTAACGGCTGGCGGTTCTGCAAGATCAGATCGCCTAGTGGTCCCTCCCTGGAGGGTCCATGGGAGAGTGCGCGACCTGCGCGAGAGCCCCCCGCCTGTGCGCTTGAAGGTACCAGGAGACTCCCTCGCCTAGCCCGCGCGCAGCCCACTTTTAGCGAGCGCAGTCAAGAGCATGTCTGGGTGGCACGGCTTGAGAAGTAAAATGCCTTTGCTGAAGATCGCGGCTGCGTCTTCCGTCAGGTCGGCCGATTGCCCAGAATAGACAACGAACGGTACAGCTCTTTCCACCAGGGTCTTAGCCACTGACGTGCACACACCGTCTCTCACCTGTGGGTCGAGGATTCCTACCTCAGGCGTGTTTAGCTCGAGCCAGCCGTTGGCATCTGTGCATGAACTGAACACGCGGATCTCATCAAATCCTGCCTCGGCTAGAATTTCCTCGAGATCGAGCGCAATTATCGGTTCATCTTCCATCACAAGGGCACAACTCCCCGGCGTCACGAATATTCTCCAGCATATGTGTCTGCAGCGGCAGGCACGGAACCCGCTGTTTTAATTAGGGTGTGATCGTTGTTCGCCAACGCACGCCTGCCAACCTTCAAAGGCCATCTCGCGTATACCCTTGTGAAGATATGAACGATGGCTGCCCCGTGTAGGGGTCGGCAATCTGAGGAGATGAGGAAACCCAATGCCAAATCAAACGTTAGGCAGGCAGAGCTCAAAGGAGGAAAAGTTGATCAGCCCGAAGCCTCAACATTCATCATTGGACGGCTGCCTAAATTGGTCAAAATTTGCATGGAGCGACAGAGCCGCCATTCTCACGACTGGCCTGGAGGCATAAATGGATCAAGATGCATACAACTGGATCAGCCGACGAGCCCACGAGATATGGCAGCAGGAAGGATGTCCCGACGGACGGGATCGCGAGCATTGGAACCAAGCAGTCTCCGAGCGAGACCTGCTTTCCAAAACAGAAACGACCGGCTCAATGCCACCGATAGAAACTGTTCTGGTGGTTGAGGACGACCCTCTTATTCGCTTCGCGACGGTTGACGCACTGGAGGGAGTGGGCCTCAGGGTGTTGGAGGCTGGCAGTGCCGACGAAGCCATGGCCTTATTGCAGAGTGCTGAAATTGATGCGCTCTTCACAGACATTAACATGCCGGGTTCGGTTGACGGGCTCGTCCTTGTCCAGCGGGTTCGAGCGACTGCTCCGCAAACCAGGGTGATCGTGACCTCAGGACACGTGATGCTCGGCGCCTTCGATCTTGCCAGCGGCGTCTCCTTTCTTCCCAAGCCCTATTCTTACGAGGCGCTAATAAAGATGCTGATTTATTGACGACATCTTGCGTCGACGGTCTCGTGCAGGAGACTTTATTCGGGCCCTACGCAGCATTGAATGGACTGAGACCCATTCCCGCCAGATGACGCCCCTATGTTCGAGATCGGCCTGATCGAGACCAAAGTGATCCAGCAAAAGTCGGAGATTTCGGCGATTTTCCTTTGATAGCCGCTCTCACCTATTTTTTTCTTTGAATGGATCGATGCCAACAACGCCTCCGTTTTCAGGCCTCAGGATGGCTCATGTAGCCGACCCCGGTCTTGATCGCGTAGCGCTCAGTCTTTCTCCTGCCCATGCCTCGACCCGGGTCGAACTCCGATATCACATACGGTCTGCGGAACATTTGCCGAGGCATTAGGTTTTTCCAGCCAGCAATTGGTCAAAGGAGGCTAGGACCATGGCATACATTTCATCCCCGAGGACAGGAAAAGGCACTGCGGAGCGGGTGGCCGACTGTTACCAATGCCTCTCATCGACCCTTTCGGCACAGGCGCGAAGTGGCCCCGCTCAAGACATCGATGTCGACTTCATGACCGACGCTGTCGAAGCGGGATGGGACGAAGATGAGGTAAGCGAGATTTTAGAGAAGATTCGCCGTGAGGCCATTGCCAACGTCGTATCGGAAGACCAAATCTCGAAGTCCGCGGAACTGCCAGATGGCGATGCAGGCGACGCGGCCCAGCGACAAGGCGCTGAATCGGCGCAAGGTCTACGGGAGAGTGCGGAAAATGAAGAGCGTCGAGTCGAAAACCAGAAAGGGAGTCCGCTCGCCAAAGGGGAAGAGCGTTTCGATGAACGATCTCGGAGTTCTGACGGCAGGAGCGCGGGCGAAAAACAAAACCCTGGAGACTTATAAGCTCTCGCCGTGCAGGCCATAACGGCGACCCGGTACGCGGCGCGAGGTCCTGTTACGGCCTGAGATTGTTAATCATCGCCTTGTCCTGGTCTGTTTCCTCGCTTTGACTGGAATTGACCAATGGACGGCCACCTTCGGGGTTAACAGGATGGCCACTGACGTACCGCATCTCTTGAGGACTGGCGTTCCCGCGACCAAGGAGATCTTACTCTTGAATGCATTCGAATAGGTGGCTCCACGGAACAACGACGTGATATTTCGCGCCACCACAGGCTTTCTTCAAAAGCCGATTTGCTTGCGAGGACCGCGGTTAGAGGATAGAGGCGCATCGAGTTGGAATTTGAGACGATTCCGCCTAAAAGCGTTATCAAGCTACTATGAATAGATTCGCGGAAACCGAAATCGCATTGATCGATCGTCTACGCTCCCGCGATATCGGCGTTCCGTTGACCGCGGCAGGATTTACGCAGGATGAAATCATGGAGGTCTTGTATGCACTCGAACAGGACAGGTTCATCGTGCTGTTGCCCGGCAACCGACTGATGGTTCTTAAGGATCTGCCCCAAGTCTAGTGTATGCGTTTTTTCCCAGGCAATCGGCAGCCATTTTTACTCGACGACCCCCACCCTCGATCGGCAGACCGGTACTGCGGCAACTGCGATAAGCAGCGCATGGCGCCCATGCCGCATTTGGCGCTGACTTCTTCTCGCCGGGAACCGACGACCCATGTGACGGCGCTCGATCAGGCGATCGTGGATCAAGGAGAACCTCGCAAAAAGGCCCCACCTCCGCCGGGTGCGTTGATGGGGCCCTACCTTGATCCGGAGGGATCTGGATCATTGGCATTTTGAAACGAACAGATCATTCGAAAGTTCCCGCGGACATCAAAGAATTAGAGCCGCAGGAGGGACGGGGCTCTTCCGTTTCTACTCGACATACTGGCCCCGTTGTCGCTTTTTGGGTCCCAATTTTTCCATTGTATTTGTTGTCCGTCGATAATCTGATGTTGCGAACGGTTTACGGCCGGGTTCTCGTGGCCCTCCTCCTCACCGATCCAACAAACACGAAACAACAGACCTGAAACCGAGCTTCCTCACCGCCCCTCGACGCGCTTAGTCTCCTGAAAGCCAAGGCTCTCAAGTGGCAGATCATTGCAGTGGAATGCAAGGCATGTAGATTGGATGCGCGCATGCTTCCCGCTTTCCAGACTTCGGCGTTTAAGCAGCATGGCGCCGTCTCGCGCCGTGTCAGACGCACCGCCGCGCTCGGCGACTCTCATAGCGGCGGGCGGTTATAAGATCTTGGCAAAAAATTATAACACTGATAGGCGCGCATAGCTGTTATAAGTTTTTGGCACAAACCAGATGAGCGACCACGACCTTGGACAAAGAAGCGCGTCAGAAGGATAAAATCCCAAAATTCGACATCGGCGCTCGCGTTTAGTTTTTGGCAGGCTGCCTGTTGGAAGGGTGGTTCGTGACCATATCCGACTGTCACTGACGACGGGGCGACGCTTGGTTCCTGGACTTCAAGGAGGCCCCCCAACTTGGCAAGGCGGCACTCGCCCACGGGGGCATTACCGTGCTTGCGAACAGGGAGGGTCGCTGATGAAAAAGGAGGGGCAATGGCCGTCAAAAAGATCTCGGCGTGCCGCGCTTGCCGATCCTTCTGCGCTGGTTGTCGCTACGGCGTTATACTTGCCCGCTCAGCATGGAGAAGGAATTTTTCGCAACAAAAGGGACGCAAACCTAGCCAGGCCTTACTGATTTCCACCTCTCGGGAACTTTCGAGCCGATATCAAGCTTTAGGGTGAGGAAGGCTGGAGGTGATCCATGACGAACTTCGACAACATTCCCGTCGCAGATTTTGCTGCGCGACTTGCGGCTATGACAAAGGACGAGGTCTTTACTGTCATGAGTGATCTGGAAGCTGCAAGCGAATGTGTTGAAGGCGGGGAACGCGATGCGGTGCTGGCGCGCATTGCCCTGACCGGAGAAGAAATTGCAAAGCGATTTCCGGGTCAGTTGCTTGCACCATATCGCGAGTGGAAAAAACGCAACCGCTGAAATGGCCACTTAAAGCATCGCTCTGACAGGAGACCTTGGAAACAGCCCCGCACAACCGCAAGCTTCGGTTTCCTATGGGCGAAGCCCCCTCGAGTCCAGGTCTCAGCGACAACTGGCCTCTCTGCCCAACCCGTCGACGTGCTGATTGTTGGCGGACTAAGCAATGTCAATCATGGCCCAAAGCCGCCGCGGGGAGAGTACTCGGCCCTCGCGACAGGTCAATTACACAAAGTCTTTCCAGTTGGTGTTCGCAGTATCAGGCGCACGCGCGCCCGTCGATCGCAGATGCTCTCATTCTGCAGATCGCGGCCTCCGGCGCCGCGCAGCAGGCGATGCAGTTCGTCGATCGCCAACACGGCCGTCGTCGGGTCGTTGATCGCCTTTGAAAGCGACTTGGTCGCGTTGCTTCGGCCTGATGACGTCCTAAAGCTGACAGCGGCAGTTCCCTTTGGTCGCGCCGCAGGGGCTTATCAGATCAGCCGCCATTCATCTCGCGTAGTCTTGTGACAAACTGTTGGGGTCTCAGCCAGATACCAGGTGTCTTATATCCCATGGAGCGGGCAATATCGGCCACGAAAGCGTTGCAGTTATAGAGCGACGCGTGCCAGAAGTGGGCTTTGGCTTTGAGCTTTCGGATTTTGGCGACGACGTCGCGGTATTGCGCTTCAGTCAACATGACGCGCCAGCTCGCGGACCTGTATTGCTCCTCAAGATCACCGTCGCTTGCGCCCGTTTCTGCAGGTACCGGCAAAAGATGCCCCAGCACGTAGGGAGCGGTGTCGCTTGTTGCTGGAGCCAGTCCCGCGACTTCCGGATTGACCATTGCTCCGGACTCGTTCAGGCGGCCAAAGACCACATAGGTATGACCGTAACTGAGCGCATAACGGGAGCGGAATTCGATGAAATAGCCCTGATCGCGTTGTTGCGCTGGACTGCCTGCAATGGTTGAGACATAGCGTGGCTGCGGGCTTTTGTCTTGCGATTGACACGCGGTAACCGCCAGGGCGGTTATGACGGCGAACGGAATGCGACCTAGTGAGAGCGTCATTACTGCGCCATATCTCCTGAATTCAGATGAGCGCTTGAAGCGGCCATCTTGAGCGGCTTGCCACCGCAGCCGCGATCAGACAGGGCGGGGAGGACCGTGAGGCCCTCCCCGAACCAAGGTCAGCCACTATTTGTAAACGGGCGCAGGTTCCGCTGCCACTGGTGGCGGCGCTTTACCCTTACCTTTGCCGATTGTTCCGCAAGCCGAGAGGCTAGCAACGGAAAGCAACGCAACTGTTACGATTAGAATTCTGCTCATCAATATTTCCTTCCCTCTGTGATCGGAATGGGTATTCGAAGGCAACATCCCTGGCGACAAAGTCCCAATTAGTCCTAATTCAGAAAAAGCACACCCGTGAGTCGGATTATAGTTATCAAAGCACAAATATATTCCGAAGTATGCCTCTCCTATTCTATTCCCTTTTGGAAATAGATTCTTGATCAAATGATCAATACCTGCGTTCCAACCGGAGTTCGCGCGTAAAGATCAACGATATCGTCGTTTGTAAGCCGGATGCAGCCGTTGGAAACGGCGTGTCCGATTGTCCAGGGTGCGTTGGTGCCGTGCAGACGGAACTTGGTGTCCTGCCCGTTGCGATAAAGATATAGAGCGGACGCCCCCAACGGGTTGTGAGGGCCGCCGGAAACGCCCCCGGCGTATTGCGCCAGTTCCGGTTTGCGACGGATCATGCTTGCCGTCGGCGTCCATGCTGGCCACTCGGCCTTTCGCCCGACAACGGCGCGGCCCTTGAGCGTCAGGCCCTCCTCGCCGACACCGATGCCATAGCGCATCGCCCATCCGCCCTCTTCGATGGCGTAGAGGTAGCGTTGGTTGGTGTCGACAAGAATTGTGCCGGCTGGCTCATTGCCGTCGAAGCGAACATGTTGTTTTCGATAGCGCGGATCGACGCCGGGGATGCCGGCATACAGGGAGGGAAAGGAAATGCGCTGCCAGTTTGAACTGCACCCGGCCAATAGGCTAAGGCTGCCAACGAGGAGGAACCTCCGTGTAATGCGGTGATTGTCCATTCTTACCTGCTGAGAAAAATGGTACGCCCCGAATCGTCCGTTAGACTTACAACACTTACCCACCAAGCTGCAATAAACTTCGGGCTTCTTGCCTGCATTCCCCGCGAATTGGGCGGAAAGCGCTGTATATTCCAAAAGAGGGCCTAGATGCACTGCGTGAATCGGGTCTAAAGTTAGCGCCATTCTTATGCGTTGCTGTGCTGGTCCGGTTGGAAGATCGGGTCTTCGGGTGCATTTCATAGAATGACTTGCGAAGACGGCGCGTTCGCGGAACGGCAAAGTTAGGAATGAACACATATGGATCTAGACTTCGCAGGCAAGGTCGCGCTTGTGACGGGCGCGGGTTCCGGAATTGGTGCGGCAGTGTGTCACCAGCTCGCTGCCGAGGGCGCCGAAGTCGTCGCTGCGGATGTTGATGCGAATGCCGTGCGCCTGGTCGCCGACGAAATCCGTTCGAGCGGAGGCAAGGCCCATGATATCGCGGCCAATGTCGCCGATCCGGCCGCGGTGGAACAGCTGGTATCGTTTGCCGTGAAGGCCTGTGGAGGCCTGCATCTTGCTGTCAACAATGCCGGCGTCCACGGGATCCGCCGGCCGATTGCCGACTATCCGCTTGAGAACTGGCACGCACTCATGGATGTGAACCTGCACGGCGTTTTTTACTGCATGAAGTATGAGATTGCAGCGATGGCAGCGCAGGGCGGCGGCGCGATCGTAAACACTGCGTCCATTCTGGGCGCCGTCGCACTCCCGACCGCTGCCGCTTACACCGCCGCCAAGCATGCAGTGGTCGGCCTGACCAAGGCAGCTGCGATCGAGTACGCTCGAACGGGGATCCGCATCAATGCAGTCGCCCCTGGCTGGATCGACACGCCGCTCACTTCAGAAAGTGTCGATGTGGCAAGCAGCAGGCGCATAATGTCTCTGCAGCCAATGGGACGGCGCGGCACGCCGGATGAGGTGGCTGCCTTGATCTGTTTTCTGTTGTCCGAGCAAGCGAGTTTCATCACAGGAAGCGTTCACCTTGTCGATGGCGCCTACACGGCGCACTGAGAAAGTCGCTCCGGTCAGCCATGCAAAATGCGGTCTCCACTCGCCAAAACATGGTTCCCACATCAGTCCTCATTCGTCAAAAAATGTCACCCATTTGCGCGAGATTCGCCCGAAATAGATCGGCAATCACATCTGACGCATTACGTTGCCATAGGGTGTCAACGATGGAAGTTGAAAAGACGGAGCATACGTTGGGTGATCAGGCAGACCATAGCCGACTGCCTGCGGGACGTTCGACGGTTAGCGATCAGCCGGGTTATGGAAGGTTCTGTACCCCAGTATTCGTGTCACGCGACGACGTATCACAAGCCGGTCAGGGCCACCGCCCGGGCCATTGTTGTTCGTTGCTGTGCAATCCGTTCCCTTCTGCTAAAATCCCCGCGTCTCGGCACGCATAAATGAACGCCTCACGCGCGATCGCAACGGGCGTAATCCGTTTGAGTGCTCGGCGGCATGTCTGAACTGCCCTGCCGTATTTCCTACCTCGGTAAACAAGCTGCTCACCTTCGAGGAGTTCGAGCACATCATTAACAGAACCAAAGACCCGTCGCGTTCCATCCTTCATACGAACCACGACCGGCGCCATCAACAGCAGCTGGGTGTCAAGCATGGGGGTCCTCCCTAAGTGACCGAGCCGGACGACAAAGTTGCTATGCAACACGGCCAGGTCCAGATCCAACAGCGGCTCTCGTTGGCACGAATGCCATGCCAGGGTGAACGCTCATCGCTGAGGCAAGGATGTGATGTTTTTCGGCAAAGGCGACAAAGAGCCCACGGACAGTCTCTGGTTCAACTTCGCCCCGCAAACCAGCAAGGCATGCCTTGAGCGCCATGCAGTGAGCTGCATCTCTCGAAAAGGCTGGCCAGTCAACAAGCTGACGATAGGCATCCATCACCGACCAGACGTCGACCGGGACCCCAAGACCGACAAGAATGCGAACTGGCTGTTGGAACATATCGGATTTCATCGCTCGCTCCTTTCCACCCGAATTGCTCGCTGGGCGCGGCTAACCCGGCGCCCAGCACCCCGAAATTGGTCACGCAGCATTCGGGGCCTCGATTTCCCTCCGAGCCTGCGCCTGTCCGAGAGTGGAAGCACTTTGGATCGTTATTCTTCGCGGCTTCATTTCCTCGGGGATCTCGCGCACCAAATCAATTTCCAGAAGCCCATTGTTCAAATTAGCCCCACGTACTTTGACGTGGTCAGCAAGTTCGAACCGGTGCTCAAACGGCCGCCCGGCGATCCCGCGGTGCAGATAGCCCTCCGAAGACGCATCCTGCTTCTTACCCAGCGCGGTGAGGAGGTTAGACTGAAATGTGATCTCTAGATCGTCTTGCGTGAAACCGGCGACAGCAATCGAAATCCGGTAGCTATCCGCACCGGTCTTGGCGATGTCATAGGGCGGCCAGTCGCTGACAGAGCGCCCCCGCTGGGCGTTTTCCAGCAGATTGAAAACCCGGTCGAAACCTACGGTCGAACGGAAAAGAGGCGCGTAATCATGAGTCGTTGTCATAGCCATCTCCTCCTTGAGCAACATGGGTATGAAAGCGCCGAAAGCGACGCTTCCAGCAAGTCCAGCCCTCACTCTAGCGGCTGGCGGCAAGCGATTTGGTTTAACAAAAGTTGGGTTTCAAGTCCCAAGAAGAAAAATTTCTCTTTTTCGGCTGGCAGCCAGACTGACTGCCTGGCCAGACGCTCAATTCAGCATGAACTCACCATCCACGCGTCGCCACTCACTGGGACCAATCAGCGCCCGATGGGAATACCGAACGGAATGAAGTGCTCCTTCGAGATTCGCTTGCCAATAGTCCAGGAATTTCCGCATTTCAGGAAAGTCGGGAGCGATATCGTAGTCCTGCCAGATGTAAGTCTGCAAAAGGCATTCAAAATCCGGCATCCGATAAAGGATGTGTGCAGTGGTGAGACCGTAGCCATTTAACTGGCGTTCCAGATCCGAAGAGTTTTGCATGTGAGCACTCCGTTCGAAACAAGGAGACGGATGGCATCTGCAGCCACCCTCTAATGCTCAACGGATGGGACGGATTCTTGTTCCTTTACAGCTGCTTAGCAGCCACTTCGAAAGAGTGCTAATTTTTTGCAAGCGCCCTCTTGAAACTGAAAAATCGCGAAACCAGATGATTTCGCGCAAGATGCTCAAGTGAGGTCTTGCACCCGTCTCGACTGGTCAACCGGTCCGATGATGGGAACAACGTCACACCTGTTTGTCCATGGAGGAAGACATGTCTTTCCGACCGCTGCATGATCGCATTCTCGTCCGCCGGGTCGACTCGGAAGAGAAGACCAGGGGTGGGATCATCATCCCAGACACGGCGAAAGAAAAACCGCAGGAAGGCGAAGTCGTTGCCGTTGGCGCGGGAGCGCGCAATGAAGCGGGCCAGATCCAGGCACTCGACGTCAAGGCAGGCGATCGCATTCTGTTCGGCAAATGGTCCGGCACCGAAATCAAGATCAACGGGGAAGATTTGCTCATCATGAAGGAGAGCGACGTCCTGGGGATCATCGAAGCCCAAGCTGCGCGAAAACAGGCCGCCTGAGCCGATCCACTCTATGTCCATCAGTCAGATAGCTGCCTATTAAGGAGTTACAGAAATGGCTGCGAAAGAAGTCAAGTTTAACCTCGACGCCCGGGAACGCATGCTGCGTGGGGTCGATGTGCTTGCGAACGCCGTAAAGGTCACGCTCGGCCCCAAGGGGCGTAATGTTGTGATCGACAAGTCGTTTGGCGCCCCGCGCATCACCAAGGACGGTGTCTCGGTCGCCAAGGAAATCGAGCTCGAAGACAAGTTCGAAAATATGGGCGCGCAGATGTTGCGCGAAGTCGCCTCCAAAACCAATGATCTAGCGGGCGACGGGACGACCACGGCGACCGTCCTTGCTCAGGCCATTGTCAAGGAAGGTGCCAAGGCGGTCGCATCCGGCATGAACCCGATGGATCTGAAGCGAGGCATTGATCTTGCTGTTGATGCGATCGTGAAAGAATTGAAGGCCAATGCCCGCAAGATTTCCAATAATGCGGAGATTGCGCAGGTCGGGACGATCTCGGCAAACGGCGACGAGGAAATCGGCCGTTATCTCGCAGAAGCGATGGAAAAGGTCGGCAATGAAGGCGTCATTACCGTCGAAGAAGCCAAGACGGCCGAGACCGAGCTAGAGGTCGTGGAAGGCATGCAGTTCGACCGCGGGTATCTTAGCCCGTACTTCGTCACGAATGCCGACAAGATGCGGACCGAATTTGATGATCCTTATATCCTCATTCACGAAAAGAAGCTCTCCAACCTCCAGGCGATGCTGCCGGTGCTCGAAGCGGTGATTCAGTCCAGCAAGCCGCTGCTCATCATCGCTGAGGACGTGGAAGGCGAAGCGCTCGCCACACTGGTTGTCAATAAGCTGAGGGGCGGCCTCAAAGTCGCTGCGGTCAAGGCACCCGGCTTCGGCGACCGGCGCAAGGCGATGCTGGAAGATATCGCCATTCTGACTGGTGGAACGGTAGTCTCCGACGACGTCGGCATCAAGCTCGAAAACGTCACCCTCGACATGCTCGGTCGGGCAAAGAAGGTCGCGATCGAGAAGGAGAATACGACGATCATCGACGGTGTCGGCGCCAAGCACGACATTGATGGCCGTATCACCCAGATCCGCGCTCAAATCGAAGAAACATCGTCGGATTACGATCGGGAAAAACTGCAGGAGCGCCTGGCCAAGCTCGCCGGCGGCGTTGCGGTAATCCGCGTCGGCGGTTCAACCGAAGTCGAGGTGAAGGAAAAGAAAGACCGCGTTGACGATGCGCTCCACGCAACACGGGCAGCTGTGGAGGAAGGTATCCTGCCGGGCGGCGGTGTCGCGCTGCTGCGTTCCATCAAGGCGCTAGACCAATTGCAGACGGCCAATCAGGACCAAAAGGTGGGCATCGAAATCGTTCGGCGCGCCATCGAGGCGCCGGTGCGCCAGATCGCCGAGAATGCTGGTGCCGAAGGCTCCATTATCGTCGGCAAACTACGCGAGAGGACCGAATTCTCTTACGGCTGGAACGCTCAGACCGGGGAATATGGTGACCTCTATGCGCAAGGCGTCATCGACCCGGCCAAGGTCGTACGCACCGCGCTTGAGGATGCTGCCTCCGTCGCCGGTCTCCTGGTTACGACCGAAGCAATGATCGCCGAGAAGCCAAAGAAGGACACTGCTCCTCCCCCGGCCCCCGGCGGTGGGATGGACTTCTGAAGCGTTTGCTCAGACCCGTTCTCCACCGACAGGATCGGCCCGCGGAACTTCGCGAGACGGCCAGGATATTGGCTGCTTCAGTTGGGTAAGTGGCGCCACAGCTATTCACAGTGAGGTAGAAATGCAAACGAAGATGTTTGATCGACCAGTTTACCTGCGTGAAAGGAAGGATCTGGTCCTCGAAATCACAAACCTGGACGATGCGATCGATTTCCTTGAGGGATGGTCCAAAGGAGACCGCGACATCATTCACGACGCGACCCTGAAGACATGCTACTTGGCACATGACGGTCACAAGCCAGTTCAGGTTGCGCGCGAGGCCCTCCGTTCCTTCGCGAAGAAAAAAGGCATACTCGTCAAAACGCCCGCGGTTCTCCCGTGGATGATCAAAGCGAAGTCCGGTGGCGGCCGGATCTCGCCGTGAACTAAACTCTTAGGGAGAGGCTGCGGTTGCGGCCTCTCCGCTCACGTCGTTCAGACGATACACCTGAAGTTTGGTCGAAGAGATGCGGGCAGCGCCAGTCGCAGTGCAACGGGCGTGAACGTTTCGACAATCCGCCCGTTGTGGCAAAAGCGACGCTTTCCACTCGACCACCAGGATTTGATCCTCCTATTGCAACGCCAGGACGGTCAACGATGCCACGAGCGCCGGCACCATGACGGCGAAGCCGATCCTCATGAACGCCCATGCTCCGATCTGCAGCCCCTCGCGGCGAAGCGCTGTAAGCCAGAGGATGGTGGCCAGCGAGCCGGTGACGGAAAGGTTCGGGCCGAGATCAACGCCGATCAGTACCGCGCCGGCGACCTTGTCGGACACATCCGCCAGCTGAACGGCACTTCCGGCGACCAGCCCGGCCGGCAGATTGTTGACGAGATTGGAAAGCAGAGCGACCAGCGTGCCAGCGCCAGCGACAGTCCAGGTCGGAAATGTCGAAGCATGACGGGAAAGGTACTGCGAGAGATGGTCAATCAATTCCGTCCGGTCCAGTGCCTCGACGACGATGAACAATCCGGCAACCAGCGGCAACACGCCCCACGAGATTCCTTTTAACGTCCCGACAGGACTTTGACGGGTGATGAGCAGGACTGCGGCCGTTGCCACGCAACCGGCAAGGAACGTTGGCAAACCGAGATCGAAATGCATTACCGAGGCGGCAAGCAGGATGGCGGCCGTGCCACACAATGCAAATCCAGCCAGCTTCCCGCTCGATGACAAGGGCACGACCCGTACATCGAAGGCAACGCTATCGGCCCTGATGACCGAGCGCTGGCTCCAGTACAACGCCAGGAAGGTTACGAAAATGGACGCAATCGCAGGCAGACCGAAGGTTGCGAGCCAGCGCGATAGCGGCGGCATATGGCCGCCCCCGAAAATTACCAGATTGGCTGGATTAGAGATCGGAAAAACGAAGCTGGCTGCATTGGCGATGAAAGCACAGATGAGCAGATGGGGCATGGGATCGCGCACCTTGGCCGCCTTGCATGCCGCATACACGGCTGGCGTCAAAACCACCGCCGTTGCGTCGTTCGACAGGAGTGCAGTGACGACGATGCCGACGGCGTAAATGAGGACGAACAGCCGCTTAGGCGAGCCCTTGGCATGTGTGGTGGTGATCGAAGCAAGCCAGTCGAAGAGCCCTTCCTGGCGCGCGAGCTCCGAAAGTAGCATCATGCCGATCAAGAACAGGTAGACGTCGATACCCTTTGTGACACCGGTCCACGCCTCGGCCGGACCAATCAGTCCAAGCCCTACGAGCAGGAGGGCACCAACGACCGCCCATATCGCTTCCGGCCAGGCGAAGGGCCTGGTGATGACGCCGAGCGCAGTCAGTCCCGCAATGCCCCAAGTTATGGTGAATGTACTCATCGTATTTCCAAACCGAATTTCGGAGCTGGTGCCGACATATCGCCATCAGCAACAGGTCGGGGCATCCATATCGTTATTTAACGACGGAGCAATAGTCTTCCGGTTATTCGTGAAGGTTGCGACAGCAAACGCGGCACGCCAAGGGCCCAACAAGTAAACCGACACCCGCCCGCCGAAGGTGGCTCGGCCTGGAACGACGCGGTGAACGCCGTTTACGGCACGAGTCGCTCCGACCTGAGCAGCGGGGCGGAACGGCCACCTACGTTCACACGGCGTCAGCGCTGGAGGCGGCGGGAAATCTTATGGAGTCACTCGCCGAGAACCTGTGCCGAAGGGCCCAATTCGCACCGGCGCACACAGATCAGATCACTTGTTTCAAAATGTGCAGGCCAGCTGCACGTGGCGCAGGAGCTGATCAAAGACCATCAGCTTTGATTAGCGGGTTGGTCTTCCGAGCAAGCCGCAGGTGCCTAAAATCTGATCACGCTTTTCGAGAGAGAAGCCCGCAGTTTTGCGTGAACCGGTACGCGTTGATAGCGCGCGATCAATTCCGGCGACACCCTTTGGCCATGGTGGCTCATCATTTCTGGCATTGAGATACGCTCTCCGCCGTAAGGAACATACCGAGCGAGCGTTCCTGCGGTGATAAGACCAGGTTGAATGATGCGGCAGTAGAAGCCGGGCCGAGCAGCGTTCCTGTATAGCCTGGGAAAACCTGCATCCCCCATTTTATCAAAGAGCACTCGGCAGGGCATCCGAGGTGCAGTGACTTCCATCACGAGATCGCCAGCAGTGAAGCGGTCCCCAACCGTCACGATCTGATTATCCAATCCTTCAATGCAGAGATTTTCGCCGAATTGCCCATGATCAATCGGTATTTTGAGGGTCTTTTGCCACCAGAGACGGCTCACATCTCCCTCAATGTAAACCGCTTGCTCCGGTCCACCATGGAATTTTCTATTGCACACCGCGTCACCATCGAGACCTTCGAATCCAACGAACACGCTTTTGTTTGTCGGGTGCTTATTAATTCCGGTTTTCGTCTTTTTGCCGGGTCTTGTCTCGGCCTGGCCAAGGCAAACCGCCAGCACTCTAAGATCTTGCGCCCCGTCCGACATGTCAAACCAACTCCAATACCACGCTTGCGACTATTCCCCGTACCGCAGCCTTCGCGCAGACGAGCCGCCCAGCCTCCCTATGCAGCTTAAAGTTCGAACTTACACGACCTTAGGCAAACGCGTTGCCGGGAGCCGAACTATCCCTTAGCAGATGAGTTAACTCTTGGGGATAAATAGCCGCAGCAAGTGCGAATTCCTTTTCCTGCAAACGCGTTCGCCTTGCCCGTTTGATAGGCACAATTGGCTTCAACGGTCCCCAGCGACGGCCGGCGATCGTCGTTCCCCACGCGGTCTTCTTTTCTCGCGACTGGGGGGAACTTTTGTCGGATTGGCACTGGCCCGTCAGGAATGTCGGGCCATTTTTATCGGATTCTGCTATCTTAGTCACCCTTGCAGCGCTGGGCGATTTGCCCGCTGCAGCAAGAGCGAAAAAAATGAGAGTGTTGGTCATCGAGGACGATGCGGAGACAGCATCCTATATCAACAACGGTCTCACCGAGGACGGTCACCTCGTCGACGTTGCTGCCGACGGTCGTGACGGCCTGTTACAGGCAACGACAGACGATTACGACGTGCTGATAGTCGATCGAATGCTGCCGGTGCTCGATGGTTTGTCGCTGGTGAAGGCGCTCCGAAGCGTCGGCAAGGCGACGCCTGTTCTTTATCTGACGTCCCTGGGGGGCGTTGATGACCGCGTAAAGGGGTTTGAGGCAGGGGGCGACGACTATGTTTTGAAACCATTCTACTTTTCAGAGTTGCTCGCGCGTGTGAACGCATTGGGCCGCCGCCCCCCACTTAAAGATGAAGAGACCACGCTGAGATTTCGCGACCTCGAAATGAATCTCTCCCGCCGGGTCGTGCAGCGAGCCGGTGTGACTATCGACCTCCAGCCGCGCGAGTTCCGGCTCCTGGAGGTGTTGCTCCGCAATAGGGGCAAAGTGGTAACCCGAACAATGCTACTGGAGCGTGTATGGGACTTCCATTTTGAACCCAAGACCAGCGTTGTAGAGACCCATATCTCACGACTCCGGACGAAGATCGACAAGCCATTTGACACCGAGTTGATCCACACCGTACGCGGAGCGGGCTATATTATTGACGACCATGTCTGACCTGTTGCGTCGCACGGCAGTGCAGGGATCGATTTTGCTCGCTACATTGATCGGATCTACGGTGCTTGCTGGGGTGGGCGTCATTTACTGGCGACTGACTTCCGAACTCGAGGAGCGTATCAAGCTGCGTATACTCGACAACCGCGATGCATTGGTGGCGATAGACAGCAGCGACGGCTTTAACGAGGTTTCGGAGGTTGTTAAGCATGAGGCGGCCTCGCGTCGCCCAATTGGCACGATCCTTCTGCTGGTCGACCGCACCGGCACATTTGTGGCAGGCAATGTCGCCGGGATCCCAGATTTTCGCAATTGGCGCATACTACAGGAAGCCGACCTGGCACGCATGAATGGGGAACGAAATCCGGACGACTCTTACTACGCCAGTTGGACTCCATTATCCAGCGGCAAGCTACTGGTCGGCGCCAGCATCGCAGACCTGCGGGTGGTTCAATCGACACTGCTTGGCGGACTATTTTGGGAGCTTGCCGCTTTGGTGCTGCTAGCGACGGCATCCGGTACTCTGATCGCTAGGCGCGCCCAGACGCAAATCGAAGCTATCTCCTGGGTGCTCGCTGCCTTTGCGGACGGTAAACTGCAGGAACGCGTTGCCCGGCGCTACTCGGGCGACGACCTCGATCGTGTGGCTGAGCAGATCAACGGTACGCTCGACCACCTGCAGCGGCTGATAGAGCGTGTTGACCGGTCCTCGACCGATATCGCCCACGACCTCAAACGACCGATGGGCAGACTGAGACAAAGACTGGACGTGGCACGACGAACCGCAACGAGCCTCTCCGAGTTTCAAGAACAAGTGAGCACCTCTCTTGTGGAACTCGACACCATTGTGGAGACGTTCGAGGCGCTACTCCGCATTGCCCAGATTGAAGCAGGCGCGCGAAAGCAGCTATTCCGCGCAACAGACTTAAAAGACCTTCTAACCGAGATCGCAGAAATCTATCGCCCGGTCGCTGAGGATGCTGGGGATGCTCTCGTGATGAGTCTCCCGAGCCGGCAAACTTTTGTGAATGGCGACAGCGAACTTTTGATGCAGCTTTTCGTGAACTTGATCGAAAATGCCATCCGCCATTGTCCCGCGCGAACAACGATTCGTATGACATTGGACGCTAGCCAAATGGGTCCGAGTGTCATCGTCTCGGATGACGGCCCTGGGATTCCCTCACACGAGCGAGAGAAAGTGTTTCATCGTCTCTATCGGCTAGAAAAGTCGCGTTCAACGCCGGGCAGCGGACTTGGCTTGAGTCTGGTTGCTGCTATCGCCGAGCTGCACGGAGGCAAAGTCGCACTCTCTGACAACAGCCCAGGCCTCGTCATTCGCATTGACTTTCCGCGATTGGCGAGCAGCGAGGCGGCGGAGCCGCACTGAGCCACGGCCTGCCTTTAGGGAAACCCGACGGGCGGACCACACGGCACCTTACCTATCCGTAATCAAGCAGCCAATTCCCGACAATGTCGTGCGTGCAATGATACAAACCATCCGGAGGGCCAGTGGCCCCCGCCTTTTTGGAGCGAAGGAGCAAGGTATGACCATCGAACGCATTCTTCCCGGACTTCTCGTCTCGACGCTACTTGCGGCCTCGGCTCTCGCCGCATCACTCTCGACGACCGGCGTTGTCAAGACCATTGATCCAGCCAAGGACGATATCGTCCTTCAATCCGGTGAAACGTTCACCCTTCCGACCAAGTTCGACGTCAAGAAACTCAAGGTCGGGGAGACGGTGAAGATCACTTACGTGAAACAGGGCAATAAGTTACTCGCATCCAAGGTCGAAATGACGAAGTAGAAAAACCTTGCCGAGAGGCGCTGGCCGGGCACTGACGCAGCGATGCTTGCCATCGCATGCGACAATGCGCTGGCCATTGCGCATGCACCTGCTTACTCATCTTCGGGGGCGACGGATTCCTTACCGTTAATGTTCTGGCAGCGGCGCGCTCTCGCCCCGCCATGTCCTGATCGCGCAGCAAGTGGAATTTCGCGCAGCGATGGATTCGCGCGAGCCTCAAAGGGTCTATCCATACTCATCATCCCGCATAGCGACCGCAGAAATCTCCGAAAATGCCGCAGTGCCCAAACGTCATCCAAAAGCTGGATGCCAGCGCGCATGCGAGTGGCGCCTGGTGAAAAACTTCACCCCCTTGTTCCAGGGGCCATTGAATTGGAGCGGAGATTGGACTGTGTGGCTAGAAGCACTCTTGCACATGGGCGCTCCGCCGCGGCTACGCTTGTTCACGAAAGAGCTTCCATTTCGTTGGTCTGACAGTGATGCGAGTATGGGTGGAAAATGCGCATGCTCGGGCGGCAGTTCGATCTCGACGGCTGAGTGCCTCTTTCCCAGCTGAACTTCCAGGTGTCGCGTGGCTGCAACCCTGCGGCTGCCGGTGACTGGGCCCACGAGCCTGCGTGTGGGTTCGTCTGTAAGCTCAACGTCGTGGGGCCGGAAGTACAATAACGCTTCACCATCGCGCTCGCTTGCAGCGATAAGCCCTGTAAATTTGTCGTCAAACCAGATCTCACCGTTGGAAAGGATGACGTTCAAGCTATTGGATTGGCCAATGAACCCATAGACGAACTGAGTCCCGGGGTTATCATAAATTTCGTCGGGTGTGCCCGACTGCTCGATTGCGCCTTTGTTCAGCACGACAATCCGATCGGCAAGTTCCAGCGCCTCCTCCTGGTCGTGGGTAACAAAAACGGTTGTGTACCCGGTTCGATCATGGATTTCGCGCAACCACCGTCGCAACTCCTTGCGCACTTGCGCGTCAAGCGCTCCGAAAGGTTCATCAAGCAGCAACAAGGTGGGTTTGACAGCCATGGCGCGGGCAAGTGCCACGCGCTGACGCTGGCCACCCGAAAGCTGGGCAGGATAACCCGAGTTGGTGCCCTATGACTGAAAATCCCGGCTGGCAAGGAACCAAGCGGTGTCGGGAACGTTGGAGACACTTGCTGCCGGTCTTTTTCGCATGCATGCGAGGGACGTGGACGCTATTGGGGCCCCGAATGACGAACGCCGAAACCCTAAGTCCACCACCGAGTGATTACGAAGCCATCCTGGCCGGCGAAGCGACTATTCTGGATGCGATCCCCGGTGCAGTTTATGTGTGCGACGTTGAAGGACATCTTATCCGCTACAATGGAGAAGCCGCACGTCTGTGGGGCAGGCATCCCCCGCTGCAGGACGCGAAGGAGCGTTTCTGCGGGTCACATCGCCTCTACCGCCTCGACGGATCGGCTTGGCCGCGTGAGGACTCTCCGATGGCGAACGCGATACGGTTTGGCCGCCAAACGCGCAACGAATTCGTGACCATGGAGCGGCCAGACGGTTCTCGCTTCGATGCGTTGGTAAACGTCCGCCCGCTGCGCGATCGCCATGACAGAATAGAGGGAGCAATTAACTGCTTCCACGACGTTTCCCGGCAGAAACCTCCTGATCTCGAAGGGCGCCACGCCGCCGACCTTGAAGATTTCTTCGAAAACGCCCCTGTTGCACTGCATATCGTGGGCGACGATGGGACCATTCGAGGCGCGAACCGGGCTGAGCTTGACTTGCTTGGTTATGCCGCGGAGGAGTATGTCGGCAGGCATATCGGAGAATTCCACGCAGATCGCTCGACAGTATCAGACATCCTTGACAAACTGAAAGCTGGAGAGACCCTCGATCGTTATCCAGCAAGGTTGCGCACCAAAGACGGGCGGATCAAATATGTGCTGATTACCTCGAGCGGCCGCTTCGAGAACGGCGTGTTTACCAACACCCAATGCTTCACCGCAGATGTCACTGATGTTCACGAGGCCGAGTCCGCACGCCGCGAAAGCGAAGAACGTCTTGCCGCGACCTACCAAGCTGCAACCATCGGCATTGCGGAGGCGGACGCGGACGGACACCTTGTACGTGTGAACGAAGCACTTTGCCGAATGCTCGGACGCTCGGAAGAAGAATTGTTGGCAATGAAGTTTCTCGACTACACCGATCCCGTTGATCGAGAGCGGGACAAGGCTTCTTACGCACAGCAAATCGAAGGTAAGATTGATAGTTATGTTGTCCGAAAGCGGGCGATAAAGCCAGACGGATCTTCCATATACCTGGACGTTCACAGCTCGTCCGTGCGAGATGCTGACGGGCGGTTTCGGTACGGTGTGCGCGTCTTGATCGACGTCACCGATGCCGAGCGGATGCAGGACCGCATTCGCGAGAGCGAGAAGAACTTCGGGGATTTGCTTGAGGCATTGCCGGCGGCCGTCTATACCACGGACGCGGACGGCCGTATCACCTTTTTCAACAAGGCAGCTGTGCAAATGGCCGGACGCACTCCAGCGCTGGGGGATAAATGGTGCGTCACCTGGCGCCTGTACCGCACGGATGGGAGCTTTCTGCCGCACGACCAATGCCCGATGGCGGTTGCCATCAAGGAAGACCGGGCAATTCGTGGTCAAGAAGCGGTTGCGGAACGGCCCGACGGCACGCGTGTCCCTTTCATCCCCTACCCCACTCCTCTGCACAATAGCGACGGCAAGTTAATCGGCGCCATCAACATGCTGATCGATATTTCCGATCGGAAGAAGGCCCAGGAATATGCCGAGAGGCTGGCCGCAATTGTCACCTATTCAGACGATGCCATCGTCAGCAAGGATGTTCGGGGCGTCATTCAGACCTGGAACCAGGCTGCCGAACGGATCTTCGGATACAAAGCGGAGGAAGCAGTTGGCAAGCCGATCACGATCCTTATCCCGCCCGACCGGCAGGACGAGGAACCCCAAATTCTCGCGCGGATCTGCAGAGGTGAGCATATCGAACACTTCGAAACAGCGCGCCGGCGCAAGGATGGCAGTCTGATCGATGTCTCACTGACCGTCTCGCCCTTGAAAAACGGGAGCGGCGAGATTACCGGCGCATCGAAAATTGCGCGCGACATTACCGAGCGGCGGCAAGAGGAACGCCGTCGCCAATTGCTCATCAACGAACTGAACCATCGGGTGAAGAACACCCTTGCCACCGTACAGTCGCTGGCATCTCAGACATTTCGCGGCGAACGGGCTAGTCAGAGCTTTAAACGCTTCGAAACCCGCGTCGTTGCGCTTGCTAGGGCGCACGACCTTCTGACAAAGGAAAGTTGGGAGGGCGCCGATATCCGCGACATTTTGGATCGCTCCTTCCAGGCGGTTTGCCCCGAGCCGGGAATCCGCCTTCGGGCCTCCGGACCGCTGTGCCGCCTCAAGCCGAAGCTCGCGCTTTCCCTATCCATGGCATTTCATGAACTTGGTACGAACGCGGTGAAACACGGCGCCCTATCAGGCGATTCCGGCAAGGTGGCGGTCGATTGGCGTATCACAGGCAGCGGGGAAATCCGAAGACTTCACCTCACCTGGCGCGAGTTAGACGGCCCGGATGTCACCGCGCCGGTACAAAGGGGATTTGGCAGCCGCCTACTCGAACAGGCATTGGCTCGTGAATTGGATGCCCAGGTAGCGCTATTATTTCCCCGATCAGGACTAGTTTTCACCTTGGATGCCCCGTTGATCGACATAACCCCGACAGACGGAACGAGCATACATGAACGCCCTTGAACGGAAGCTGCGCATCTTCGTCGTCGAGGACGAAGCACTGATAGCAATGTTGATGGAGGACATTCTGGCAGATCTCGGCCATGCGGTGAGCGCTGTCGCCTCGCACCTGCGCCAGGCTTGCGACATCGCGCAGACGGGAACGTTCGATCTGGCAATTCTCGACGTCAACCTCGACGGCCAACCCAGCTACCCGATCGCCAAAATGTTGAGGGAGCGTGGTATCCCATTTGCCTTTGCGACCGGCTATGGCGGAAATGGTCTGGAACGTGAGTTTGCGGACGTTCCGACGCTGGCGAAACCTTACGTCACGGAGGATGTGCAGCGAGTGATTGCGGCGCTGGTCCGGTGACGTCTTCGGTCACTGCGGTTCCGCAATCCCGTTGCTGTGTTATCTTTTTGGCCTCGTGTACTCAAGGGGCGTATTTCACCCCTGCTGGAGACTTGTCGCGAAGCGCACCGCAGCAACCACAACCACCGAAACCTTCGTTACCGCGAAGCCGACCGACGTGCTGAGCTACAACCTCATCAACCTCAATGTCACTAACAATGCCAACGAGACGATCGGCGAGATCAAGGATTTGATCCTGTCGAAAGACCAGCTGACGGGCTACATCGTGTCGGTTGGCGGGTTTCTCGGAATGGGCGATCGTTACGTGATTGTGAGCCCGAAGGCCGTCAAGATCACTTATGTCGAAAACGACAAAAAGTGGACAGCGGTGATGGATCCGGCTAAGGATCAGCTCAAGGCAGCGCCTGAATTCAAATACGCAGGTCGCTGGGAACGGTGATCCGGGCGAAGACAAAGTACATGAGAAGGCTGCACCGAAATCTATTCAGGCGCGAGGCTGAGGACTTGATCCGGAGCGCCTGCTTTCTGACGGTCTAGCCACGATTTCACGGTCGGACCGGGCGACTGTCGGGCTGATTTTTTCGGGTCCGCGGCCGTTACGTTTGGTGCAACATCCAGCATAGGTCCTTCACCCTTATGCAGACAACACCTCTGCCCTGATCGGCGGCGGTCTGGTGGCCGCCGTTAATATTCCTCGGCTTATACTTTGATCGGGAGGGGCGAAGCCCGTCGCGCTGAATCCGGTTTTACCAGATAGCCTATCCGTGCAGGAAAATGTTGGAGGCAGGCGAAGATTGGCAATGAACCTACGATCACCAATCGTTTCCATGGTTGCACTTTCACGCCTTGCGGCATTTAGTACACCGCCATCGGGGAGCACGGTTTCTGTCGAGGTTTCGCCTGCGATCGGATCGTCGCCACGGCGGTTTAACATAGAGCGCACTTTGTGGTAGTTTTGCAATTCGAACAGGCACAATGGACCCGGGTGACGCAAGAGATCGATGACCGGTGACAATTCGCCAATCGTCTCCGAAGAGGAGATTGCTCTCTACGATGCCATCGAACGAGCGATCGCGAATGTTCGCGCGGCTCTTGCTGAAATCGACCGCGTCTGGGTTCGCATCACTGCGGAGCGGCCCAATCCGACCGCGGCTGCTTTCGCGGCTCTGGATACCGCAGACCAGATGCTGACCGTCGCTCGAGAAGATCTCGCCCGCGCCCGCGCTTCGCTCATGGCATATCCACGGACGAGATCTCTGCAGTAATCGTAACAGATACGGCGGTTTCGTGGGCCGCATCTGCCGACCGTGAGGCCTCAGGTCGCCTTCACCTGGATCTTCCTAACACGCGACAGCGCTTCCTCCGTTTTTGGAACCGTCACGGTCAGAACGCCGTCTTTGAAGCGGGCGGCAACCTTGCCCGTGTCGACGCCCGACGGTAGCGGGATCGAGCGGCAGAAGGACCCGTATGAGCGTTCCAACAAGTGATGCCCCTTCTTGCTCTTTTCCTGCTCACTTTTCTTTTCCCCTTTGATCGTGAGCGCGCTGTCCGTCAAGGAGACCTCGACATCCTTCTGATCAATTCCAGGAAGTTCCACCGAAACCTCAAGCGCACTGTCAGTTTCCGTGACGTCCGTTCGCGGCCCGCCGCTATCCCAACGACCGAAAGCGCCGAACGATTGATCGAGCCGCTTCCAGAAATCATCGAACAGACGGTTCACGTCGCGCTGCAAAGAAAAGATGGCGCTTCCCTCTTCTGACTTCGTAATTTCGCTTCCCTTGTGATTTCCCCAGGGGATGAGATCTCTAATCTGCATGGCCAACCTCCTTCCTTCGGACGAATTATGCCATCTTCAGCTTAATCTTCCTCGCCTTTGCCGGCGCAGCCTTCGGCAGGACCAGCCGCAGCACGCCATTCTTCTGCGATGCCTCGATACTGTCCCGATCGATATCTTCCGACAGGGTGAAAACGCGCTCATAATTGCCCGCGCCATATTCGGCGTAGATTTGGCGATAGTTGTCGTGCTGCTGGTCCGTCGCGTATCCGCGAATTGCCAGCGTCCGTTTTTCGAGCGTGATGTCGACGCCCTCCGAGGCCACGCCGGGCATGTCGACAAGAACCACGACATTGTCCTCTGTCTCATAGATATCGGTTCGCGGGATAAACACCGGGCGCGAATGGGTCGGTTCGCCACCGTCGAGCCTGCTTGGGGCCCGGCGTTCGGTTGTTTTCAGTTCCTGAGCCATTTTTCCCTCCTTATGCCTTGATCTGGATCTTCTTCGGCCGATCCGTCTCAGGCCGGTGTAGCTCGACTTCAAGAAGCCCGTTTGCGAAACGCGCCTCGACCTGTTCTGGATCGACGCGGAAAGGCAATTGCACCGTTCGAGAGAAGTTTCCGTACACTCTTTCGCGCCGGTGCCAGACGGGTTTCTTCTCCTCCGTCGGAGGGCGCTGCCCCCTCAACGTCAACGTGTTTTCGCGAACCGTGAGATCGAGCTCGTCAGGCGCGATTCCAGGCAATTCTGCGGTCACCGCCACGCTGTCCTCACCCATCCAGATCGTGATGGGGGGAAACTCCTGGGCGGCTCTGGCTGTCATGTCGGACAAGCGCCGATTCATTTCTTGCTGCATGTGCCGCACTTCCACAAATGGATCGAAACCGATGCGGCCAAAATCCGATACGAGCATGTGCATCCTCCTTCCTATGAAACCAGCCATCGTTCCTTGCAACGTGCAAAGGACGTGCAGACCGGAGGTCGAACGGTCGGAAACGGACGGGACGGGACCGAGGCGGTGGATCGCACAACAGCTAAGCAAGGGAGGTCGGGCAGTCGCCGGACCATATCCTCCTTGCGAAGCGATATGAACCGAACCAGGTCCAGCGCATGAGTGGACCATCGTTCCCGTGCCAGGATCCGAGAGGGGCATCCGGCAGACCTGAGGTAGGTGAGCAAAGCGGGCGTTTCAAGGGCCGAGCTTGCTTGAGAGTTGATCATCCTTGCTCGGGCAGCCCTTGCCCCCCGGGACGAGCGGCAGGGGATGCCGACAGGTCCGTCATCAGCCAGGAGCTCGCAACATCGCGCACGAAGTTTCTCGTATTGTCGAGGGCGGTTGCGATCCAGAAGACCGCGAACACAGGCTGCTTGAGAAAAGCGAAGGTGCCGCCAGATGGTTTTGCGGTGCTCATTTGCCTGCTCCCTTGGATAAGTCGAATGCGGCGACGAAGAGGAATGCGCCAGCGAGGCCGAGATGTTCGAAGAAGGCGTTGGCCACCATCATGCGATCCAGGCCCGGCCATCTCCCAGAAGCGCAACGCGATAAAGGTCGCGAGAAGCGTGAAGCCGGCGAGCGCCAGGGAACCCGCCCACCGCAGGAAGCCGGAGATCACCAGAGCGGAAGCCGTCAGTTCAAATGCGATAACGGCGATTGCGAAGAACGCAGCCGGCTGCAGGCCGAAATGTTCCATCTCCGCCAACGCGCCATTGAAGTCGAAGATCTTGGTGAGCGAACCCTGGATATAGGCTGCGCAAAGTGCCAGCAGCGAAGCTGTCCGCACGACAGGCGAGGCGACGACGCGTGCCAAACCGCTCCGGACTGAGTCGGATTTTAGAGATTGGTAGATCATATCTGCTCCTGCGTGGTCGCCGCGAGCGGCTGCGTTCGATGGAGCGATATTGTCTGGTTGCCGCCTTACCAACAATTGCAGCAATAGTTTCGATTTAATTGCAAAATCTGCAATTATAGAGTGATGCTCGGGTGACCAGATCACCCGAGCTGAAGTTTGCTCAGACCGCCCAGCAGGAGCAGCCGAGAGCGCCGAAGAAACCTTTGAGATCGGCGATCGGGAGCTTGGATGTCCAGGCACCGGCGTGGTCATGGCCGTGAACGCCGCAATCGCTCGCACATCCGCATGTGGAGATCGCGGTGCGGCGCAGGGAACGAGCGCCCGCCCCTTCCGGTTCACCCCAGGCCGCATAGCCGCCGAATTTGCGGACAGGCGACCAGTCGGGCATCGCAGGCGGGATGTCGTTCTCGTCCAGCGTCTTGAAGTCGCCCGCGCCGTAGACGATCTTGCCGCCGACCATGGTCAGCTCCGATACCAGGAAGGAGATCTCATCCTCGGCGCAGGAGAAGAAATCCTTGTCCGGCACCACGAGGTCGGCAAACTGGCCCTTCTCAATACGCCCCTTCTTACCCTCCTCATTGGAGAACCATGTGACCTTTTCCGTCCACATCCGCAGCGCGGTTTCACGGTCGAGGCAGTTGGCCCGCGGATAGAGCTGCAGGCCGCCAACGGTCTTGCCAGTCACCATCCACGATAGCGAAACCCAAGGATTATAGGAGGCGACGCGGGTGGCGTCGGTGCCAGCCGAGACGTTCACGCCCTTGTCGAGCATCTTCCTGATCGGCGGTGTCGCTTCCGCGACGCCGTGGCCGTAGCGCTCGACGAAGTATTCGCCCTGATACGCCATGCGGTGCTGCGTGGCGATACCACCACCGAGGGCGGCGATCCGGTCGATCGAGCGGTCGGAGATCGTTTCTGCGTGGTCGAAGAACCAGTTCAAACCTTCGAGCGGGATGTCCTTGTTGACCTTCTCGAACACGTCGAGGGCTCGAGAGATCGTCTCGTCGTAGGTGGCATGCAGACGCCAGGGCCAGCGGTTTTCCGCCAGGACGCGGACGACCTCTTCAAGCTCGCCTTCCATTTCCGGGACCATCTCCGGACGCGGCTGGCGGAAGTCCTCGAAGTCGGCGGCCGAGAAGACGAGCATCTCGCCGGCGCCGTTGTGGCGGAAGTAGTCATTGCCCTGCTTGTATTTGACTGACTGCGTCCAGTTCAGGAAGTCCTGCTTCTCTTCCTTCGGTTTCTGGGTGAAGAGGTTGTAGGCCAGCCGTACCGTCATCTGGTTCTCGTCGGAAAGCTTCTGGATGACTTCATAATCGTCGGGATAGTTCTGGAAGCCGCCGCCTGCATCGATGACACCTGTCACGCCGAGGCGGTTGAGTTCGCGCATGAAGTGGCGGGTCGAGTTGACCTGATAGTCGAGAGGAAGCTTCGGACCCTTCGCAAGTGTCGAATACAGAATGCCTGCATTCGGCTTGGCGAGAAGCATGCCCGTGGGGTTCCCGCTGGCATCACGCGTAATCTCGCCGCCAGGCGGGTTCGGCGTATCGCGGGTGTATCCGACGGCACGAAGAGCGGCGCCGTTGAGCAGCGCGCGGTCGTAGAGATGAAGGAGGAAGACAGGCGTGTCGGGCGCGACTGAGTTGATTTCCTCGATGGTGGGGAGGCGTTTTTCGGCGAACTGGTGTTCGGTGAAGCCGCCGACCACGCGCACCCATTGCGGCGCAGGCGTGATCGCCACTTGGCGCTTCAGCATGTCCATGGCGTCGGCGAGCGAGCGCACGCCATCCCAGCGCAGTTCCATGTTGTAGTTCAGGCCACCGCGCACGACGTGGGTGTGGTTGTCAATGAGACCGGGCAGGACACGCTTGCCCTTGAGATCAACGACCCTGGTGCTGGAACCTGCGAGCGCGATGATCTCGCTGTCGGATCCGACTTCGAGAAACAGACCATCCTTGATGGCGATCGCTGTCGCATTCGGATTGGTTCGGTCAAGAGTGGTCACGCGGCCATTGTGGAGGATCAAGTCGGGATGCTGCACCGTGGTTACTCCGGTCTGGCTGGGATCGGCGGCTTTCGCCGGTGAGAAGAGGTTCGAGAAAGCAAGGCTCGATGCGCCTCCAAGAAAGGATCGACGCGTCGTCATCAGCTCCGCTCCCCTACATGAACCTTCGTCTGATGAGCAACCTCGTTGCCCTTCGGCAGATGACCGAACATGTGTGGCTTGATCTGATGGATCCATGAAATGGCCGCCGGTTCCCTCGTCCAGAGAGATTTCGCGAGCGGGATGATCTGTTCGCCGACCAGGATGCCCAAAAGGCCAACGAGGGCGATAACGGGCGGCGCGGGTGAGCGGACATTGAGCAGGCTGTAGACGATGCCAACAAGCAGGCCTGCGCCTAGCGATAGGAGGTAGAGCTTCATGGGATGATCTCCGGTTGCGAAAGGGCCACTCCGACCGTGTGACCGGAGCGGTTGGATCGGGGCCCTACTTTGCGGGGTTCGGGCCGATGCGCTTGCCATGCCTGACGCGTTCTTCTGCGCCATGAACCATCGTGTAGGCGTAGTCGATGCCCATGCCGTAGGCGCCGGAATGCTCCTTCACCAGCGTGGTGACCGCATCGTAGGTTTCCTTCCGCGCCCAATCGCGCTGCCATTCGAGCAGGACCTGCTGCCAGGTGACCGGGATCACGCCTGCCTGCACCAGCCGGTCCATCGCGTACTTGTGCGCGTCCGCCGAAGTGCCGCCGGAAGCATCGGCGACCATGTAGATCTCGTATTCCGGAACATCATGGAGAGCGGAAAGAGCAAAAGTAGTGTTGCAGACCTCGGTCCAGAGACCGGAGACGACGATCTTCTTCCGGCCGGTGGAGGCATTCTTCGCCAGAGCGTCACGGACGTTCTGATCGTCCCAGGAGTTCATCGACGTGCGCTCGAGGAGGTCGTTCTCCGGGAAAACGGCAAGGAGTTCGGGAAAGGTGTTGCCAGAGAAGGATTGCGTCTCGACCGTGGTGATCGTGGTCGGGATATCGAAGATCCTGGCGGCCTTGGCGAGGCCGACGACATTGTTCTTCAACGTCTGGCGGTCAATCGACTGGACACCGAAGGCCATCTGCGGCTGCTGGTCAATGAAGATGAGCTGGCTGTTCGCCGGGGTCAGGACTTCAAGCTTGGACATGGTTCTTTCCTCTTCGGTTGCGGCCCGTGTGCGGTGCCAGAAAATGGTCAGCAGCGGTCGATCGGACGCCGTCGAGCGGCGCTCGCTCTGCAATTCTTTGAGTGTTGCTGGCTCCGTTCCGGGCCGATGCACTCGTCGTCTTGGCGGCTGAAAACAAACTTACCGCGTCGCTACCACCCGAGGAATTGCAATAAAAATTTTGATTGAATTGCTATATTTGCAACAATGGTTGCTTGGAGGGCACGTTAGAAACGGAAGAACGCCGCGATCCTTTCGGATCACGGCGCTGTTTCCAAACTTTCGGTGACTGCTGCTTATACCGCCAGCGGCACGAGATTGGCCTGGATCTGTTCGCGGTATTCCTCGTATCTGGCCGGAAGTTTAAGGGCTTCCCCGAGGTGAGCTGTATCCTCGTCGCGGTTGAATCCAGGCTCGTTTGTGGCGACCTCGAAGAGGATACCGCCCGGCGTGCGGAAGTAGATGGCCCAGAAATAATCGCGGTCGATGACGGGGGTGACCTGGTAGCCGGTGTCCATCAGCGCCTTGCGCACCTCTAGCTGCTTCTCGCGGTTGTCGACGGCGAATGCGATATGGTGCACCGAACCTGCACCTTGTCGCGCGAACGGCGTCTTTGGCAACGCCAGTAGATCGATCGTGTCCGCTCCGTTACCGTTGGGTATGATGAAGCGTACGACGTCGCCCTCCTTCTCGGCGCGCTCGTAGCCCATGAAGCCGAGCAGCTCCTCCGTTGCAGCGGTGTCGCGCAGGCTGAAGCGCGCGCCAGCGAAACCGCGGATGGCTGCATCATCTGGAATACCATCTGCCAGCCATGGAGCACGCTTGTCGTCAGCGGACTCGATAAGCGCAAAGCTGTCGCCGTCCGGTCCCATGAAACGGAGTCGGTCGACGCCGAAGACAGTATCGCGCTCCAGACCGTCCACGCCTTTGGTTGTGAAGCGATCCTGCCAGAACTTCAGCGATCCCTCGGGAACGGAGAACTGGGTCTCGCCGACTTCACCGACACCGGGGCGGCCAAGCATCATGTTCGGGAATGGGAAGTAGGTCATCACCGTTCCGGCCGAGCCCGCCTCGTCACCATAGTAGAGGTGATAGACGCTCGGGTCGTCGAAGTTAACAGTCTGCTTGACGCGACGAAGACCGAGCGTGTCGGTGAAGAATCGGTTGTTCTGCCGCGCGTCCGATGCCATCGAAGTCACGTGGTGCAGTCCCTTGATGTCCTTGATCATCCTGAAGCCTCTCGGTTTGTGTTCCGGTGTTGATAAGAATGTAGGCCCGTTGATCGTCGTTCAGAATTGCAATATTCCTTTTGATTGAATTGCAATTCATGAAACAATGAGATGAACGACTACAAAGCTCTCCGAACCTTTCTGCTCGCGGCTGAGAAGCGGAACTTTGCCCAGGTCGCCCGCGAACTGGATATGACGCCCGCAGCCGTCACACGGGCGATCGCCGCGCTTGAGGCGGAACTTGGCGTGCAGCTCTTCGTTCGCACGACAAGACAGGTATCGCTGACAACCGACGGCGCAATCTTTGCGGCGCAGATCCAGCCAGCGTTCAAGACTCTGGAGGAGGCGCGGCGCGAAGTAATGAACGCACACAAGTCGGACGAGGGCCGGCTGCGTATCAGTGCGCCGACATGGTTCGGCAAGACAGTGCTGCCGCCGATCCTGTCTGGGTTCAAGGAACGCTATCCGAAGATGAGCTTCGAGATTTCGCTGTCCGATGGATTGGTGAACATCGTCGACGACGACTACGATCTGGCGATCCGCATCTCGTCGCAGCCTTCGGACAAGTTCACGATCTGGAGGAAGATCCGGGTGGTGCCGCGCATCCTGGTTGCCGCTCCCGGAAGCAGATACGTCGACATGCAGCACCCGAACGAACTGAAGCCCGATGACTGCCTCGCGTACAGCGGCGAAAGCCGGCGTGAGAACTGGGTGCTGTCGGACGGTGCGTCAAGCATCGCGATTTCGGCAGGTCGAGCCTTCAGCGCGAACAGCGGAGAGGTTCTGGCGGACATGGCCGCCGACGGTGCGGGTGTCGCGCTGCTTCCAGGATTCAACATCGCCGATCACATCAGTAGCGGTCGCCTTGTCCACGTCTTCAAGGGATGGGCGCCGCCGGAACTGTGGCTGACGCTGTTCTACCCGCCCTACCAAACCCTCCCGCCAAGGATTGCGTCATTCTCCAAGTTCTTCGAGGAGCAGGTCGCGGCAAAGATGGTCATGTTGGACTGACGCACGCAAATGCCCGTCACCATGATCTGGCACACCCGTTTCAGATTGGATCATGCTGTTGGAGCGCTCGAAGCCTACCCGCGACTATTTGCTGTAGCTGCCATAGGTTTCGATCATAGATTTTGCGATCCGCCAGATCTGAAACCGTCCGATGCAGGTATTCCGCGCAAGATCCGGCAGGTCCACAGGCCTGCGCGATCAACCCTGCCGCCTCTTCGAGGGGGATCTTCTGCGTGAGCGCAGATTGCCTGCCACTCGCCCAGAACGTGAGCGCCCGCCGCACACCCGTCGGTGTCTTGACTGAAACCCACCGCACCATGTCGCACACTTCGGCATACCGTAGCTCTCGCGCGAGAAGAGTGCGCAGATCCTCCCTCTTGCTAGTGCACGCAAGCTTGAGGACAAGACCCGAACAGCTTCCGCCTGGCCGAAGCGCGAGCATGAGACCGGGCGCGTCGGAGGTGGCCCTCAGCCGCTCAATCCTCAACGAGAACGCACGGTGCCAGCCGTAAGCGACGGCCTCTTCGCTGGCGGCCACCTCGAAACCCGGGTTCCACATCAAGGAACCATACGCGAACACCCATATCTCCTCGTCACCGGCCTCTTCCTCAACCCTGCAGACGAGGTCGTCGAGCTGCTCAGGCGAGATCGGATGCCAATTGGGTTCCGGGCCCTCGTCTTTTACAATCCTGATGGTCGTGGCGACGAGCTCGGGGGTAAGGTCCATGGTAGCAGGTGCGGGCACCTTGGCGGCCGGTGTCTTTGGCATCGTGTCAACCGTTTCAACGAGTTTGCCGCCGGCGGCTCATGGCCTCCGGCGGTTCTTGGAGTGGCTGCCGCCCGATCAATCAGTGGGTCGGTTGATGATTGCCCGGAATGTGATTTCGACGAGCTGCTCGGGGAAAGCCAGCGCCGAAACCCCGATGAGATTGCTGGCGCACTGGGGCACATCGGTGCCGTACATTTCCTTGCGGACCTTGGATCCAGCGGCAAAGGCGCTAGGAACATCAAGCACGTACAGCGTCTCTTCAACGACATCATCGAGGGTCGCACCGTATCTGGCCAGCAGCGTCTTTGCGTTGACGTAGGTCTGGCGGATCTGGCTCTCCATCTGCGAGAAGTCCACAGGCCGCCTATCCTCATCGAGTTCCGCCGGAGCGACAAGATTGCCGTCGTCATCGTGGCTCAACTGGCCCGAGAGATAGATCGTGTCCTTGACCTGCACGGCCTGAACGTATCCGAAGGCGCGCTCCCAGGCGACGCCGTGGTTCTCTACCTTTTTGGATGGTTTGCTGTTCGTCATGATAGCTTCCTTGCATAGAATGATGGCGCGCCGAGTACGCACGCGTGGTACATGGAGGCGACGGATGCTTGGGAGGCCGCACCCGCCGCCGGAGCGATCAGGCCTTCACGAAGGCCAGGAGATCGGCATTCAAGACATCTGCGTTGACGGTCAGCATGCCGTGCGAGAAGCCGGGATAGGTCTTGAGCGCGCCATTCTTCAGAAGCTTGGAAGACTTCAGCGCAGAGTCTTCGATCGGCACGATCTGGTCGTCTTCGCCGTGTAGGACCAGCGTCGGCAGCGTGATGGCCTTCAGGTCTTCCGTCTGGTCGGTTTCGGAGAAAGCCTTGATGCCATCGTAATGGGGCTTCGCTCCGCCCATCATGCCCTGGCGCCACCAATTCTGGATCACGCCTTCCTGGACTGTGGCACCATCACGGTTGAAGCCGTAGAACGGGCCGGCCGGAACGTCGCGGAAGAACTGCGCGCGGTTGGCGGCAAGCGCCGAACGGAAACCGTCGAAGACTTCCATCGGCAGGCCATCAGGATTGGCTTCAGTCTTGAGCATCAGTGGAGGTACGGCGGAAACGAGAACCGCCTTGGCGACGCGACCGCTCGGCTGGCCGTGCTTGGCGACATAGCGGGCGACCTCGCCACCGCCCGTCGAGTGACCGATGTGGACGGCATTCTTAAGGTCGAGCGCTTCGACGACGGCAAAGGCATCCGCGGCGTAGTGATCCATATCATGACCGTCGGAAACCTGGGCGGAACGTCCGTGCCCACGGCGATCATGAGCAACGACGCGATAACCCTTTGACAGGAAGAACAGCATCTGGGCATCCCAGTCGTCCGACGACAGCGGCCAGCCATGGTGGAAGACGATCGGCTGAGCGTCCTTCGGACCCCAGTCCTTGTAGAATATTTCGACGCCGTCCTTGGTGGTGACATATGCCATTGTCTTGGTTCCTTCGGTTAAGCTTGATGCTGATGCAGCCTTGGCTGCCAGATTGAGGGACGGTGAAAGCGCCATGGTTGCGAGGGCGGCACCTGCGGAACGAAGTGCGTTTCTGCGTGTGATGGAAGAAAAGGTCTGGGTCATTTCGTCTACCGGCGGCTTCTTCATTGAGGCTTCAGCCGACATTAAGTTCGTCTGACGGGCTGATACTGCCGAAAGCGCAGGGCGCTCACAATTGCGCCAATAGTTTCGATTTTATTGCGCAATTTGAAACGGTGAGGCGATCGATGGTCCGATGGTTCCTCAACATCTCGCCACGCTACGGTCCGATCAGCCGAGTTCCTGAATGCTCACGCGGAGGCAAACGCCGCTGTCTGTCTCGTACAGACGCATCGCGCAGTGGCTTGGAGCTAAACCAATGGCCGACCGCGAAATGAGGGTGGATCAAGCACCCTCCTCCTCTCACCTTCCTCGGCCGCGCCAGATGCGGTCGGACCTTCCTAATTCCACGTTCCAGGCAACGCCAAGTCCAATCTTTAGATCGACACCCCGCTCGAAGTTTCGGTTCAGCCGATCCCGCTCCGGGCCGGACAGCACTTCTATCTTAGGTATGTGACTGGTCATAATGGGCACCTTACTCCTAACACTTAACAAGTGGGAGATCGTGTTCAGGGATTTAGGGGCCACTACACTGCGAGGCTTCAGTTGTTTAATGGCGCAGCCATTTCTCAATGTGATCGAGATGTTCTCTATGCCCAATCAACAATCGCTTGAACTCCGCAAGCGCCCACTCCGCGTGTGCAGTCGGCAATCCTGCCATCCGCAACCGAGTTAATCGAATTTCATGCAGGATGATGTGTCTTTCGCTCATGGCGACCGTTTTGCGCGCCGTGTCCAGGTCTGCGCGGAGATAGCAAGCCATGACGCACCGCCTTCCGCGTTCAACGTACTCCCATCTGCACGCGCGAGATAGAGAACAGCCCTAGCCACTTCTGAACCTCGATTCCTGCGCAAGTATTATCCCCTCTCCACCTTCGCCCCGAACCATCGCATGAACAGCCTCGGAGCCACGCGTCCCAACGTAGGCGAGCGCGGCGATCAAACCGGTGGCCATCGGCGGGCAAGAGTGAAGCCGCAAGCCCCTACCCGACGAAGACTGCAGTCCGTATTTTCCAGAGCAGTTCCTGGCCGAAGAGGCGGTTTCGTGAAAGATGGTCGCCAGCATGTAGGCGAGATGCGGTTGTCCGACCACCTAGCCGATCGGCTCGCGCAGATCCCGCTCGTCGAGGATGGTCATTCCTGCGCCGATCTCGGATTGCGTGCCGAGGCACGCGCCTCGAACGTCGCTCCTTTCGGTCGACTTACCTCTTTGTAGGTAAGGCAGGCCACCGTCCGGCGCGGCATGAGGCCGGCTCGCGGGCGTCGCATGAAGATCGCGCGATAGGGAACAGCCGTCGCGCTTGTGGCTTTTCTGGTATCGAACGCCGCGCAGGTCGTGAGCAGAGCGATAAAAAAAAGGCCCCGGATCGAAACGGGGAGATCCAGGGCCCTCTGTCTGGTTTTTCGAAGACACAGACGAACTACTATTTATGGCGCAGCTGCAAAGAGTTTCAAGATGCCGCGAGCGGTCAGAAGTATTCCATATCCGGCGACCAGTCGGGGAAGGCGGCGTTCGATAAGCATCTCCAGGAAACAGAACTGCAAGTGGACAGGCTAGTGTTGCTGGACAACCCCGCATGCGGAAAACCTGTCGCGCGATGGGCGGCGGCCTTATCAAAGAGAGTGAGGAAATGGTGTAGAAATTCAAAGACTCGCCCGCATGGATGCGGGGCCTTTAGGCGCTGCGCAGCCGTCGGTCATTGTGAAATCGCTCGTTACGGAACCGTGCGGTCATGGGCTTTGCAGCTGAGAAAGCGCGATGTCGCCAACCTGCTCGAACAGCCGCTGGTGGAAGAAGAAAAAATCGACAGTTCGCTGACACAGTTTGCCGAGGCCAAATCCACGAACAAGCGAACGCAACCTGATTTCCTCAGGCGCGGCATGGTACGCCGCATCCCGACCGAGACGAAACGCGCTAAGTTTTCGGGGTGACGAACCAAATCGTGGGACGCGCGGGCGGTCTTACTTCCTCTCTCCCAAAAGGACCGAACCACAACAGCGTCAGAGCCAAACCGAGCGGTAACCACATAACTGCTAATAAGAAAAACGCTGCCATCGATACTTTCCGAACTGCTGCGCGCGTCCTGCGCTCTCCCCTCAGAACCAGTCCACTTTGGGAATGTTCCTCACTCCAGAAGTTCGGTGACGGTCGCCGCGCTAGTCTGGCTGCTGATGGCATCTACCACTTGCCGCATCGGCAAAGGCTTCCGCGTCGGGATATCGCTCACGTCTTCGGGGATGACGTCGAGATCGTATCTCGTCAGATGGCACTCAGATGTTCGACAGGCAGGCGGACCGCCGCGACCAGGATATCAGCTGCGGCCCCGCCGGTCGCATGGCGTCGCTCCGCTTGAGCAGAAACGTCTGCCGATCCTCGCTTTGACGGCTGGTCGACAAGCAGTTGACATCACTGTCCAGGCCGCAGCTGCCGATCATCGACGAACTGGACTAACCTCTCAAGGCCAATACGGCGACGTCCGATCAACATACCGGTGCGCGATGCAGCGATCGGTCTGGCATTCCCTTCCGCGTTTTTCTTTGATCCGCCCCACTTGGTTTCGCCCCGGTCATCAATCGGTTGGACAACACTGAGGAGAACGAAAATGACCAAATCAGCGCAGCCAAGCGGCCCTAGCGAACAACATCGCAAGACTGCACAGAGCCATAACAACGAGGATAAACGAGAATTGAGCAGCCGCGAAAACGACTGCAGCAAAACTCCAATAGCAACAAGAGCGGCTCCCACCGGCAGTTGCACTAGCGAGCGTAAAAACCGGGATGCGTCAATGGGCCAACAGCCAAGGCACGAACGACCATAAATGACGTCATGCCGACCCCAACCCTGGGGTCTAAGGTGCAGATCCGAGAAGGGGAACTAGACGAGTGGACGCAGAAACTCCCATCGTACTCCGCCCCCCAGCGAAGGCGAAGATCTCGATTTTGCCCATCGAAGATCGACCGGGTTGCGGCCCGTGCTCGCGTGAAACGACCTCCGGCCCCGGTGGCGAGGCGGTCCTTTAGCTAGGTGTTCGCTATCGTGACAGTCCTAGCAGGCCGAGCTATACCGCAGCGCCTCAACACTAAATCAGTCGATGCGTCGATTTGGGCAGAGCAGGCTGGGAACGGCATTCAGATGCTCATCACATTATCGAAAGGAACATAGATAAACGAAGCGAGTTTGAACCATTTGATCGGCAGCCGCAGCAGCGCTGATCGAGCTGGCTCTGCCGCATCTCCGCGAGGCGGACATGACATTTAAACAAGGTGTGCCTAGGATAAAGCCCTATAGGGGACCGTCGGGCGGTTGGGGTTCGGCAAAGTCCGTCGCCGAAATCACGCTGCGAGAACACGTAGTGGTGACGGCGCCAACAATCTTGTCGGTCCAGAACAAGCCGGACGGCTATATGTGTGTCAGCTGCGCCTGGGCGAAACCTGCCAAGACACATCCACTAGAGTTCTGCGAAAATGGGGCAAAAGCAACGGCGTGGGAAGTGACGTCGAGACGGGCAGACCGAGTCTTCTTCAGTGCGCACACCCTTCATCAGCTCGAAGGATGGTCCGATCATGATCTTGAAGAAGAAGGCCGCCTGACGCATCCCATGCGCTGGAACGCCGAGACGGACAAATATGTCCCCGTTTCCTGGGCAAATGCCTTCGAAGAAATCGGCAATGAATTGCGCGACCTCGCACCTGATCGCGTGGATTTTTACACGTCTGGCCGAGCGTCACTCGAAACAAGTTACATGTATCAGCTGTTTGCCCGCCTGTACGGCAGCAATAACCTGCCGGATAGTTCGAACATGTGTCATGAGAGTTCCTCGGTGGCGCTACCGGAAAGCATCGGCGCCTCGGTGGGTACGGCCATCCTATCCGACTTCGAAAACACGGATTGCATCTTCTACATAGCTCAGAATGTTGGGACCTCGTCGCCTCGCCTGCTTCATGACCTTCAAGACGCGGTCAACCGAGGCGTGAAGATCGTGACGTTCAATCCTTTACGCGAGCGCGGGCTGGAGCGCTTCGTCAACCCACAATCGCCATCGCAAATGCTGACTGGTAAGGAAACCACGATCTCTTCTGAATACTATCAGGTGAAGAACGGCGGTGATATCGCGGCTCTCTTTGGCGTTTGCAAAGCCTTGATAGAAGCTGACGATGAGTTGAGAGCATCGGGGCGTAGTCGCATCACAGGCAATGATGACAAACCAAAGGATGCGGAAAACGCTGCCATGGTCGCCTTCGCGGCCTCGATCGCGGCCGCTGACAAAAAGAACGTGCTCGACCACGACTTCATCGAGGAGCACACGACGGGCTTCGACGAGTTCGCTCAGACGGCCCGCATGCTTCAGTGGTCGGAGTTGGAGCGAATTTCCGGGCTTACTCAGGAAGAAATGCAGAAAGCCGCGGCCACATATGCGAACTCCGACGCTGTTATGATGGTCTACGGCATGGGACTGACACAACACCTGATGGGCGTCGAAAACGTTCAAATGGTCTGCAACCTCGCCCTTCTGCGCGGCAATATTGGTAAGCCGGGTGCCAACATCTGTGCGGTGCGCGGTCATTCGAACGTTCAGGGGCAGCGAACAGTCGGGATCACGGAAAAGCCCGGGCTCGTCCCACTCGACAGGCTCTCCCAACTTTACCAATTTGAACCGCCACGGTGGCAGGGGCGCTCGACCGTTGAGACCTGCGAAGCGATCATGAGCGGCCAATCGCGCGCCTTCATCGGTCTCGGCGGCAATTTCTTGCGCGCTACCCCTGAAACCGTGGCTATGGAAGAGGCTTGGCGCAAGCTGCGCCTGACTGTGCAGGTCGCCACCAAGCTTAACCGGAGCCATGTTGTCCATGGCGCGATCGCTTATCTGCTGCCATGTCTCGGCCGCATCGAGATCGATGAACAAGCGACCGGCCCGCAGGCGGTCTCGATGGAAAGCTCCGTTGCCCATTTTCATGGATCTCGGGGCAAAGTGAAGCCAGCTGGCCCCGAACTGCTCTCGGAACCGGCGATCGTCGCTGGTATCGCGAAGGCAACGCTTGGTCACACGAATGTTCCCTGGGATATGTGGGTCGACGACTATTCGAAGATCCGCGACGCCATCGAACAGACCTATCCGGAGACGTTCCGAAATTTTAACGAACGGCTCTTCCAACCCGGTGGGTTTCCGCGACCGCTACCCGCGCGCGAGCGCAAATGGGTTACGAAATCAGGAAAGGCGAACTTCATCACGCCGAAAGCCCTTTTTCCAGAGTTCTCGACTTCACAGAGCGCAGACGTGCTACATCTCGCAACGTTGCGATCGAATGATCAATTCAACACAACGATCTATGGCTACAGCGATCGCTTTCGTGGGGTCCGCGGCTCACGCAAAGTGGTCTTTGTGAACAAAGATGACATTGTGCGCCTAGGATTTGCCGATGGCGATACTGTCGACCTGACGACCGCAATCGACACAGATACCATCCGCAAAGTGGCGGGCATGCGGATCGTCTCCTACGATATCCCCTCAGGCTGCTGCGCGGCCTACTATCCCGAGACCAACCCTCTCTTTCCGCTGCCCCACCACGACCCGAAATCTAAGACGCCGTCCTACAAGCTTCTTCCGGTGCGTCTTTTGCGGTCGCCAAGGGGATCTGGATGAAGAATATCTGTGTTCGGTGACGCGCCATGATCCGAAGGGCATTTTACGAACGAAAATGGCTACGATGGATGATGGCGTCGCTTATCCCCATAGCTGCGGCCGCATTGCTCGGTTGGGAGCGCCAGCCAAGAGAGTTCCGGTTAGAACCCGCTCTTGCTGCAGATTTGGACAATTTGCGGTTGATGCCCAACGGCATCAGCGGAGCACCGCCTGAAAGCTATTTTGCGCGCGGCAAGCCGTATGAAGCCGACTCCTACAGTCTTAGCCAGGGCAAACGCCTTTATACCTGGTTTGGGTGCCAATCCTGTCATGGCGATGGTCGCGGCAATGGTGGACCATCCTTCCTCGATGGCTGGTGGCTCTACGGACCGGAGGTCGTATCGATCGTCGCCTCTATTCGAGACGGTCGACCACAGGGCATGCCGGCCTTCAAGGATAGGATGACGATCGAGCAGATCTGGCAACTTGCCGGATATGTGCAGACGATCGGGGCCTATCAGGCAAAAATGGCGGCGACGGGAAGAAACGACGATGCGCACACAAGGCCAGCCGAAAACAGAAGGCCCGCAGCGATCCTCTTTCAAGAGGGGCCGGTGGCGGTCCACCCGAACCAGGGGCAATCACCATGAAATCGTCCGGCTTGCTCATTGTTATGTCGACCGTTGCGATAACCCGCGCATGCACTGCCAATCAGTCGGCGCTTGGGGCCCAGGGAGCTCCTGCGATCCACCTCGAGCAACTGATCATCGGTTTCATCACCATGTGCTTCGTTGTCTGGATTCTGGTGATGACAGCGCTTGCCTGGGGGCTCCTGCGCGACCGCTCGATACAAGGTTGGCGACCGTCCGATCAACGGCTGACGGCGATTGTAGCCTTTGCTGTGGGAGCGACCGTCATCGTCATTTCGGGGCTGACCATCTGGAGCTTTTTAACGACGCGCAACATTGGTAGCCCGGATGCCGCCGGCCTCACTATTATGGTCAGAGGAAAGCAATGGTGGTGGCAGGTCGTTTATACTGACCCGGATCCTTCCCGCAGCTTTGAAACAGCAAATGAAATCCACATTCCGGTCGGACAGGATGTCCGCATCGTGCTTGAAGCCTCGGATGTCATTCATTCATTCTGGGTACCGAGCCTTGCTGGAAAGCAGGATATGATACCAGGACGATCGAACGCTCTCCTCCTACGTGCTGAGCGGCCGGGCATCTACCGAGGGCAGTGCGCGGAATTTTGTGGGCTCCAACACAGCCATATGGCCATCGCCGTCATTGCCGAAAGCCCTGGCGAGTTCGAGCAGTGGGCAGCAGCGCAGCGAAGCGATGGTGTGTCATCCGAGGAGCCAGATGCTGTGGCGGGCAAGGTCACGTTCCTGGCCAAACCGTGCGCCGCCTGTCATACGGTCAGAGGCACGCCGGCCAAAGGTAAGACCGGTCCGGACCTCACACACGTGGCAGACCGGGCAACGATTGCGACCGGCCTGCTTGAAACGACGCGCGGATCGCTCGCGGCTTGGATTGCCGATCCACAAACCCTGAAGCCCGGCAACAACATGCCGGTCGTACCGTTGAGCAGTGTGGAACTGCGGAACATCTCTGCTTACATGGAAAGCCTCAAATGACCACGACGGCTGAGGACCCAGATCTTCGCGACACTCTGCTAGAAGACGCGGAACTCAACCGCCGTCTGGCGGCCACGTGGAATACGGCGTCGGGGATTTGGGGCGCTCTTTCAACGGTCGATCACAAAATCATCGGTCGCCGCTACATCGTGACCGCATTTGTGTTCCTTGCTCTGGGCGGTGTGCTGGCGATCGCCATGCGGCTGCAACTCGCGCAGCCGGAAGCCAGGTTAATTGGGCCCGACCGTTACAATCAAATTTTCACGATGCACGGCGCCAACATGATGTTTCTGTTTGCCGTGCCGGTGATGGAGGCAATAGCCGTTTATCTCGTTCCCCTCATGGTCGGCACGCGCAATATCGCGTTCCCGCGTCTCAATGCGTTTTCCTATTGGGTCTATCTTGCGGGAGGATTGTTGCTTTGGGTGGCCTTTGCAATCGACGCAGGTCCTGACGTCGGCTGGTTTGCCTATGTGCCTCTTTCAGGGCCAGAATATGGGGCGGGAAAGCGAGCCGACATCTGGGCTCAGATGATTACCTTTACCGAATTGTCCGCGCTTGCGGTCTCGGTTGAAATCGTCGTGACGGTGTTCAAACAACGCGCGCCTGGAATGACGCTCGACCGAATCCCCCTGTTTGTCTGGTCGATGCTGGTGACTTCGTTTCTCGTCATCCTGGCAATGCCGGCAATCATGATCGCAAGCTCGAGCCTAATCCTGGATCGCCTCGTCGGTACGCACTTTTTCAATCCCGCCGAAGGCGGTGACGTGCTTTTATGGCAGCACTTGTTCTGGTTCTTCGGCCATCCGGAAGTGTACATCATTTTCCTGCCGGCTGTCGGAATGGTATCGACGATCGTTGCGACGTTTACCGGCCGTCCTGTATTCGGATATCTCGCGATGGTCGTGGCGCTCGTCGCTACCGGAATCCTTTCCTTCGGCCTCTGGGTCCACCACATGTTCGTCGCGGGTCTGCCGCGTGTGGGCGAGAGTTTTTTCACGGCTTCGAGCATGGCAATTGCGGTGCCTGCGGGCCTTCAGGTCTTTTGCTGGATCGCAACCATTTGGGCTGGCAAACCAGTATTCAAGACGCCATTTCTGTTCGTGACCGGCTTCATCGTCACCTTCGTTGTGGGTGGCCTCACCGGCGTAATGGTGGCGTCAGTGCCGTTGGATACGCAGGTCCATGATACGTATTTCGTCGTGGCCCATTTCCACTACGTCCTTGTTGGAGGCGCCGTATTCCCCTTGCTGGGCGCCATCTATTACTGGTTCCCGAAGATAACGGGTCGGATGATGAGCGAGACGCTGGGTCGCTGGGTCTTCGGGCTGATTTTTATAGGCTTTAACCTGACCTTCTTCCCCATGCACATCCTCGGACTTCAAGGCATGCCAAGACGAATTTATACATATCAGCCCGAAATGCCGTGGGCCGGATTAAACCTGTTTGTCAGCTTAAGTGCCCTCCTCCTTGCCGTCGGATTCCTCTTGTTTTTTATGGACGCACTGCGCAGCGTCAGATCCGGTCGTACCGCCTCGGCAAATCCCTGGGGTGCCACAACACTCGAGTGGGCGACATCGTCACCGCCACCCGCTTACAATTTCAGTCGTTTGCCGGTTGTCAAAAGCCTCCAGCCTTTGATGGATAATCCCCATGTGCTTGATGTTGCCTGTGGTCTCAGTGTTCACCGTCGCGAGCTAATCGTCAGCACTGTCATAGAGGCTCGTCCGGAGGCTCGCGAGTCGTCGCCCACCGCTTCCATCTGGCCGCTCTGGTCGGCTGTCGCGACGTCGATACTGCTGATCTGGTCAATATTCACGCCATGGGCGGTTGTTTGGGGCTCGATCCCGGTCGCAATTGCTCTTACGGGTTGGTTCTGGCCGAAAGGCACGCCGGAGGACGATGCATGAAAACCTACGTCGCCCAGGACTTGACGACATTGCCGGCACACGGGTTTGGCACCGCGAGCCCGACTTGGTGGGGGACGCTCGCTTTCATGCTGATCGAGGGCACCGGCTTTGCCCTCACGGTCGCAGTTTACCTGTATCTCATGGCCCTGGCGCCGCGCTGGCCACTCAACGCGCCGCCGCCCGATCTCCTTCCTGGAACTCTGCTTACGGCTGTCCTTCTTTTAAGTCTCTTACCAAATATCCTCATCGCTCGATGGGCGCGGACACAAGACCTTCAAAGAGTACGCATCGGGCTGATCGTCATGGTCGTAATGGGCGTGGTTCCCTTGGCACTGCGCATTTTTGAGTTTTCGGCTATGCAGATCGCATGGGATCGGAACGCCTATGGGTCGATCGTATGGGTGATGCTCGGCCTACACACGACGCATATTCTTACCGACCTCGTTGACACATTGGTTTTAACCTGCCTGATGTTTTCACGTCATGGCAAAAATCCTCGCCGTTTCGGAGATGTCTCCGATAATGCGATGTATTGGAACTTCGTTGTCGCGACGTGGTTACCGTTATTCCTGTGCCTTTACTGGGTACCGCGCCTATGACTGCACGTTCGCTACGCCATGCTGGACTTATCCTCCCTCCCATCGCCTGGGCAGCGGCGACACAGCTTGGACAAATCACACCCGTTGTCGACTGTCGACAGGGCATCTCCTGGTCGGCGATCTCATGCGGACTTTTGCTGATCATATCGCTTGCCGCTATCGCGGCCTCCCGATCGGCCTCGCAACCGACACTGGGCACCGAGCGGTTCATCCTTAATGGCGGCCACCTGCTCGGACTGGCTTTTGTGTTCGCTCTGTCGTTGCAGGGAGCAGCGTCGCTGCTGCTGGAACCATGTCAGCGCTGATCGGGCTCTTTACCATTCTCATGACGGCGTCCCCTGCGATCGCCCATGGTGGCGAGGCTCATTCGGGACCTCAATGGACTTTCGATCCATGGATCTCGCTTCCGCTCGCGATAATCAGCTTGTTATACGGTTTGGGTCTCATCAAAGTCTGGCGTCGAGCGCGGCGCGTGGGCCCGATCGCCCAGCGAATTCTCTTATTCTATGCAGGGGTGCTGAGCTTGGCGGGTGCGCTCCTCTCCCCCCTTCACTGGCTCGGTGAACATCTCTTCGCGTTTCATATGATCGAGCACGAGATCGTTATGGTGGTCTCGGCGCCGTTGATGGTTATCGCCCGGCCAATGGGGTTCCTCCTGTGGGCATTGCCGAGGCGGACGCGTCATCTCGCTGGCAGAGCCATACACTCTCCTGCCATGTCGAAGGCGTGGGAATGGTCTACGCGCACGACCAACGCAACTATCCTCCACGGGATCGCGATTTGGGCCTGGCATGTGCCAACGCTTTTCGACGCCGCCTTTCTCAGTCCTCACATTCATCGGCTTCAGCACATCAGTTTCTTTGCCACGGCAATCCTGTTCTGGTGGGCCCTCGTCTGGAAAAGCGGCCACGGAGTGGCAGGCTGGCATCTCTTCGTCACGATGATGCATACCAACATCCTTGGGGCGCTTATGGCATTGGCGCCCCGCGCGGTTTACTTTGCTCAAACAAACACGACGCTCTCCTGGGGCCTGACACCGCTACAGGACCAACAACTGGCTGGAATGATCATGTGGGTTCCGGCTGGAACGGTTTACGCTGCCGCCTGTCTGACGATGTTTGCTTTGTGGATCTACCGGTCGGGTCGAATAGGGGAGCAAAATGTCTAAGGTTCCGCTTTCGCATGGCGCCGTCTGGCTGGTTTTGACTATGGTCGTCAGCCTTGCCGCATTGGTTTCAACCACTGAGTTGCGCCATCACCGGCTCAAGGTTAACACAGCCGAGACGCTGTCCGGCGGCGATCCTTCCCGTGCACCGGAGATTTTTCGCCGGTATGGTTGCGCGGGTTGCCATGCCATCCCGGGCGTGCCCGGGGCTGACGGGCAGGTTGGGCCTCCGCTCTCCGAGCTCTCCCAGCGGCTATACATCGCCGGGGTGCTGGAAAACAGCTCCGACAATCTCACCGCGTGGGTCGTGTCACCGCAGCGCTTCTCGCCGAACTCGGCGATGCCGCCTACGGGAGTCTCTGAGAAGGAAGCGCGGGATCTTGCCGCTTATCTTTACGCGCGTTGATATCGGCGAAGGTCAGGGGTGTGGAGTAGGAACGGGCGGAAGCGTCTTAATGTAGCGTGCGATGGCGACGCGGTCACTCTGTGACAGCATGGCGGTATTCGTCACGACGTCCACCATAGACGAACCGACCTGGCCGTGATCGGGGGTCTTCCCGGTTTTCAGCATTTCGACGAGATCATTTTCCGACCAACCGCTTAACCTTTCCTGGGTGATGTTCGGAACGAAACCCGTCCCCTGCGGGTCGATGCCGCCCGCAAACCGGGTTTCTGGGCGAATTGCACCGAAGACGTTTCTGGTCGAATGACACTCGGCACAGTGCGCGACGCTTTCGACGAGATAGGCCCCGCGGTCATGGACAACATCGCCATTTCGCTTCCATCGATCGTCGCGCAAGAACAGCAGTTTCCAGAAGCCAACCAGTCGCCGTGCGGCGGATAGAATTGCCGGATCATGTTGCGGTGCCCGGCCGGTGACCTTCCGCAGCGTGCGAAGATAGGCGTAGAGGTCGTTAAGGTCCGCGATCGTCATGCTATTAAAACTAGTATAGGGAAGGGCTGGATAGTAATGCGTGTGCCGCGGCGAAACGCCCCCAATCAGGGCGTTTGCGAGATCGACGGCGCTCCAGGCACCGATGCCGTCTACCGGGTCTGGTGAAATGTTTGGCGGGCGAAAGGTGCCAAAAGGTGACGCCAGCGCCATACCGCCTCCCAACTTAAGCCGGTCGGATTGCCCCGGAGTGGAGTGACAAGAGGCGCAATCGCCGGCTGCGAATACGATCCGGCCCTTCGCGACGCTTCCAGAACCGTCAAATCTCCGATCATCGCTGGCAAATGGCGGTGATGGTACAGAAAAAAACCAGAGGATGCCGGCCACTCCACACGTGCCAACACCGATAAGAATTACGGATTTCAAGCGCATCGCCCGATCCTCAGCGAGCCGGTCAGCACGATAGGGCTCATAACCGGCTCGATATTGCCGGCAAGGAACATTTGGGCCCCAATGTTCGCCCCTTTCCTAAACGCTCCTTCCAACCTTCGGTCGCGGCAACGGTTCCCTGGAAGTCGCATTCGGATGACGCCTCGGAACCGTCGCTCGCATCCGCACAGCCAACTATTAAGCCCGGATTGCCTCAAGCAAAATGTTACCGATAGTGTTGATGTTTCCGATGGGATGGTCATGGTTCGCTGTCCCAGCTCGGAATGGATGGCACTGCGGATCAGCATAGCGATACGGACGGAACGAGTTGAGGCGCCATCGAGCGATATCGATCGAGCTGTCGGGCGGACAGGCAAGGGATCCTAGATGAGTTCGTCGCTGTTACCGGATATCCCCGTAAACATGCAATCAGAGTGCTCCGCTATCGTGGGGCCGAGCCGCCTTCCGCTCGGCAGCATGTTGTCCACTACACTCCCGATGTCAGGGAAGCGCTGGTGGTTCAATGGGAAGCATCCGATCGTCTTTGCTCGAGACGCCTGAAACCGCTGATTCCGTTTTTACTGCCAGCCCTTGAGCGTCATGGCCGGCTCGAGCTGAACGACGGCCTTCGCGATAAACTGCCGATGGTCAGTGCAGCGACGATGGATCGGTTGCTGTCAGAGTCCGTGTGGTGGCTCGCAGCGGCCAGTGTCGGCGTGCCGAAATGGGTCCCCTCGGTACGCCGGTCGGTGCGGTCGCACCTTCGGGGACTGGAACGATCCGTTGCCCGGCCATGTCGAGGTCAATTTCGTGGCCCATTCGGGTACCTTTTCGTCCGGCAGCTTCGCGCAGACGATGGTGCTGACCGATATCGCTATGGGCTGGACCGAGTGCGTGCCAGTGCGTACGCGCGAAAGCGGCCTCGTGATCGCTGCGATCAAGCAAGCCCGCTCGCAGTTTCCATTTCCGCTGCTTGGCGTCGACTTCGACAATGACAGCGCCCTCATGAACGAACTGGTTGTCTGCTGGTGTCGAAGCGGGATTGGAGGTGACGCGTTCGCGCGCCTATCGAAAGAACGATTAAGCCTGAGGCGAGCAGAAGAACGCTACTACGCCATGCTGGACGAACCGGCCATGGCCGCATAACTCAAACCAAATGGCCTCCGGCAAGCCCGCGCGGTTCCAACCTCTGAGATCGTCCTCGTCGTTCATTGGGTTGGTGGCGTCCACACCGAACTGCGCCTGCCGAAGCGGCACTGCAGCCACAGAAACGCGACGCCTGAAGACATTGTCGATGCTGTGCGACAGCTCGTGCTTATTGCCAATGACGTTGTCGCTGGGCTCGGGAGCGGGGCACTGCGCTGAGACGACGGGGTTTGAACCGTGGCTTAATCGGCAGTGCGGCGAAGTTGCTCGGGATCACGTCAAAGGCGTTGCGTCTGGACGAGGTCTCGGTCGTTCTGCCGCCGGCGGCGTGACCCGCTCTGGATTTGACCGGACGGTGGCGGAAGTCTCCCTTGGAACGGTCGGCGCCGTGGCCGCGCGAGGTCTCGCGTTTCGCCCGCAATAGCCGTGAAGCGGTCGTGCTCGACGCGGGAAGTCGACGCTCGTTGCTGACGACGCTGGTCAACAGGAACTTTCGCCAAGGGCGACGGTTATTCAGGATGATCGAACTCGACGGCCGCGCAGCCGTTGCTTTCGTCTGAAAGAAAGGTCGAGCGGGTGTCTCTGGCTGAGAAAACGAAGACGGCTCTTGACGAGTTGCGCATGCTGATGCTGGGCGCGCAAATCCTGCTCGGATTTCAGCTCCAGGCGCCGTTTCAAGATGCGTTTTCAGATCTGAGCGTCTTCGAGAAATGGATCGAAGCGATTGTTCTCTGCATCATGGTCCTAATCATCGCGCTTCTGATCACACCGAGTGCGCGTCATCGGATTGTCGAAAGGGGTGAAGCGACGCAGCGTTTCATCGCTTTTGTGACGCGGATTTCTTTTCTGACGCTAGCTCCGTTTTCGCTCGCACTTGGCTTGGACCTCAGCATTGCTATCGGTCGCGCTCTTGGCTGGTTGATCGGAGGCGTCGCCGGAGCCTTTAGTGGGGCCGTGGCACTTGGGCTTTGGTACGGACCCACGCTGATAAGCGACAACTACAGGGATACGAGAATGGCCACTTCCAATGAAAAAACACCGACTGCTGCAAGATCGACTACGTCCTGACGGAAGCCCGCGTGGTCCTGCCAGGTGCCCAGGCGTTACTGGGCTTCCAACTTGCAAATCGTGCTGACGAAGGGATTCGCCGAGCTCGGCGTTCTGGCGAAAGCGGTTCATTGTGTGGCGCTGAGTTCGGTCGCGGTTGCTACCATGCTCTTGATGACGCCCGCAGCGTACCATCGTATCGTCTATGACGGCGCCGATATACCAGCGTTCTATCACATTGCGAGCCGCTTCCTGATTGCTGCCACGGCCTTTCTGGCATTGGGTTTGGCAGCTGACATTCACGTGGTGATCGGTAAGATCACTGAAAGTCCGGCCGTTGCAAACGTAACGGCAGTCGTGGTCGTCCTGATGCTCGTCGGGTGTTGGCATCTCTGGCCGTGGTGGAAGCGGCTGCAAAACGGCGGCGTCTGAAGCGAACGCCCAAATACATGCGCGCCTTGAAGAGAGGCCGTGGTAGGCACGCCAAGCGGTAGAACAGGGGTGGAACCGAACGTTCTTATCCATCAGATCGCAAGGAATCAGACATTGCTGGCCCCGCAGTCAGACTTGGCGCAAGTCCGATGCTCGGAGCATCAGGATCATGCTGTGCGAGGGCAAGAACGAGGTAATCGTCGAGTACGCACTTCGAGATTCGACAAAGCCGATGGGCGCTGCTGCGGAATATCGGCTATCCGCCGCCCTTCCCCACCATTGCGAAGGGAGCTACCGACCGAAGCAGAGCTTGCACGGGAATTCCGTCAATGTCGCTAGTAAAGTTCCGCAGAGAGGTCGAACGCCTCGGGTTCGCGCCGAAAACCGCAGACCAATTTCGAGGCGCGCTTCACACGATGAACAGAGCAGCGCATGGCCTGGACGTCGCTCCCGTGGTCGCATCTCATGACCGAGGTTGCAACTGCCTTTCTCGCTGAACTTCAAGCCCTTCGAACTATCGACGGCAAAGATCCGCGGCTCGTCGGCGCGCTCTGCCTTAAGAATTCCCGACGATACATTGTGCGATTATTTCGGTCCAAAGGAAACCTAGGAACACTCCAAGGTGCTCGGCACGAAAACTGGCTGTAAAGGAGCCGCTTTAGAACTCTGCCGCATGACCCGCGGTCGAACGTCACGGCGAAGACAGGTTGCGCGCTCCTGCAAATACGGTCCGAAGTCCGGACGCCGCCCAAGGTCGTTGAACGCCGCCGAGGGTTTCACCCACTGCGAGCCCCGCCTGCAAGGCATCTTCGTGGAAGCCGGAGCCGAAATACGAGCCGCAAAACCATGTGTTGGACTGCCCTTGCAACGACCAGAGCTGGTTCTGGGCCGCAAGGGTCGCAGCGTTAAAGAGCGGATGCTGATAGAAGCCCCGCCAGTGCACCTTGTGCTTGGCCGGCGAATGGAGCGGGCTGAGCGTCACGAAGAGCGGACGTCGGCTCCCAACGCCCTGGAGCCTGTTCATCCAGTAAGTCACACAGGGCTTGCGTCGCTCGCCGCCCTCGCGGCCCGAGCGCGCCAGATAGTTCCAGCTCGCCCAGACGCGATTGCGCCGCGGCATCAGGCTTTCGTCGCTATGAAGAATCGTTTCGTTCACGCCATAGGAAAAGGCGCCTAAGACCTCGGCCTCTCGTGTCGAACGGTCAACCAGAAGACCAAGCGCGTGGTCGGCATGGGCGCCGATCACGACGCGGTCGTACCATTCCGGTTCCGCGCCTGGCACCGTTATCTCCACCGCGCCGTTAAGCCGTCGGATTGCCTTCACGGGTGCTTTCAAACGGATGCGATCGCGGAAGGAAGCGGTAAGCCGTTCGACATAGGCACGACTGCCCCCATCCACGGTGCGCCAGACGGGGCGGCGGAAGAATTTCAGGAGGCCGTGATTTTCACAAAAGCGGACGAACGACACCGCGGGATAGTTGCCAATCTCGAGCGCCGGCGTCGACCAGATCGCGGCTGCCATCGGATAGAGATGATCCTCGCGGAAGGCCGTTCCAAACCCCGCACCGTTGAGGTAGTCGTCGAGACTTGCCGAGGGATCAAGGCTCCGCACGCCCTCCGGCGCCTCCCTGTAGAAACGCACCAGATCGCGCAGCATCGACCAGAAGCGTGGACTTGCAAGATTGCTGCGCTGAGCAAAGAGACCGGCGAGACTGCTTCCAGAGTATTCGAGAAGCCCGTCATCCATGGAAACCGCAAAGGACATGTCCGAGGCCTTCGTCGGCACTTCAAGGTGGCGAAACAGCGCCGCCAGGTTCGGATAGGTCAGTTCGTTATAGACGATGAAGCCGGTATCGACCGCCGCACTGTCCGCGTCCACCGTGTGGCAGTGCCCTCCGATGCGGTCGTCTGCCTCAAACACCGTCACCTCATGACGCTGCGACAGCAGCCATGCAGCGGAAAGACCGGCGATACCCGTGCCCACCACGGCGACTTTGAGGGGCCGGCCGGACCGCGAAATATGGCGCATTGGGAACCTTCCTGCCGCTGTCGCTTTGTCTCGGAGTTTCTGTAATTCTACGAGTGCGGAGCCCCTGCGGATCACCATTGTTCAATAATTTCGAACCGGTGATCCGCGGAAGCAACCGCAGCGTAAAAAGGCGCATGTATGGTAGCTCGACCGACATCGACGAAATGCCTGGTCATGGCACGCCACCAAAGCGGCATGCCATCGTGAGCCTCATTGAAAACCGGCAGGCGCCGACCCCGGAAGAGCTGATCGACCTCATGCGGGCGGTCTCGCGCGAGCGAGACCGGCTGGCCTTTGCGCTGGTCTTTCAGCACTTTGGGCCGCGATTGAAGACATACTTCCTACGGCTGACCGTGTCATCGGATATGGCCGAGGACCTCATGCAGGAAACGATGTTGAATGTCTGGCGCAAGTCCTCCTATTTCGACCCCGCGCGCGCCGGCGTAGCGACGTGGATCTTTACGATCGCCCGCAATATTCGCATCGATCATCTGCGCCGCCGGCGCGATCCGTCGAGCCTACCACCCGATCCGCAGGAGATGCCTGCTTCCGTCGAAGAGCACGTCATTGGCGCCGAGCGCGATGAGCGGGTCCGTCGCGCGCTTGCCGCACTCTCCGCTGAACAACAGACGATCATCCGCCTTTCCTATTTCAGCGAGAAGTCGCAGAGCGACATAGCCGCGGAACTGGGCATTCCGCTCGGCACCGTGAAATCGAGAACACGCCTGGCGATCAACCGCCTCCGCACGCTTTTGGAAGACCAGACATGACCGCCAATCACCACGCAACGGATGAGACCCTGATGCGCTTTGCGGCCGGCACACTCGCTGCCGGACCGGCAATTGCCGTGGAAGCCCATCTGGCGCAATGCTTCGCTTGTCGTGCGCGTGCGGGCGAATACCAGGCATTGGGTGGCGCACTCCTCGAAGATACGGCTGCGACCTCTCTTTCCGCGACCGCACTGGGCGACGTGCTTGCGCTCATCGAAGCAGAGCAAGCGGTTGACGCGCCCGCAACGCGTCCCCTCGCCCCCCTGGAGATCGACGGCGTTCTACTTCCAGAAGCACTGCGCGGTTGCGATATCGGACGCTGGCGCTGGATCGGGCCAGGCATGAAGATGAGCCGGGTCGCAGTGCCACACGATCCCGACGCCAATCTCATTCTTCTGAGGGTTGGGCCCGGCCGGGCTCTACCCGATCATGGGCATGTCGGGACAGAGTTCACCTACATCGTCTCGGGCTCCTACACAGACCGGTTCGGCACATTTCGGCCCGGCGACCTTGCCGAAATGGACGAGGACGTAGAGCACCAACCGATCGTCGACCCGGACGGTGAATGCATTTGTCTTGCCGCGATGGAAGGAAAGATGCGCTTCAAGGGGATGATCGGACGGATACTGCAGCCAATCTTCGGGATCTGAGCCATGGTACCGGCATCCTTCTTCCTCCTGCTCGCTGCCGCCCTTTCCCTTGCCATGATGCTTGCCTGGCTGTCCGTGCTGTCCGGTTCCAAATCCGGCTGGGTCGACGCGACCTGGTCCTTTCTCGTCGGAGCGGCCGGACTTGCAGCGGCATTGACGCCGCTTTTGGGCTGGGAGGGTGAGTTTGCAAGGCAGCTTGCCGTTGCGGTCGCCGCCGGTATCTCGTCGTGCAGGCTTGGATTCCACATCGCCCTCCGCACGCTTGGCGGCGGTGAGGACCCGCGATACGCGAAGCTGCGGGAGGAATGGGGCGCACGCTGGCGTTTTCGCCTGTTCGTCTTCCTTGAGATCCAGGCGGCCGCCGCCTTGTTGCTTGCCGGCACGGTTTTTCTCGCTGCCCGCAACCCGACCGCGGGTCTGCAGTGGACCGACGTCGCCGGCTTCCTCATCCTCTTAATCGCGATCGTTGGTGAGGGCGCTGCAGACGCCCAACTGACGCGGTTTCGCAGCGACCCCGCACACAAGGATCAGGTTTGCGATATTGGCCTGTGGGGCCTCTCGCGCCATCCGAACTATTTCTTCCAGTGGCTTGGCTGGACCGGTTACGCGGTGATCGCGATCGGCCCCGTGGGTGGGTGGCCCTTGGGCTGGGCGGCGCTTGCCGGGCCCGCCTCCATGTACTGGCTACTGGTCCACGTTTCCGGCATTCCGCCGCTGGAAGCGCATATGCGGCGCTCGCGCGGGCAGGCATTTGCCACCTACGTAGAGCGCGTCAACGCGTTTTGGCCGGGGCCGCAAACCAGGGAGGTATCGAGTTGAAACTTGCCGTCACCGCCATCACCGCCGCCGAACGACTGCCGCTTCCCGACCGCGCCCTTCGCTTCGGCATCGAACGCCTTGTCAGTCGAACCCGTCGCCGATTGGAAGACGGTTTTTCGACCGATCCGGATTTCGCAGCGGCCATGGCGGGATGGCCGATCGCCCTCCATACGGCGACAGCCAATGCGCAGCACTACGAACTGCCGTCGGAATTCTTCGCGCTGACCCTTGGAGCCCGCAAGAAATATTCCTGCTGCCTCTACGACACGCCAAACACCAAGCTTGCCCAAGCCGAGATAGCGGCGCTGGAGCAGACTTGCCTGCATGCCGCACTCGCCGATGGGCAGGACGTGCTGGAGCTTGGATGCGGTTGGGGCTCATTGTCTCTCTTCATGGCGGAGCGTTATCCGTCGTCGCGCATTCTCTCGGTGTCGAACTCGGTTTCGCAACGACTTCATATCGAGGCGGAAATCGGGCGCCGCGGGCTTGAAAACCTCGCGGTCGTTACAGCCGACGTCAGTACCCTTGCGTCAGCCCAGCATTTCGACCGGATCGTCTCGGTTGAAATGTTCGAGCACATGTCGAACTGGAAGGACCTATTGGAACGGGCACGCGCCTGGATGAAGCCGGATGGGCGGCTGTTTGTGCATGTCTTCTCCCATCGGAGTTGCGCCTACCGCTTCGACCATACCGACAAGGAGGACTGGATCGCCCAGCATTTCTTCACCGGCGGCATCATGCCAAGTCATAGCCTGATGCGGGAATTCGGCGAGAGTTTCACCGTCGAGAGGGAGTGGCGCTGGAACGGCAAGCATTATGCCCGCACCGCCCTCGATTGGTTACGCAACATGGATGCCAACCGCGAAGTGGTCCGCGCGATCTTTGAGACGACGTACGGTCGCGACGCAGCGCTTTGGCTGCGGCGCTGGCGGTTGTTCTTCCTGGCTACGGCGGGACTGTTCGGCCATGCAGACGGGATGGAATGGGGCGTCAGTCACTATCTGCTTCGTCCGGCTGAACGCATATGACCCCGGTTCTTAGAAACGTTTTTGCGACCGCGCGGCGCTATGCCGGTCACCCGGATCCTCGCGTAGCTTGCGCAAACACCATCGCGCTGCTCGTCGCCTCCAACCAGCCGTTCTATCCGCTCTACGTCCTTTGGGCGGTGAGGCAGGATATCACGCCGGTCTGGTTCACCTTTTTCTCGACGCCGTTCTTTATCGCGGTACCGGCGCTCTCACGCCGTAACGGTGTCGCGGGGCGGGTCTTGCTGCCACTTACCGGCATTGCAAATACAGTTCTCAGCGCCTGGCTGTTTGGCGTAACCTCAGCCGTGGAAATCTTCCTGCTCCCTTGCGCGGTTATCGCGCTTCTCCTGTTTCGCCCCTCCGAGCGCCCTGTCGCCATAGCCTTGGCGGGATTGGCTCTGGCAGCGTTCCTGTTCCTCCACGAGGTCTATGGACCGCCGATGATCGATTATACCGCACAAGAATATACGGCGCTTGCACGTCTGAATGCGATCAGTGCTGCAATGCTGACGGGTTTCGTCGCGCTTGTTTTTTCGAACCGCCTCGCCGAGGCCGAACGATCAGCCGATGCGGTTGGCGGCCAGAAACCCGGTTGACCCGCCGACCGCCGTCACGAAGGCGCCCCAGGGAATATCAGCGAGCGTTACCGCCAGCGGCCAATCGCGCAGCGTCGCCTGGTTTGTGAGATCGTAGGTCGAATAGGCGACAATCCCGAGCACCGCACCGTTGAGGGCTGCCTTTAACACTCCACCGCCCTGAAGCGCTGGCAACACCGCGAAAAAGACGATACCCGCCACATAAATGAGGTAGAAACAGATCGCGGGCGCAAGCTTGAACGCCGGCTCCAGCCTGTCGCCCAGCAAAGGCCGGTAAAGCGTGTCGGCCATGGTTGTCAGCCAGACGGCATCAACGACAAGGAACGCGATGCCGACGGCAAAATAGGCAGTTATTGCGGTCTTCATGCCGAAACTCCGGTATGATCTTTCGGCTTTTACGCCGGCTGCACTTCTTCGGATCACCTCAGAGTGAACCGTTCGCCTCTCTGTCGCGTAAGAAAGAGGTGGAGGATACATGATGAAAATCCCTCTTCTGACAGCACTTGCCTTGTCGACACTGGCAGCATCCGGCGCCGCCCAACAATCGGCCGACCCTAGCGGTGTCTGGATGCGCGACGATGGCAATGCGCGCGTGCGCATTGCGCCATGCGGCTCCAACATCTGCGCCACCAACCTTTGGATAGGCGACACGAGCAAGGGCGAGGAAGCCGGTGACCGTCTCGTGATGTCGCTCACGCCGAAAACGGCCGATACGCTCACCGGAACGGCCTACGATCCCAAACGCAACAGGACCTATTCGATAACCGTGGTCGTCTTAGACAAATCGCTGGTTACGCGCGGGTGCATACTCGGCGGCATCCTTTGCCGGGATGTGCATTGGGCATCGGCACAGTGAGGACTTCAGGTAGGCTCACATGACCCACAAGAGGATCTCTTGCATGGCAGAAAACGGGGCGCCGTGCGTGACGGCGGGAACCCTTTATTGCGGAAAGGTCATGCATCAGCGGCTAAGACCGTTCGGCCACCGTTTCAGCTATTCCGTCTTCTCCCTGCTCGTCGACATCGATCGACTGGAAGAACTCGGCCGCATGTCTAACCTCCTCTCCGTCGACCGGCCCGGCATCCTGTCCTTTCATACGCGGGATCACGTCGAGCAGGAAAACGAAACCGTGAGGGCCTTCGCCGATCGCCTGTTGGCCAAGGCGGGAATTGCGACGCCGGCGGAGCGCGTCTTGCTGCTCGCGTTTCCGCGGATGTTGGGTTACGCCTTTAATCCGCTTTCCACCTATTTCGCCTATGACGCGCAAGGAAAGCTGATCGCCGTCATCTATGCTGTGCGCAACACCTTCGGCCAACGGCACAGCTATGTCGCACCGGTGTTGCCTGGCGAAGAAAGTGCTGCTGGCATCCGGCAGAGCCGCACGAAGATTTTTCATGTTTCGCCCTTCATGGACATGAGCCTGCGCTACCATTTCCGGGTGTTGCCTCCGGGGAAAATCGTGCGGCTGCGCATCCACGAGACCGCGGGAAACACACCTGTCCTGGCCGCAACGTTCAATGGCAACGCGGCCTTCGTCTCCGACACCAATCTCGTGCGCATTCTCCTACGTTTTCCCTTTATGACACTGAAGGTGATTGCTGGTATCCACTGGGAAGCGCTCAGGCTCTGGCTGAAGGGCGCGCGCTTGCGTCGCAGTCCACCGCCGCCAGCATCCGCGAGCTTTGGTGATGAGGCCGGGAACCCGTAAAATGCGGGAAACCGAGGATCGCGCCCGTGTCATCGCCCCGCAGATCGTGGGTTTCAGGCGCTTCTAAAGTCACTATTCACTCTTGCTTGGCGAAAATGCCGCAATGCGGTGCGTGCCGGCAATCAAGGTGAGATTCGGCGTCAATCAGGAATGATACTGTGTGCGGTCAGGGGAGACGAGGGCCAGGCGTTGCCCGGCCGGCTTTACTTTCCGTATCCTTTTGAGCGAGGCCTTCTTCCGCGATTCTGCCTACCTTGCGGGAACCTTATCGCTCGTCCGGGTTTAGGAGAGCCTCTCAGCCGGCAAACGGTTGAGCAGCACTTAAGGAGAATGGAAATGGCAAATCAAGGCGGTCGAGGTGGCAGCAGCGAACAACATCGCAAGGCTGGCGAACAAAGTCACAAGAACGACGACAAGCGGGAATCGAGCCGCGAGAGCAGCAGCAGCAAAAGTTCCAGTTCTGCCGGCAGCAAGGGTAGCTCTGGCAGTCGCGACAACGATCGTAAGAGCTGAATGAGGCCGGCGGTCTCGTCAAAACTCCGAAGCAGAACTCTATAAAGTCAGCGGTTGCTAGCATAAAGCAGGGCCGTCCGTGCCAGCCGCGGACGGTTCCTTTGTACGCGGCGCACACGGCTGGCCGGGTTTGGCAACATCACCCAGAGTGAAGGCAACGGCAGTTCGCCGCGCGGCGATCGTGATCGAACTGGTTGTTTGTTCACATCGTGTGTTAACCGGTGAGCCGATGTGCGGCAGCGCGATGCTGAAATGTGATTTCCCGTCGGGGTTCAGGCTTCAATCCTTAACACGCTGTCTGGCGCACAGATGAACCGAAAGACCTCGGGAGGAAAACAATCACACATCTCCCTCTCAAAGACCGGACATATCTGCTCGTCGAGGACGACTACTATGCGGCGTCTGACGTGATGACACGACTGGACGATCTGGGGGCGCGGGTGCTTGGACCGATCTCATATCTTGAACACGCAATGGAGGTCTCCAAAGCATTGCACAACATAGATGCCGCGTTACTTGATGTGAACTTGCATAGACAGACGGTGTTCCCGCTGGCCCGCGAGCTTCTGGAGAAGAATGTCGCGGTGGTGTTCGTAAGCGGCCACAGCCGCGCGCTAATGCCGCACCGATACAGAGCGCTCCCGCACTTCGACAAACCCCTCAACATGACATTGTTGGTTGATCACCTGATCAAACTTGCAGAGGCGCGCGCAAACTGCGGGGTTCAATGACCAGCTTGGCGCGCCGGTCGTCCGGCCCACCCACTAGGGTTGATGACCCAGTTGAAGATGCATGGTCACCGACGGTAGAATCCGCGACAATCACTTCCGGTCCCCGCGCTTCGAGCTGATGTTCCCGGCCACCGCGCTGTGCCGTCTCACGAGGGCGGATAAGAATTGCCGCTTAATCTCGCCTGTACCGATTGTGATCAGCGTGCGAAGAACCTAAACAACGCTCCTTCGCAACGCTGGGTCCAATCGCGGCCGAAGCTCTATATGTCATAGCGCCGGTCAAGCTCCACGAGCGCTGCTTTGATTTCGGCAATTGCAACTGGGTTTGGCGTTCCTGGTATCCAACGCATAGACGGGCGTGACCGCACAGCATGGTAATCCGACGCCCAGGACGCAAGGATGGCCCTCTTGTCATCGACCGGGAGGCCGGCGAGTTGAACAACGTCAATCGGCCGATTGATCCCCGAGGCTGCAGGCATGAGAACGGCAGGGCCGCCAGCCATCGCTCTGATGGTGCGTTCGAAGATGTGTTTCATCCCCGCTCACCTCATCTGACGCGCGGATCCCGGTCGCGCCTTGACCTTATTGCCGCTGGCACAAAGGCCTCTGGCGCAAGCAGATCGTGCTTTTGCGCAAAGGCTGCAAACAATCAGCTGTTTCCGCTTCGATCTCGCCGCGCAGCGCGGCGCCACAGGCATTGAGCGCCGCGCGGTGCAACGCATCCCGGTTCGAGGCTGGCCATTCAACCAGGTGCCGGTAAGCTTCCATCACGCAACAGACATCGGTGGGAAATCCAAGTCCGACGAAGATGGTCACGGGGGTTTTGAACATATCGGGTTTCATTCGTGTGTCTCCTTTCCAACCCAAAATGCCGTTGGGGGCCCATCGGCAAAGGCCCCCTTCTCACAGCGACCTTTATCCTGCTTTCCGCTCGTCGATTTGGGGCGCAGCATCCACGCCTGGCGCAGGGGTCAAGCTCTGGATGGTAATTTTCCGCGGCTTCATCTCCTCCGGAACCTCGCGCACGAGTTCGATTTTCAAAAGACCGTTGCTCAGGTCAGCAGCATGAACCTTGACGTGATCGGCAAGCTCAAAGCGATGCTCGAACGGTCGCCCGGCAATGCCGCGGTGCAAATAGCCGTCCAAAGCCGGTTCCTGCTTCTTTCCGGTGACGGTTAGGAGATTGGATTGAAATGTGATTTCGAGCTCTTCCGAGGTGAAGCCTGCGACCGCGATCGAGATGCGATAGCTGTCATCGCCCGTCTTTACGATGTCGTAAGGCGGCCAGTCACTGATCGTGCGGCCGCGATGGGCATTCTCAAGCAGATTGAAAATCCTGTCGAACCCGACGCTGGAGCGGAACAGCGGTGCATAATCGTACGATGTTGCCATAACCATATCCTCCTTGAAGCAACATGGATTATGAAGGCGCCGAAGACGACGCCTCCAGCAAAGCCAGCCCTTGCGGCGACTGGCGACGATCGATGTGGTTTGCGATTTGGTAGTTTCAAGAGCCGTGGGCGTTAAATTTTCTTGTCGTAGATTATTGCGAGTTTTTGCCTCGGCGCTCTGCCTTACCACGGCCATCGGTCACGGTTGTACTAATACTCACTGGCAATCATCGTCCCTTACCAAAGGCCGGCGGCCAAGGGATGGCGTAGCCTATCATTCGATAAGGACGACCTGCGTGAAATTGGGGGATGACAGCCCTCGCCTACTGAAGCATGCGTTCGGCATCTTGCGCGCGATTGCATGCCAGTTCGCTGGCGTTTGCGCGCACCGCCTGAGAGATGTTGACTGAAACCGCGGAGGGTGCGGGTTACCTTCACAGGCCTCGTCGGAGGTGTCCTCGAGGACATGGGCGATATCAGCAAATAGGTCTTCGCGTTCCTTGTTGGTGAGGTCTTTTATCGATCTGTGTTCCTGTCGCCTAACAACCGTGTCACAGGCTAGATAAGACGCCGATCACCTGGCCGCTGCGGGGGCGAACGGTACAGGATCGATCATGGGCATATCTCCCTTTCTCACGAGATAGACCTCTCGCTCGGGATGAGCCTCGATGACAAAGCCCGACGCGCGCAACATTGCCTCAACACCCGCTCGGTTTGGAATGAACCAATTCGTCGGATCTTCGGCGAAACGCCTTTCAATGAAAAACAGCTTCGGACAGCCAGGCTCCTCGAAAATTTTCCATTCCTCAAACCGATAGTCGGCCTCGAGTGGCGTCACCATGTTCGACCCACGTTGCATGCATTGAAATAGCATCTGGTGGCCAACGACATGCTGGTGGATGAGGTCCAGGGCGAGCAGCGGATGTCGAAGGTGATAAAGTACTCCCATGAAAAGGACGAGATCAAACTTCTGGCGCAATTCAGCAATTTGATAGACCGACATGTGCCTGAACTCGATCTTCACGTCCATCTGTTTCGCCGCGAACTCAGCTTGCCGCAAGTAGCGGGGATCTGAATCGATGGCCACCACGCGGTCGGCATTGCGGCGCTTCATTTCATGTGCGTAGTAACCCGCGTTGCAGCCGATATCGAGAACGCTGCGACCTGTCAGATCATCAGGGAGCACATGTTTGAACTTTTTCCATTTTACAGCCGGGTAGTCACCCAGAAAGTGGTCGGGAGCCGTCTCCACCCCATCGATCCGCATATTATGGAACCAGGGGCCGAGAGCATGGATCTGCGCCTTCAGGTCTGCTTGTTCTCTCATGGTCAGTAATCCTGCCGCAGGGCGGCAACCTGGGCCTGAGGTCGCGCGCTGCCCGGTCGCCTCCTCAGTCGCGCCGAGGCTAATTCCCCTTGGAACCATTCGATTGTCTGTGACAAGCCCTCCTCAAGAGCCACTTTCGGCTCCCAGCCGAGCAGTTCCCGGGCGCGCGCTATATTAGGTCGGCGCCTCTGCGGGTCGTCTTCAGGCAGGGCTTCATGCACAACATATGACTTTGTACGAACCATGGATAAGACCATTTCAGCCAACTTAACCACCGTGAATTCCTGCGGGTTTCCCAGATTAACCGGTCCGAGAGGATTCGTTTGGCGCTGCGACAAACGTAAGAGCCCGTCAACGAGATCAGACACGTAGCAGAAGGAACGCGTCTGTAGGCCGCTGCCATAGATAGTGAGCGGTTCATTCCTCAACGCCTGGACAATGAAGTTTGAGATGATGCGCCCATCACTCGGCTGCATGTGCGGACCATAAGTATTGAAGATGCGGGCAACGCGCGCATCGACGTTGCCTGCCCTCAAAGTGTCAAAACACAGTGTCTCGGCCGCGCGCTTTCCTTCATCATAGCAGGCACGAGGCCCCGTGCAATTGACGTGTCCCCAATAGTCCTCACCCTGCGGATGCTCTTCTGGATCACCGTAGATTTCACTCGTCGAAGCCTGCAGAAAGACCGCACCATCTCGTTCGGCAAGCCGTAGCAGATTCGCAGTCCCAGTGACGCTCGTCATCAAGGTGTGAATGGGATCGGCCTGATAAGATGGGGGAGACGCAGGGCAGGCAAGATTGTAGACACAATCGATCCGCTCTTCGAAACTGAGTTCATCACAAACATCGTGCTCGACAGCCGAAAAAAGAGGATCTTCCAACAAATCACCGAGATTTGCGCGAGAACCCGTGAGGTAGCTGTCGACACAGATCACCCGACTGCCGGCCGTGAGGAGCTCCGAGCAGAGGTGAGATCCGATAAAACCGGCGCCGCCAGCGACGAGGGCGACCTTTCTCTTGTCTGCGATATTTATCCGTGCCATCGGCTATTCTCCTTGTGACGTCAGATCGGGAGGTGTTGCCCCAGATGCTTGGGTGCGAGACTGCCCCGTGGCTCGATGCTTTCGATCGCCTCAATGAACGTTCTTGCCCGTGCATGACCGCTGTGGTCGTTTTCGACACAACGGTATGCAAGATCTGAGATGGCCTGCCGCTCCGTCTCGTTGGTGCTCGTCAGTGTCGTAATGACATCGCTGCAGGTTCTTGCGATCACGATGGCTTCATTTGGGGGGAAAAGACTGTCAATTCCGTCCCACCAATCGGTAATCAGGGGCGTGCGACAGGCGGCGGCCTCAAAGAGACGGACGCTTGGCGACCACCCCGCCTGCACCATGTCGCTGCGGGTTACGTTTAAAGTGAACCTCTGTCGGCTATAGAAACTTGCGTGCGCAGAGGGAGGCAAATGCTCGATGTGCTCGACATTAGAGGGCCACGCGCCGGGATCTGGATAGCCCGGCCCAGCGATGACGAAGCGCCGGTCAGGCAATTTGCGCGCGGGCTCGATCAGGAGCTTTTGCAACGTCGGCTGCCTGTCGCCGCTATAGGTACCAAGATAGCCAAGATCCCATTCCTGGCGTTCGCTGGTATTTCGGTAAAGATCGAGATCGACAGCACAATAAAGCGCCTGAGGCCGCTTCGCGCCGAATTCGTCCGAAAGGCGTACGAGCGTCCGCCCGCCAGTAAAGGAGAAGTAGACGTCAAAACACGGGATCTGTCGGCGGGCGATATATTCCTCATCTCCCCGGTCAAGCTTCGCAAGGGTCACAGGTGTATCGATGTCATAGAAACACAACCGACAGGGTTGGAGCGCGCAGATGGCGTCGATCACTTTTACCCCGTCAGGCACGTAGGAACCGATGACGATCGCGTCTGCCTCGATGAATTGGTGGGAATACCGATCCATCAACTCGCCAAGGCTCGAATAGAAATCCAGATCACAGAAATCCGGGACCAGCAGATCTCTTTGACGCCCATACCAAGGAACATCCCTTTCGAGAAACTGGACATGATAGCTGCCGGCGTCCTTTACGCCGCGCAGCAGGGCACGAAACGTTGTGGCATGACCATTTCCCCATGAAGACGAGAGCGAAAGGCCTAGAACAATGATCTTCCCTGTCTGTGTCATACGACTGCCTCAGCTCGGTCAGTTGACTGGCGAAGAAGGCGGTCGAGCTCACAGGCACGCTGCGCGTAGGTATGGTCCCTCAAAACGCGCTGGAGCGCGCGCTCGCCAATTTCGCGGCTGCGGGCGGGCGTCAGATCCTTTGTCAGTTCCAGAACGTCCTGGCCGTCTCTGGCGACCAGAACTTCCTGGCCTGGCTTGAGGAACAACTCTATTCCTTTCCAGTCATCGGTTATGAGACACCCGCCAGCCCCAGCCACCTCGAAGACGCGTGTTGCCGGGGAAAACCCGGTTTCGGCCATGCTGGCACGCGAGATATTTAGAACGGCATTGGCGCTGACGTTGAAAGCATTGTGTTCGGCCGTTGGCACGTGGTCGAGATAGATGACGTTGGCTGGCAGAGGCTTGTCGTGCCAACCTGCTCCGCCCAAGACGAACCGTCGATCCAAAGAGCGATAGGCCGGATAGAGGAAGAACATTTCCATGCGGGCTTCACGGTCCGGCAAGCGGTTCCCGAGGAAGGCCAGATGAGCGGAATATCGTGCTTCAGGCGGTACGGGGTGGTGGGTTTCGGGATCGACAGCGTTGTAGATCGGAACACATTCCACAGCGCCCAGCTCGCGATATGCTTTGACGACCGGTTCGCCTCCACCGTAGGTCAACACCAGATCGAGCCGTTCAAGGTCGCACCGAAGCGGATGCTCGTCAGACGATCTCATTTCAGCCAATGTGGCGGGCGCATCGACGTCCCAGAAGATCACCAAGGCCTCAGGGCGCGCTGCCTTCAGCACTTCGCGAAGCAGTCGATGGTCTTCAAATCCGACGCCACTGGCCTTGACGACAATGTCGGCGAGGGCCGCTTCGCCCGCGACCCGCTGAACCGCGCCCACCGTTGCCTCATAAACGACGACCTTGCACCAGTCAGGTGGGTCGATGTCACGATGCCTCTGCCGATCGTAGACGTCGGGTTCGTAGAACGTGATCTCATAGCCGCGTCGCGCGAGCGCTCGCAGCAGTCCGCGGTAGTAGGTCGCTGCCCCATTCCAATAGGCCGAAAGGAGGCTGGATCCATAGAACGCCACTTTCATGATGTGACCTCTGACTGAGTGAATTGTGAGTTGAGTGATATATTGCGATAGCCGGCAACGACCTCGAGAAGCTCGCCGACACGATGCCCGCACGTATGACGGCTGCGGATCGTTTGAAGGCCGTTGCTTGCCATCTCCTCAGCAAAGGCCGGTTCACAAAGGATCTGTTTCAGGAGACGGGTCATCTGTGCGCTGTTGTGCGCGAACACGAAATCCTTGCCTGGGCGAAAGAGGCCTTCGACATCATTCCAAGGGGCAGATACAAGTGGAATGCCGCAGGCAAGAGCCTCAAAAACTCGAATAGTCGGTATGCCCGGCAACACTTTCGTGTAGGGACGTCTGGGGATGTGCACTGTCATGCGGTGCTCGGCCAGGACCTGGGGCACCGCCGCATTAGCAAGCCATCCGCCGTAGGAAACGCCCGCCTGGCGTAACGTCGCAAGAGCCTCTTGCGGGTATCTGACACCACGTACGTTCGTGCGCAGTTTCAGCGCACGCGCAGGCTCCACGAGAAAGGATATGATTTCCGCACTGCGCTCGTCATCGCCCCAGTTTCCGACCCAGACGAGATCTCCTTGTTTCTCGACGTGCGCAAGGGGATGGAAAAGGGCGGTGTCGGCAGCCTCGTGCCACGTGAACACGTGGCTCCCCCAGCCCGCACTTAAATAGCGTTCGCGCAAAGCTTCGCCGAAAGCCAGGATAAAATCGAAGTTTGACAGATCAAGGCGTGCGATCTCGCCCTCGGTTGAGACCGCACGATGATGCGTATCGTGAAAAGCCAGAGTGAACGATCTGGACCCGTGCCGAAGCCGACCGAGGTGTGAGATGAGCTCCGGTTCTGTCCACTCGTGTACGATTACCACGTCTGCCGCGGCAACCGCGGCTTCGTGGTCGAAACCCGGTTCGTAGATGTCTACCGACAGATCCGGAAAAGCTGCGCGGAACGCGGCAATCGGCCCGATGCCCTGGTCAGCGATCAAATTGCGCCGACTCCAAGAATGGCTGGGTTCGAGCGCAAAGGCACCGTGGCCGCATCGCAACAATTCACGCATGATGCCCCGCAGGAAGTGGGCGTTTCCGTGATTCCAATCAGAGATGAGGGAGTGCGTGTAGAACAGGAAATTCATCTTTCACCCACCAGTTGCGGTTGCACGAAGGGGCGCATAGCTTGGCGGTAAGCGTTCAACACGCCGTCGCGCTGGGCTTCGATGGTGAAATCTGTGGAGCGGATCTGTGCCCTGCGAGCAAAATCTATCGTACGGGACGGGTCTACGATGAACGCATTGACGGCATCAGCAAAAGCTGCCGGATCATGCGGATTCGCAAAAACAGCAACTCCGTCCCAAAGTTCTCGATAGGACGGGATGTCGGCCAGAACGAGTGCCGCCCCCACTCGCGCGGCCTCAAGAGCAACCAGACCGAACGGTTCGTAAATCGAGGGGGAGACCACGATCGACGCGCGAGACATGAGCTTGGTCACCTCCGGGTGGCTGAGCTCGCCTGGACTATTTGCATGATCAAACGTTATCCCCTGCCCGTCAGGACCGGTGCAAGCGCCTGCCATGATCAGGGGCCAAACAATCCGCCCGGCAGCGGCGTCGAGAACGGCTCCATTTTTGCCGTCATCCCACCATCGGGCCGCGGCAAAAACGAAATGTTGCTTCTGCGGATTGCGGCATGAGCACCGGGTGGCGTTATGCACGACGACAATCCGCTCGATGGCGCCATAGCAACGCACCAGTGACGCCGCGTGGCTGGCGCTCGGGGAAAGCACCACGTTCGCTCGTTTAAACCCCTCACTATTGAGCCGCTTGTGCCAGAACCAATCCGGTGAAGGTGGCGTCCCACGGACAGATTGGAACCAGGTCGCCACACAGGAGTGGGAGACCGCCACGACTGGTATATCCTCGTGGATTCCGACGGCTTGGGAAGGCAAATTTACGTGAAGCAGGTCGACGGAGTGCTGCGTCACCAGCTTTTCAAGAAGCCATGGTACGAGAGTAAGCTCCTGCTCGGCGGTCGCAGTCCAGTCGAGGGGGGCGGGAACCCATTCGAGCGTCCCGATCCGCCTGGCTTCGTCAGCTTGCTCCACCGATGGCGGCGGGCCGAACCCGGCAAAGATCACCTCTATCCCCATACTTTGCGCGGCGGAAGCCAAGTCCATTGCGTACCGCCATACGCCCCCGACAGCATCGACAGTCATCAGGACCCGGCTGGGCAAGTTTTGAGGCAGCCTTCGACGTGCGTCGGTCTCCATTGCCACCGTCACCAAGCCACTCATGCAGAGATACTCCTTGGCTGGACGTGACGCTCTTCTTTGGCTGGCCCTTCCTGAAGGAGCCAGGCGTGAAGATCGCGCAAGCCCTGCCGCCACCCAATCTGCGGCGTCCATCCCGTTGCTTTGGCCAGGGCGGTCGTATCGGCGACGAAGTACAACTGATCTCCAGCACGCCAGTCAGCGTTGGTGGTCGTGAGTTTGCAGCCGGGAAGTCTTTCAATCTCGGCGATGATCTCCGCGATGCTTACCGCGTTGGCTGGACCACCACCTAGATTGAATGCACGGCCGCTGAGGACATCGATGTCGCCCAGCAACTTCTTGTAGGCAGCAATCGCGTCCTCTACATGCAGGACATCGCGCACCTGCTTTCCGTCGCCATAGATGCAAATTTTCTTGCCTGCCATTGCGCAGTTCAGGAAATGGGCTACCCATCCCTGATCTTCTGTTCCACACTGCCTCGGCCCGTAGATACAACTCATCCTCAGCACGGCCGTTTTGAGGGCAAAGGACCGAGCGTAGTCCAGCACATACTGATCCGCCACGCCTTTCGAGCAACCATAGGGCGTGTGCAGGTCAAGCGGTCGGGTTTCGTCGATACCACGCTCGCGCAGCTTCGGATCGACGGGCATGTGGCGGCCACCGAAATCATCTTCCAGGCCGATGTCGCGCAACACACCGTAAACCTTGTTGGTACTGGCAAAGATGACGGGTGCACAACGACCCGCGCCTCGTACCGCTTCCAGGACATTGAGTGTACCGCGAGCATTGGTTTCGAAATCTTCGAGGGGGTGCTCCAAGCTGGTCGTGACAGCCGTCTGGGCTGCGAAATGAAAAACCGCCTTTGCTTCCCTTAAGGCCGGCTGAATCGCGTCGAAATCGCGTATGTCGGCAATAAGGGGCTGCACGGCTTCGCCATGATGAGATCTGAGCCATGCAAGATTATGCTCAACGCCTTTTCGGCTGAGATTATCGATCACAACCACCTCCTCTCCCTCACGCAGGAAGCTGTGGGCAAGGTTGGAGCCCAGAAAGCCACTACCTCCCACGATCACGATCGCTCCGGCATTGGCATTTGCCAGGCTTGGTGTTGTAAGATGGGGATGGTTATCGCGAGATCCTGTGCTCATATCACCAGCCCTCGTTCTTCCAGGTTTCGCTTCATTTCAGCGCTGCGGTCGATCGCACCGACGCTGCGCACCCAGGACGCGAATTCTGCCAGGCTGGTCTCCAGCCGATGCGAGGGCTCGAATCCGATAAGAGCGCGCGCCCGGGTAATATCGGCGAAACAATTGCGTATATCGCCTGATCTGGCCTTGTACAGAATTTGCGGTTCGATCCCGGGTACCCCCATAGCAAGGGCGAGCATCGAAGCAATCTCGGCGATGCCAAACGCTTGCCCGCTGCCCACGTTGATCACGCAGCCCGAAGCCTGCGGACGCTCCAACGCCAATCGGAACGCCCGCGCCACGTCTCTGACATGGACGAAATCCCTTTGTTGACGACCGTCCTCAAAAATGATCGGGGCCTGCCCGTTGGCAAGGCGTGAGGCGAAGTTGGCAAGAACGCCGGTGTACGGATTGGAGAGGGCCTGGCCTGCTCCATAGACGTTGAAAAGGCGTAATGCGACAGCCTCTACGCCATAGGCTTGACCAAAAAGGAGCACCTGTCGTTCTTGCGCGTACTTCGTCAAAGCATAAATCGAAGCGAGATCGACCGGCTTGCCTTCGTCGGTCGCGACAGGTCGCAAGGGTGAGCGATTTGCCGCAAGAGGGTCCCATCTGCCTGCACGAATATCAACTGCATTACGACGGGCATCTCCAACCCGCGCGCCGGTCTCAGTTTCATAGAGTCCCTCGCCATAGACACTCATCGAGGAGGCGACGACGATCCTGCGCACTGGAGTGTCAATCATTGCCTGCAACAGCACAGCCGTGCCGAAGTCATTGACGCCAACGTAGCGCGCTATTTCGTACATGGACTGGCCGACACCAACCTCTGCGGCGAGGTGGATGACACTGTCAATGTCGGCCAAGGCTTCCTTGATCGCCGGAACGTCCCGGATATCGGCCTTCCTGAGTTCCGTCCCTTCGGAAATCCGCAAGACCGTGTCGCCGTGAACCTGCTCGTTGAGCGCATCCAAAACGCGCACTTCGTAATTTCTCGAGAGAAGCTCCTTAACCACATGCGAGCCGATGAAGCCGCAACCTCCAGTGACAAGTATCTTGACCATAACGCACCTCAGGATTGTTGATCAGCAAGAGCGACAAAGCTCCAACACCTCTTCAGGGTTGTTTCCTTGGTGCTGCTTTTCCTGTTTCTGCTCTCTCTCGTGCTGCGCGGCCATTGCATGACCACGAGCTACAAACCTCGACTTCGTCCATGTGTTCCTTCGTCGCTGACGAGGAACAAAGTCGGGCGCCTCCGGTTAAGTGCGCGATCTAGACGGATGCCAGCCCTTTTCCAATCGCCTCCGAACGATCGAACGAGTTCCCCAAGAAGCGGGAGGGGCAATATGAGCCTGCAGACAAGCGAAGTAATGCATGCCGCGGTTGTGACCGCACCTGGGCAAGTGCGCATTGAGACCCTTCCGTTGCCTCAACCGCAACGCGGACAGGTACGTATCCGGCTGGAAGGCTGCGGCGTTTGCGCGTCAAACCTCGTGCCGTGGGAAGGTCCGACTTGGATGGAGTTCCCGACAGTTCCCGGAGCGCTTGGACACGAGGGGTGGGGCATAGTGGACGCGGTGGCGGATGATGTAACGACGGTAGCGGTAGGCGACCGCGTCGCGGCACTCAGCTATCATGCCTATGCCACACACGATGTGGCGGATCAGTACGCGGTCGCGCAGTTGCCGAATGCTCTCGACGGCCAGCCCTTTCCGGGCGAGCCCCTTGGATGTGCCTTCAACATCCTGCATCGCTGCGCAATCAAGGACGGTGAAACGGTGGCGATTGTCGGCCTAGGATTCCTCGGGATCGTACTGACCGAGCTTGCGACCGCAGCCGGAGCGCGTGTCATCGCGATATCGCGGCGGCAGTCGTCACTCTCCTCAGCCAAGCTCGCTGGGGCCAGCGACGTCATTGCCATGAGTGACCATTGGCAGATCATCGAACAAGTCAAGCGGCTGACATCGGGGCGCCTGTGCGATTGTGTCCTCGAAGCGGTGGGCAAACAATGGCCACTCGATCTTGCGGCGGAGCTGACGAAAGAGCGTGGCAGACTCGTCATTGCCGGCTACCATCAGGACGGTCCGCGCCATGTTAATCTGCAGCTCTGGAACTGGAGGGGTCTTGATGTGATCAACGCTCATGAACGAGATCCTGGCATATACATGGTGGGCATTCGCAACGCGATCGATGCCGTGGCTGCGAAGCGGTTTGCACCGTCATCCCTTTACACTCACGAGTTCCCGCTGCGCGAGTTGGCAGCGGCACTCAATGTGACCCGTGACCGCCCGGAAGGGTTCGTCAAAGCGCTGGTCCGGTGCGATGGTTAGCGTCGCTTCAGGCTCATCGCCCGGCATTGTTCGGCCGCGCCTGGGCTTCCTGGGTGTTGGCTGGATCGGTCTTGATCGCATGAGAGCAATTCTCTCAACCGGGAGGATCGAAGCGATCGCAATCGCCGACCCTGCGCCTGAAAGGGTCGCCGCGGCACTCGAATTGGCCCCGAACGCAACCGTTTCCTCGTCCCTCGAGGCAATGCTTGATCAGGACGTTGAGGGTATCGTGATTGCAACTCCGAGCGCCTTCCATGCAGCGCAGGCGATTGCCGCATTGGAGCGTGGAGCGGCGGTATTTTGTCAAAAGCCTCTTGGCCGCAATTGTGCGGAGACGTCGGCGGTGGTCGACGCTGCTCGGCGCAGCGACCGGCTGTTGGGTGTGGACTTGTCTTATCGGCACATGTCCGCCATGCGGCGCATCCATGCGCTGATCAATTCGGGCGACTTAGGCTCGCTGTACGCGGTTGATCTCGTCTTCCACAATGCCTATGGCCCGGGAAAGCCCTGGTTCTTCGATCGGGCGCTCGCTGGAGGGGGGTGCGTCATCGATCTTGGGGTCCATCTGGTCGATCTTCTTCTATGGCTCCTTGGGTGGCCAGACGTGGTTCGAGTCGAAAGTGCCTTGTTTTCGAAGGGTGCGCGCCTGAAGCGGGGAGCCGAGGAGGTTGAGGATTACGCAATCGCCACGCTCGAACTTTCAAGCGGTCTCGTCGCGCGTATTGCCTGCTCATGGCATCTCAATGCGGGATGCGATTCTATCATCGCCGGAGAGTTCCACGGCACGCATGCAGGAGCTTGCTTCCGCAACGTCAATGGGTCTTTTCTCGATTTTACGAGCGATCACAACAAGGGAACGGCTCGCGAGCAGCTTACGTCCCCCCCTGATTCATGGCCGGGGAGAGCCGCTGCTGCATGGGCGATGGAACTTGCGTCCGCAAATCGCTATAGTGCGGGCAACCGGAATTTGATCAGGGTCGCTGAGGTTCTGGACCGTATTTACGAGTGCTAGCTCAAACGACAGTTATTGAGGAAAGCTCATCAAGTCAGGTAGCGTTCGAGGTGCCTGCGGTAGCGCGATGCGGTCTCTTCCAATTGCGGAACGTCGGCGTCTGCCGCGCCGGATCGAGCCGATACCCACAGTCCCAACTGGAACGCTGAGTAGCACGGTTCAAGACATGTCTGGAGCTTGGTGTTCACGTCTCTTCCACAGTTTTTCGAAACGATCGATCGTAAAGCGTCCGTTTCCGATCGGGAAAGATCAAACTCGACACAGGCACCAGCAAGGTCCCAGGCTACGTCCTGAAAGCCTATCAGATCGTGTCCGGTGCTATGATCAAGCGCATCGGCCTTCAGGTAGTTTTGACCCGCGTGCAAGGACCATTCCCAGCGATGCAGCCTTCCATCGATGTCGACGGGCCGCACAGCCTCTATCTTCGCCATGTTGATTTTCGTTGTTAGATGCCATGCGGCGCGTGATCCCATTGTTTCGTGCACATTGGCCACGGCCATCTCGCAGAGCGTCGAAAGAGGCGCACCGCGAAAACGGCTCTTCGGAAGATAGAGCGTGCGAAAAGAGAGGTAATTCCCAAGGTGCTCGATGAACATGTCGCAATGAATCTCCTCCAGCTGCAAAGGTCGACCAACGCACCAGCGTTGAACGAGGAAACCGTGGCAAAGCCCCATAACCGGCTGTATGAAACCCTTATCGGCCAGAAGCCGAGCCCGGACCAGTTTTCGGCTCCCCGTCTCTCCAAGTCCTGCGAACTTGACAAGCCATGTGGCGTCCTCGGTATGAGCCAGGAATTTTCTACGCTCAAACCTGGGGTCGGTCGGTGGCCATTCACCCGCATCGCAACCGAGCTTCCAACGCCATTTACCGGCAGAAATGTCCTCCAAAGGCTCTATCAGCGGGCCTACCAATTGGCTAAGCCATTGGGCGAGCCGGCACGATGAACCGAGAAGAAGATCGTCGAGATCGCGAACATGGCTTGTGGTTTTGCTCCAACGCGTTTGACGTCGCTCACCGGCCTTCGAGCCGGGTCCCCCCTTATGGCTTGGGAAGAAATGGATCCGCTCACTTTCAAATCCATGATCTTCCAGCCATTCAGCCACGCAGCAGAACGAACTGCCGGAAAGGCCTGGCCCCTCATCGACGATCGCCACATCGCCTTGCGCATAATTCAACAATTTTTTTGATAGCTCTGACGCCATTGCCACTCGCCTGTCGAATGGGTGTCCCAGTGGACGAAGCGTTGTAGGCGCCTGCGCTCCAAGGGCTGATGCGCACATGGCCGATAGACTTGCGCCTATGCTTCGGATCCCGATTACCAGGGTACTCGACGACAGGCCGGACGCAACTGCAGCCTCCGCATAACTCTCGGGATAGACAGCATAGAAAGCGTAGCCTTCTGCTTCCTTGGTCTCGACGATCTTCGGCGCCCGAAGTCTGGCAAGCAAATTCGGGATACGGTCTGGAACAATAATGGGCGCCACCATCGCGCTCCGCCACGAGCGAACAACAAGCGTGGCGAGATCACGAAGCAGAAGCTCGCCAACGTCGCGCTCAACAGAAGGGCGATCACAGCCCGACATGGCCTGATCCTTGTCAACCACCCCCTCAACCAGTTCAGCCGCGCTCAGCAAGAGGGCAACAAGTGCGCAGTGGCGCTCCAGCCCGGGTGCCTGCCGGTCTATCGCCCGCAACCGGGCGGTCAGTTCCACGCACATCGCGTCCACGCATACTGACTTCCTCTTTTCGCCGTAGATCCACATCATCCCGGTCTCCGCCTGTCGATCCAACTCTCCTGAACGCGGATTGATCCAGCTTAAATGCGTTGGAGGAACCTATGTCGTAGGCGTTGGTTGGACGAGGATTGTAGCTGTGGAGACGATCATCGATGCCAACGAAATCCATCAGAGTTGCGCTGGTCGGTATCGGCAATTGCGCCTCATCTTTCGTCCAGGGATTAACCTTCTACAAGGAGGCACCAGACGATGAGCCGGTCCCGGGACTGATGCATGCCACTCTCGGGGGGTATCATATCCGCGATATTAAGGTCTCAGCCTGTTTCGATGTGGCTGCCGCCAAGGTTGGATTAGACCTGGCGGACGCGGTTTACGCCCTCCCGAACAATACGATCCGTTTCGCCGACGTCCCCGCGGCCGGCGTTGTCGTTCAGCGTGGCCAGACGCATGACGGGATCGGTCGATACTTGCGTGACGCGATCAGAGAGTCCACAGAGGCACCCGTAGACGTCGCCAAGGTGCTCAAGCAAACAGAAACCGATATCGTGGTTTCCTACCTTCCCGTTGGCTCCGAGGTTGCGACGCGCTGGTACGCCGAGCAGGCGCTCGCCGCCGGCTGTGGCTTCGTCAACTGCATCCCCGTCTTCATCGCATCTGACAGATGTTGGCAGCGCAGGTTCGCAGAACTTGGGCTCCCCCTGATCGGAGATGACATCAAGAGCCAGGTCGGAGCGACGATCATTCATCGGCTCCTGGCGAACCTCTTCCAAGATCGCGGGGTGCGAATGGACCGCACCTACCAGCTCAATTTCGGAGGAAATACCGACTTTCTCAACATGCTTGAGCGAGAGCGACTGGAATCAAAGAAGATATCCAAAACGCAATCGGTCCTCAGCCAATTAAGCGCACCACTCGCATCCGAGAACATTCACGTCGGCCCAAGCGACCATGTTGCGTGGCTCGCCGACCGGAAGTTTGCATATATTCGGGCGGAGGGAACGACCTTCGGCAATGTTCCCCTCAACCTCGAACTCAAACTGGAGGTGTGGGATTCTCCTAATTCGGCCGGAGTCGTCATCGACGCGGTGCGCTGCGCCAAGCTCGGACTTGACCGAAGACTTGGTGGTCCCTTGATCGCGCCTTCCAGCTACTTCATGAAGTCTCCCCCTCGCCAGTTTACGGATGCCGAAGCGCGCCGCCTCCTTGAGGACTTCATAGCCGGCGATGAAGACGCGCTCCAAGGAGCGAGCAAGTGACAACGACGTTCCTGCTCGTGCGCCATGCCGCACATGACAATCTGGGAAGCTACCTGGCGGGTAGAACGATGGATGTTTCCCTCGGCAGCGACGGTCGTCAACAGGCGGTGCGTTTGGCCGAGCGGCTCACGACAGATAAGGTCGACGCCATTCACACGAGCCCGCGCAAGCGCGCCCAGGAGACCGCAAGAGCGATTGGCGCAGCGCGCGGATTGTTTCGAATGGAGATCGAGGAAGCTCTGGATGAGGTGGATTTCGGCCGATGGGCCGGCGAAAGCTTCAGGACCCTCGACAGTGATCCGCTTTGGCGCAGGTGGAACGCTGTTCGCAGCTTTGCTCGAACGGCCGGTGGAGAAACCATGCTTGACGTCGAGAAGCGGGTGATGGAGCTCATCGAGACGCTCGAAGAAAAAAGGAGGGGCGACACGATATTGCTTGTGAGCCATGCCGAAGTCATCAAGGCGGCGGTGTGCCATGTCCTGGGAATTTCGACGAATGCCTCGGAGAGCTTCGAAATTGCGCCCGCGTCTGTCTCGACGATCGTTGTGGGTGAATGGGGTGCAAAGATCTTGAACCTGAACGAACGTGTGTAGGCCGAGGCATCGCCCGAACCGTTCTTCCGTCAAGCCCGGAGGTTGTCGATGATCGAAGCTGCGATGATATGGAACGAACCGAACAACAAGTCCCATTGGGATCCGGAGGTTGATCCGGATTGGAGCCGGTTTGCTCAAATGGCTAAGCTGGCATGCCGGGCGATCGGCGATGTGAACCCGCAACTGAAAAGAGTTCTCGGCGGCATATCGCCCATCGATCCGCATTTCCTGTCGCTGATGAAGTCATACGGGGTGCTGGATCACGTCGATGCCGTGGCCGCTCACGGGTTCCCACTCGATTGGAACTTGTGGCAGATCCAGGAATGGCCGCAAAAGCTCGAAGAGCTACGTGTCGTGACAGATCTTCCCCTTTGGGTGAGCGAAGTAGGCGTGTCGACGTTTGGCGCCGAAGAAGTTCAACTTTGGGGGTTGCGCAAGACGGCCGAGCTACTGAAAGGAAAGGTCGAGCGCCTGCAATGGTACAGTCTTTATGATTTGCCACGCGCCTGGCAGGCCACAACGCGACATAGGGAGGCCGAAGGGTCTTCCTACTATCGCCACTTCTATATGGGGCTACTTCGAGAGGATGGCTCGCCCAAGCTGGCACTCGAAGAATTCGCGAGGAACACACCTGATATGGGCCTTGTTCAATGGTTTAATTTCGAAGATGAAAGATTGGAGGACGCCGTTTCTTGGATGAAACGACTTGGGGTGACCTATCTGCGTACCGGGCTGTCCTGGGCCGATAGCTTCCGCCCCAACGCGCTCGACTGGTTCGATCGCCAGATGAGCGCTCTCGAAGAGTTTGAAGTAACAATCACTTACTGTTTCACGCCCGAACATAGAGGGCTCGCCCCGCATCACACAAGCCCACCCCTCGTGCCAGAGGAGTTCGCACAGTTTTGCGCCGACATGACGACGCGCTACGCGCCGCCTTCACCCCCCTTTGGCGGAAACAGTCGATCGACAATGGCGCCCAACCAGCCCCGCGAATAGGCAACTCCCTGATAAAGGGCGAGCATCGAAGAGGCCCAGCAGAGATAGATCCTCGGAGCGTTGAGGCTTCGCGCAAGCCAGAATACACGATGACTGCCTTCGCTGATTGAACTGCGCAGCCAATAGATCACCATCCTGCGGGTTTCTAGTCCACCCCGTTTCGGCATGACCCGCTTCTTCGGGATGACGCCGCGACGCGGCCAACTCAAGCGAAAAGCGAGCCCCTCGCGGCGCTGCCGAAAACCCGCCGCCTGCGTCCGTATGACGAATTCTGCGTCGACCTCTCGCAACTCTAAACGTCCTTCGGCAATCGCCGCGCGAACAAGCTCCTCGATTTGAGGATTGCGCACAATCACAACACTTGTACCGTTGCCGTCGGATGAATATGGTTCAACCCAGGCATCGCCGAAAGAAATATCGGCAGTTTCGGCAACGACGTCATCGCAAAAGTTGCAGGCTGAGTTCTGGAAAAAGCCCGCGCCCCAGTCGCCATCGGCGAGATGCCACCAGTCGAGACGTTTCACTCCTCCATTTCTCAAACGCAGATGCGCGGCATACCAGTTGGCAGGTCGGGCGGTGTCCTTGAGCCGGAAGTCGAGGGCCGCCACCCCTTCCATTTGTTCGCCCATCTGCCAAACGAGGCTTTCGGCAAACCGCGCGCTTTTCATGTGTCCACAAAAGAGACCGAGCGTGAATGTCAGCCGCTCCTTAATCAGCGGATCTTGTTTGGCCAGCAAATGAAGAGCCTTGATGAAGCACGGGATGCCAGTAACCGCATAGCGCCCCGGCCGTTGTCTGATCTCACGGATGATGCGTGACAGCTCTACGGGATAGTAGCGCGACTTGGCACCGCTGCAGACTTCGAGAGCCGAACGCGAGACGGCATATTCAAAGAGCGGAACACCAGGGGTTAAGCGAGGGACCACATGCGCAACGCCGTCCACCATGCCCCGTTTCAAAAGCTCCGCGGCTGCCCAGCTCGCCATTCCCCCGGAACTACCATGCGCGCGGAAGCGGCCTTCACGCACATGGCCGACGAAGGCCGCTTCAAATCTACCGATCAACGGATTGATAAATCTTGGTGCCTGAAACAGTGAGGACGCAATGTCGTCTTCGTTTGAAGCGTGAGGAGAAAACGAGCAAAGCTCTCCGAACCCGGGAACGTAACCCGCCGCCAAGGGCTTTATTTGTCCGAGCCTGTCGTAGCGCATCGTGCCGCCCATTGATCGCGCAGCGCAGCATCCACATCCGATGCAAAGGCCCGAGCGCACGATGCATTCCGGCGTGAGCGCCAGGCGTTCAGGGTCAACTCGATGAGGCTCACTGGACGACATTGCCGAGATACTTCCAAGATTGCTGGCGCAGCTCGCGAAGGCGATCGGAAACCGCCTGTCCCAGAGGTAGGTCCAGAATGGCCTCGTACTGAGTCGGTAACGTGCGCGAGGAGACGATGCGTTCCTCCACGCCCAGTAGCGTCGTTAAGTCACGAATCTTATTATGACGATAATCAGATAGAACACAGGCAAACGGTCTCGCGTTGAGAAGGGCGAAGACGCATCCATGGAAGAAATTGGTTGCGACGGCGCTCGCATATGCCATGCAGTTGGCAAACTCGAAGGGGTCCGCATCTAGCCAATGCTCATCGGCCCAGTCGTTTCGATAGCCGACGCTGACAAGCTTGTAGGCCCGCGCGTTCGCCCAATCTCGAACTCCGCACTGGAACCAGCGCGGAAACGAATGGCCATAAACGACCGCATAGCGCATGGCGGCTCGTGCACCGTCGATACGCGCTATAACTTCGGGAAACAGCAGGCAAGGATCAAGGACGATCGCGGCTTCCCGCCCAACATATCGCTCCAGAATCGATCTGGAATTCTCGTCTCTCACGGAGATCGCATCAAATTTTTTCAGGCGCAGCGCCCATCTGGAGCCGATTCCGCAGTCGGATGGGTGGCTGCCAAAAGTTGCCGCATAGGAAGTGATCCTGCGCGCGGCAAGGCCGTCGCCATAGAAGATCGGGCATCCACCATACCAGGGATGACGGAGGTTCCACACTTCGTCGCTACCAACGATGATCGTGTCGAAGGCCTCAAGATCCTGCGGTTCGTCAAGCAAGAACGGAGTGGTCAAAGGAAGACAATCCAGCGCACGGGCAAACTTCCGCACTTTTGCGCCATAGGCAGGAAGATCGGAGGGCAGTGACTTGATCGGCCGATACGGCTGCAAGGCGCAACGCAGTTCAGCGCGCCTGACCCGCTCGCAACGATGGTCGAGGATCCAGGCATTGGCACCAAACAATCTCAGGCCATGCACAAGGCAATAGGCTTGCCAGAAGGATCCATAGTTGATGCAGCTGTGAAACGTGAGAACGCCCATCTTAGGCAACGGCCAGCACCTCCTGCTCCTTCGAACTGGTAAACAGCGCAGAGGTTCCACTCACCTGGCTCCTCCTAAGGGGCTGGTGACCTAGTCCTCCAACTTACGCTTGTGCCGCTCCAGTTCGACGATTACCTCCTCCGGCGTGGTCGGAGAGGCAAGTCCACCTATATCACCGTCAACGTTCGAGCTGACCCCGAGACGTTCTGCTATGGCGCTCACAAGTGTCAGCACATGGGTCGCCTCCTGTTCAGCCAGAAGCGAGATCTGGAGGTTGAGATCGTCGCGCTCGTCATCGCGGTTAGCCATGCGGTTCTGGCTGATAAGCACAAACGTCGAAATGAAAATGGCCTCGACCGAGGCCACCATAGCCAAGACGGCGAAGGTCGGGTCGAACACCGGCGAGCCGGGCAGGATGCCGAGATTTGTGACGATCCAAGCTCCGAATATCGCGACATGTAGATAGACAAAAGTCATCGAACCGGCAAAGCGCGTGAGCCCCTGTGCAACACGGTCCTGTGTCGTTCGTGCTTGCTCCTGTTGGGATCGCCGCCTCAAGATGGCCCGGATGTTACGCTCGAGCTGCGCTTCACCATCGCTCGTATCAGTAGCGCCCGTACCCCCGGTTTCGACTGTCGATGCCATGAATTCTACTCCTGTTTGCATTGATACAGCGCGCCGCCAAAAGTAGCCCCGGGAACTTAGTCGGAGACAGTGAAGGGAATAGGCTTCCAACATCCCGCTCCATGTCCGACCGTGAATTGAAGGTCGATGATCACGCAGCAATCCCTTCTTTGTTCGCCATTTGCAAAGGCGTTCAAGCACAGCCGTTTTGCGAGCGCTCGTCACGGGAGTTCGCGACCGCCAGCCGCTTTTCAGCCGTCGCAAAACCGTTGCCTCGTTCCGATCCGCCATTTTCTTCCAAGCTCGCGCTTGCTTTCTCCGTATCAAACCGGCCGGTCAGTGGATGGTTCCGGTACGCCAAACCACTTTGCCGCGTCACGTCGGCAGGGATCATGAATCGGCTCCGGGCTGTTCTAAACAAACGGGCGAACGGCTGCGAACGCAGGGATCCTGCTTTCGCTTGAGGCTCTGAGCTCGATTGCAACGCTCAACGGTGTGCGCGGATCTCATCACGGCATGGCCGCAACAGCAGTCCACTCGCGAGAGGCGGGATACATTTACGCAACTGGAATCGTCATTTGCGACGCCCCGAGCCTTGCACCGACGGGGCAGAACCATGCATTTTTGCCTAGTTGATGCGCTTATAACCTCAGTGCCTACCTTGTGATCCAGCAGCGCAGTGAACTGCAGTCAGCATTAAAGTTGAGGAAGCCAAGGCTCGGCGCGTCAAATTGCACAAAATGCCGACACTATGATCAGCCGTCAGTGGACATATTCGGCTCCGAGAGGGTGACGGCTTTGACCAAAGTCGCGTCGCATCGTCTCTGGACAACAGTGACCCCTCTGCAACGCTTGACATCGGCGGGGCCGGCGCGCCGTCATTCAGTTTTCCGGCAAGCACGACCGCAATTGACCGTGACCGAAAGAGGCACCAACCGAACGGAAGAGTAGATCAAGTCCCGGTCGGGCTGGTTGTCGAGCACGACAAGGTTGTGGCCGGCGGGAGCAACATATGCGCGACCGTGTTCAATGCATCAAAAATTCCCGCGAGTAAGTCGCTTTTTTGTTCTCCGCTACTTCGCGATGCGGTTTCGGGAGACGCCTTCGCGCTCACGCTAAGCCGGCCAGTCTCGACAGCCAACGCATCGACCGCCGGTTTCTCGGCCCGGAATCTACAGCATGCGCAGCTCGACCGCGGCCGCTCTTACTCATCTCGACGCGATATAGCCCACGACTGCGGCCGTGATCCCGGTGGCGGAATTGCTTCTGAAATCTAGTCGCCGCAAAAGGTGCCTTGCCTCCATCCGCTTGGCCGGCGCAATCACTTCACGACCGCGTCTCTTGTCCATCCTTGAGGTTAGTTGCTGCCAGGAAAAGAAGATCGACTCTTGGTTTTGATCGCGGCGATGCGCCTGTGAACCGCGTGGGCTGATGTATCGCAATTTGACACCATAGCCCAACGGGGTAAGCATAGCGGTGAGCAGAAGAGCACCCACCAAGCCAAAAGCACTCGCAAATTGGATATGGCGACGGCGACCGGTTTAGAGAAAAAGCTGTAACCAGGATTGCTTGGCGCCATGCAATTGGAGGCCCGCAATGAACCGTAAGTCGACCGAACAAATCGAAGCCCTCAATGAAAGAATAGCCTCGTTGGAAAACGAGAATGCCCTTCTACGCACGGAATCCGGGCAAGCTGCGCCCGTGGTAGACAGCAAGATCTCGGACGCCGCCGCCTTTGAGTCTGCCCGGATGCGGGCGCTTCTGCGTGGTGCAACCGACTACGCCATCATTGAGACCGATGCTGAGGGCCGAATAACATTCTGGAACGCCGGCGCGACCACGTTGCACGGGTGGACCGAAGAGGAAGCTATCGGTCAGAATATGTCGTTGCTCTTTACACCCGAGGATCCTCGCTCAGGCGTGCCCGAGGGGGGCGAGGCGCTCGCTGACGAGGTGTTTGAAGCGAACCGATGGCATCTCCGCAAAGATGGCAGCAGGTTTTACGCCCATGAACGCGCAATTCGCTCCTCTGGCGACCAGCCCCCACGCTTTTTGAGAATTGTTCATGATCGAACAAAGGAGCTGGCTGATGAAGAACAGATGCAGCTTATCTTAGACAGCGCCGTTGACTATGCGATATTCACTATGGACCGCGGCGGACTTGTGACTACCTGGAACCCGGGTGCCGAACGGCTCCTTGGATATCAGGGCGGCGAGATCCTGGGGCAACCCGGGCGTATTATTTTTACCTCGCAGGATCGCGAAACCGGCGAGCCCGAAAAAGAAATCGCCAAAGCCCTGACCGACGGAAGGGCTGAAAACGAGCGTTGGCACGTGCGGAAGGACGGCACCCAGTTTTGGGGTAGCGGCTTGATGTTGCCGCTCCGAGCGGAGGGCACGCCGGGCTTCCTCAAGATCATGCGAGATCAAACACAGCGCCACCGGGCCGAAGAATTGAACAAGACTCTCATTGGAGAACTCAATCATCGTGTAAAAAACACCCTCGCTCTGGTCCAAGTCATCGTGAGGGAGACGTTGAAAGACAGCGCAGCCGAGACAGAGGTCCGGGCCCAACTGGATGGTCGTCTCCTCGCGCTGGCCAGTTCGCACGATATTCTGGCATGCAAGAGTTGGGAAAGCGCAGACCTGGCCCAGGTAATCCGTGGCAGCCTTCGTCCGTTCGTCGCAGAGGACGATTTCGAGACCCGCGTTAACATCAAGGGGAGAGATGTGCGCCTCGACTCATCGCTGGCTCTTTGTTTGGGCATGGGCTTCCATGAGCTGGCAACTAACGCTACCAAATATGGGGCCCTTTCCGTATCCGGTGGACGGATCGAGATCACTTGGGGGGATCGGGTCGGCGGGCTGTCCTTGAGATGGAAGGAGCGAAACGGCCCGCCCGTCTTGCCGCCCACGCGCAAAGGCTTCGGATCGCGATTGATTGAACGCGCATTATCTTTCCAAACCGGGGGGGCGGCGCAACTTTTATATCAAGCTGATGGACTTCGATTTGATCTCTCGATCCCCACGACCGCACTCAAACGATAGCTCCTTCAGCTCTTCACAATATTGGGATATGCAAGGTTCGGCTGGCGTTGAACGTCCTCGCTCTCACGCTTTGGCGATTGTTGTTCAGGCACTACCGGTGGCGAAAGACCAACAACATGTTGTTGGTAGGCATCTCGATCGTTTCGCTAAGCCCCGCGGTCTCACCCGCGTGTTCAAGATCAGCGATATCACGCACACCCCAGGCTGGGTTTCGCTCTCTTAGAGCCGCGTCGAACGAAACGCGAACTCTCCAGCCCACTGAAACGATCGGACGGCGGCAATATGCCGACCCTTCCGAATGCCTACTATCGCTCGCCTTGGTGAAGACCGAAGCTTCTACCCAGCTATTTGTCATGAACTAAGAGGAAGGGGATCGGTGGCTTCGCTCAGAATTGCAAGATGTCGTCGATAGCTGAACATCGTCCACGCTTGCGGCGGGTCACCTCATCAATGATGCCCATTCTCTCTAGATCGGCGAGTGCGGCGTTGACCGTTGGTGCGGGCAGACCTGCTATGTGAACAATCTGGTTTGCCGTGTGAAAAGGGTTCTGCTGGAAAAAATCGTGAATGTGAAGGGCCGACCCTGCTCTATCACTCCCCATCGTGATCCGTTCCCGATCTTCCTTGAAAAGACCGCCGCTCTGGGTCGCAGCCCCTATCAAGCGTGAATTGGTCCTTAGGCGACACGCAAATCTGGCCCGCTGAGGATGTTTAGTTACTCTCCATACCGGCTGGACGCACGCCCAGTACGATGCGATTGACGTCAAAGAACTCCGGATTGTCTTTCTCGATATACGCGCCGATCTCATCAAGCCGCCGCAACGCCCGAAGCGTCCAGCGAATACGTTTCACACTCATTATTGACGACAGACCTGACGTACTTCCCAACGACTTTCGCCACATCTTCATCGCGGGCGAACTCACCCCGGTCGGCCTCGGCCAACCCGGCTTCGATCTCGACGAGCTGCCATTCCTGCTGCTCAACGAAAGCCTCGATGGCTTCGGCAGCCATGTAAGAGCGGGACCGATCCAGCTTCCCAACGAGCTGATCAAGCTTGCTCGCGGTTTCATCTCCTCGCCGATCGTTTGATGAGCGTCCATGATTCTCCCCGGAACCACAGGCGCGGGTCCTAGGCTTCCCCATTTCGCCTAGGGCCCGCCGGATCGGAACACACTTGGCCCCCCTAGACACCTTTGGGGCCATTTTCTTTGGCAGCACGATGAGCGCGAAGTCTGCTCAAACGCACTTTTATCAACATCCGATGTAAGGCAACCTTCTCCGCGTACATCTTCATCTCCCTAAGGCGGTCTCGGTCTCTAACATGAAGAGCCGCCGACTGCTCGAAGGTGGCGAGTAAGACGTGAGCCAGCCGAGCGTCACCGCCACGCGCCTCAAGCGTGCCGACAATTTCCCGCTGGGAAGCTATGTGGCGCGCAGAATCGAGCACGTGGCGTTCAGCCATTGCAAGGCTTCGATTGATGAGGGCCAGAGCGATCATAATCCAGTCTAGCACGTCGCCGGCGAGCTGGAACCGTTTCGGGCTTGAGGATTATGAAGCTAGTCTCCGGTCCCTCGTTGACCACCGGAGCTCGGCACATCCTTTCTTTGGCCCCTTATTCCCTTTCGGAGCCATTCTTTCGTCCGGAATCTGACGAAGCCCTCTTTTCTGGAACGATCCGGTTTCTTTCCGGTTATTTAGAGACCCCTGACCTACCCCCGCATATCAGAGGTTGGCTCACCTAAAGCCCTATAGATCGAGTCGAATGGCCTCGGCGCCCTGTCGAAGCCATCTCCTTTCTGGATAGCCCTTCACAAGGCCAAGTAATCAATTTCGAGTAGGACTCTGCTTGGCCCGCGCCCGTTCGATGTAGGGCCTTGGTCGTAGTCGATCCGCCAATGGTCCGGGGTCAATTGCGGCTCGCATGATAGTTGCATAGGCTTTTCAACCCGAAGCATTCTTCAGCAGAAGGAAGCGTCAGCATGAGCAAAACCATCCCGGTGCGCTTAAGCGAAGACGAAAGTCCGGGGTTCGTAGAAGGTGTGATTGCGTCAGGGGGGCACGTCAACGCTGTCGGTCACAATATGTACGTGATCTGTGACGAAGGCGAACAGGATGCCGTATTAAAGGAGCTTAACCGCATCTGCGAGAAGTACACTGACCGCGATTCGATCAGGCGGGAGATTGCTAACTACCTCCTATCGATTAGTCGATGACTGTCCGGTCCGCCAGCGGCAACTTCGTGTTTGAGATGGATCCCGGAGTAGATTGGGAGATCCTAACTGAAGTGCAACACGCCGGTTTTCAGGGTAGGGGTTCAGCCTCCCTCTTGCAAATGTGCGCGGAACACTTCGGCGGGCGTCCGGTAGTCGAGGCACTTTCGCGGCTGGTCGTTGAGATGGCGAGCAAGCTGGATGAGCTTGCGTTGCGACACGCCTGCAAGATCGGTATCGCCTGGCATGAACCGACGGATGCGCTTGTTGATGTTTTCCACGGCACCTTTCTGCCACGGTGCACTGGGGTCGCAAAACCAGCTCCGCGCGCCGATACCATCTTCCAAAGCCCTGAAGCCGGCAAACTCCGTGCCGCGATCAAAGGTGAAGCTCTGCCGGGCAAAGGCTGGCAAGGGAGAGAACGTTTCGATGATCTTGTCCATGATCGGCCGCGAGTGCCGGCTGTGGTTCTTGATCATGACGGTGTAGCGGCTCTTGCGTTCGATTAGTGAGGTCACGTTGGCGTTGCCCAGGTCACGTTGGAAGATCAACAAGTCGCCTTCCCAATGCCCGAACTGCGAACGATCACCAATGAAATCAGGACGTTGCGATATCCTGCAGGCAGCCGGAAAAGTGCCGTCGCGCGGCTTCCTCGAGCCGCGGGGGCGGCGTTTGCGGCGGCCTTCCGACAGATGCTGATAGAGCTCCAGCGCCTGATCGTCCTTGCCGTAGATGCAGCGATAGATCGTCTCGGTGCAGACCCGCACGGCGCTCACGCCATCGGCGAGCAGACGACCGGCAATCTGTTCCGGTGACCAAAGTGCCTTCAGCTGCTCGATCACCAATTCGCGCAATTGCGGGTGCCGCACGAGCTTCCTCAAACGCTGCCGCCGCTCTTTGCGGATGTCGTCAGCAACGGTTGGGAAGTAACCGCTATAGTCGGGCAGCTCGCGATCGTGGAAGGTGTTGCGCCGGATCTCACGGTAGATCGTCGATCGATGACGACCAAGTTCGCGCGCCATTTCTTTGATCAGCACTTTGCGTTCGACAAAGTGGAAGAGGCGGCGTCGATCGGCCAGATTCAGCTGCGAATAGCGTCGGGACATTCCAAAATCTCCAGGGGGAAACCATTGAAATCATTGGCATGTCGCACTTCAAATTAGAATGTACCATTAGGCTTCCGGACATCGCATAATTCCGATCGCATGCCGGTTGCCAGGCTGGAGCGCGCGGAGCACCCTCGGTAGTCGGATCGCAAACGCGCCTGAGGTTTTCTCAGGCGCGTTTGTCGTGAGAACCTATTGATCCCCGCCAGGGGCTGTCTTATTTTAGGTTTGCCACATATATCACTTCTATCGGTGGGCAGTTACCAGGGCCTCGCCGGCTGGAAGATCATTAGCGCTTTCGCCCCAGTTGAGGAGGTCGCGCGATGAATTCCACGGCCAGTCCCAAGGCACTTCTCCCCCACGAAATGAATGAGGTCGATCGGCGCTTCAGTGAGATTGTGAACGAGCTAGGCCTCCCGCGCGACTGTGCCGCAGCAGAATCGATCGCAGCCCGCATACTTGGTCATTACCAACGAGGCCTTCGGGATCTTGCGGTCCTGAAAGACGCGATTGGCATAAGTTTGAGATCTGGCGCCGACGAGACGTCAGACGTTGCCCGCGACCAAATCGCGGTGGTTTCGGTCGAAGAGGTGGCCGGCGGTCCCGATAGCCAGATCAGCCCCGAAGACCTCCAAATGCTCCAGCGCACTTTAGACCGTATGTGCGTCTGGTGCAGCATTCCGAGATATGGAAAACGGGCCGACCGGCTCGCCCGATATCTGACCGAAAGGTTCAGAAGCGGGCGATACGATGGAACGTCGTTGTTCGAAATTGCGGTGTGGCTTGAGCAGCATTCCAGCGATACGGCATACCGCTGGGATGCATGACTCGGCACCGAAGAAAATAAATGCAGGGCAACGGAACAACTCCGTTCTCAATCCGTTTATCGATGTCGATGATCGAGCTGGGTCATCGAAAAGGAGTTCCTCTCTCCCCAACGGGGGCTCCTGTTTGGATCAGCTCTTCTTGGCCCCTGAGGCGCACTCGGGGCCATTTTTTTGATCCCGGGTTTAAGTTCAGGGCCAGCGACAAAAAAGAGGCCCTCCGTGCGGAGGGCCAGTTTGGACTAACGGCATGATAGTAACGTCAGTATGCGCCTGACTGTTCCTCACTTGATTGAGCTCGGCCGACCGGCTTTTCGGACGGCCATTGTCCGCCCGCCAAACGGACAAGTCGTATCAAGCTCGACGAGAAACTCAGCAACGCTCGGCTGAGCGCGCTCGCCGCCCAATAGTGGCAGGCTCGGCCGTCGAGTAGGTACAGACAGCGGAGCGCCAAACTTCATGCTTCATTCCGGCTCGGACCGGATAGGGGCGCTCGACTTTCAGGCTACAGCCGAACGTTACGTGTCTCGCGAACAAGAGAATGCCACGCTTGAGGAAATGCTCGAAGCTGCAGAGCGTGTCGATCGCGGGGAGCCAATTCCGCCGGCCCTTGAGAAGGCATTGTTTCATGGAAGTTCCATCGGCGGCGCCCGCCCGAAAGAACGAGAAGTACATAGCCAAATTCTCCGCGACAAACGACACCTATGCGGTGGTAAAGGCGGAGTATGTGGCGATGCGACTAGCCGAAGTGGCTGGATTGAATGTGGCACCGGTGCAATTGGCAAAAGCCAATGGCAAAGACGTATTGCTCGTGCGCCGCTTTGATCGTGAACGTGGCAAGCACGGTTGGGCGCGACGTGCCATGGCCTCCGCGCTGACAGTTCTTGGGCTTTCGGAAATGGAGGCGCGCTATGCCAGCTACATTGATTTGGCGGAAATCGTTCGCGCACGCTTCTCACAACCACAGCCGACCTTGCGTGAGCTGTTCAACCGAATGGTCTTCAACATCCTCGTCGGCAACACGGATGACCATGCCCGCAACCACGCCGCTTTTTGGGACGGTAGTCGCCTCTCCCTGACGCCAGCTTACGATATATGCCCTCAATCACGATCGGGGCGAGAAGCAAGCCAAGCGATGCTCATTCATGAGGGCGACAAGCGGAGCCAGATAGAGCTTTGCCGGCTCTCCGCACCGTCATTTCTTCTCAGCGACAAGGACGCGCGGGCCTGCATTGATGGCCTGATCGAGGGCATCCGACGCGCGTGGGGTGAAATTTGCGATGAAGCGGAACTTAGCCGGGTCGATCGGACGTTTTTTTGGCGGCGTCAGTTCCTAAACGACTACGCGTTTGACGGATACATTGACAGTGCCCCAGTAGGACTTTGACTGGATACTTCCTCGTGAGCAAAACCAGCGAACCCAAATGCTGCAGCCGCGTTGGTGATGCGCCCGAGACGCGCGGCTCGCCATCTAAGAATTAAGCTGGACATTCAAAGATAATCAATATGCCAATCCTTGATCATATATCCATGAGCATGGATCGTAATTTCAACGTGAACTCTCTAGTTCGGCTCGGCTCCGGCCAATCCAGAGCAACCCCCGACTTCAGCTCGGTCAATCCCATCTGGAGGAAATTGCCCGTGGCAGGTCACCGAGAAAGTGCCTCGACTACAGAACACCGGCCGAAGCGTTCCGGGCACATTTGCAAGATGGATGCTGAACCCTACCCTAAACCGACGTGTTGCACTTCAGTTAGGATCTCCCGACCCGGAACAGGACGCGACCTCCCCACAAGCTATGGGAATGCGAGCGTTCTGTTCGCTTGAGAATTCACCGGACTGCCTTCTTTAGAGCATCTTGAATTCGGTCCATGCGCAGGCGTAGATATCATCACCAATTGGTGCTATTCGTAACGCCGGAAAATAAGGATCCAAATTATGCGGTCGACTATCAACCTCGATGATACTCTCATAGAAAGAGCCAAGTCCCTGACCGGCACGAAGGAAACCTCCGCCTTGGTTCGGCAGGCGTTAGAGACACTTGTTCGGGTGGAGTCCGGAAAACGCCTCATCGCGCTCGGGGGAACTATGCCGAATGCGGAGGCAGCCCCACGCCGCAGGAGCGCAGCAGCCAAGTGATACTTGCAGACACCTCAATCTGGATTGATCATTTTCGGCATGCCGATGGTGAGTTGCGCAGGATTATTGAAGACGATCTTCTCCTCTGCCATCCCGCTGTGATTGGCGAACTGGCACTTGGCAGCCTTCGCGACCGCAGTAACGTCTTGGCCGTCCTGGCGGCTCAGCGTGAGGCGCTCGTCGCAACCCATGACGAAGTCATGACGATGATTGATCGGCACGCCATTTTCAGCATGGGCATTGGCTACACAGATGCCCATTTGCTGGCCTCAGTTCTCCTTGATCATCGAGCCACTTTGTGGACCAGAGACAAGCGGCTGCGGGTAGCCGCTGAAAAGGCAGGGGCTCTGTTGCATTTGGCTGGCAATTCACGGAACTAAATGCTGAAACGATGATGATCGTTGCGGGTTCGTGTCTGCCGGGCCCACCATATTTTTGGGTTGCTCTAACCCCGAAGGCGGTTGGCTGTAAATGAGCGGCGATCTGATTTAGTATTTGTTTTGTCGTCTGCACGGCTTAGCTCATTCTGGCTGCGAACTGACCGAACTACGGACGCGCATAACCTCAAGGGATCTCAGACGAGGAAGTCGCGTAGAGGGAGCATCCCGCTCAGAGCCAGCACGATCTGCGCGTGCGATCAGCGGACAGCGCCGCCGATCGCACCTGTATCGCGCTTGGTCGGACAGATGGGACGCTTAGGAGATGGAGGCAACCGCGGCATCAACCGCATCGCCCAGGCGCTCCACGATCGTATCGACGTCGCCCGCCGCCAAGATGAATGGAGGGCCGCAGACGGACGCTATCGCCAGTTAACGACGATCGGGTGAACGTCTTGTCGATCGAACGCAAATCGCATCGCGCCACCAGGAAGATCTGCTTTATCCCCTCTAGCCATTGTTGGCGACTTCAACCGCCACAGGGGGAGTGCGGCAGTGCTGGAGCACCGGACTCGGAGTGGGACGACGCCTATTCCAACGGTGCGAGTATCGCGCGCGATGACCGCTGGCCGGCCGCCTGGGTAGAGCCCGCCGAAACCTTCCGCAACACGGCCGCCGCCGGCCGCGCGAAACTCGACCTCGCTTAAGGCGACTGGACGGGCAACCGCCTCGATCTCTTCTTGCCAGAGGGCACGCCCAAGGGTCTCATCGTCTTCGTACATGGCGGCTTCTGGCTTCAGCTCGACAAGAAGTTGTGGTCGCATCTGGCCGCCCGCAGGATCGCGAGTAGTTATACCGTCGCACGACCTTCGCCCGATGCTCTCGACGGCCATGAATGCAAGGCTTGCCATCGACGAGGCGGAGGCAATGGCGGAAAGCCCCGCCTTGCTGCGGCCCATGCGGAATGCCCGCATCACCTGCTGGGTGGGCGGCAACGAGCGTTCGGAATTCCTGCGGCAGAACGCGCTGCTCGCCAATATCTGGACGGGTCTCTCTCGGCGCGACCACGGCTGAAGTCATCGAGCCGGACAGGCACCATTTCAACGTCATCGACGGCCTGGCCGATGCGCAGCATCCGCTGACGCGGCTTCTGTCCATCAGACCAGATCAGCGGCGCCGGCACAGGCCGGCGCCGTAAACGCTTAACCGCGGTTCTGGCCCATGCGGGCATAGGCCGCCGGGTCGGACGCCTTGAGGCGGCTCGCCATCAGGAAGCCGGCAATGCCCGCGAGAGGGATCAGCGCCGGCAGGATGATGCCCAGCGAACCGCCGGTAGTCTGGGTGAGATCGCCGAAGTTGATGAAGATGTAGACGAAGAGCGCCGCCATCACGAAGCCGGAGACGGCCGGCAAGATGAGCGTCGTCAGCACCAGAGCGTCGCCACCCTTCTTGCGGAAGAAGACGATGACCGAGAGCGAGGTGATCGTCATCATGCCGAGCACGCCGAGCGTGCCGACCTGGCTGATCCAGGTGAACATGTTGAGCACCGGATCGAGCCCCAGACCGGCAAAGACCGCCAGCACCACCAGCGCCATCACCGTCTGCACCACCGAGCCGACATGCGGGCTCTGGTGCGCATCATGCGTGCGGCCGAAGGCGGCCGGCAGCAGGCCTTCGCGGCCGGCGACATAGCTGTAGCGGGCGATGTAATTGTGGAAGGCGCTGATCGCCGCAAACAGGCTCGACACCAGAAGCAGGCCGGCAATGGCCGGCACCGGGCCGCCAACATAGGTGCCGGCGAGATCGAAGAAGAAGGCGGTCGGATCCGGCAGCGCGCCGATGGTCGGCAGGAGCTTGTCGGCGCCGACGCCGGCAATCATCAGCCAGGTCGTGAAGACGAAGAACAGGCCGATCATAAACACGGACAAATAGGTCGCGCGCGAAATGGTCTTTTCCGGATCGCGTGCCTCTTCGGCATAGATCGTCGTCGCCTCGAAGCCGATGAAGGAGCCGAGACAGAACAGGATCGCCGCCGTCAGCGAGCCGGAGAACATGGCGGTTGTGTCGAAGAAATTGAACGACAGCGTGCCCGCCCCGCCCTTGCCCAGAATGGCGAAATCGACCAGCAGCACGATGAGATATTCGAGCAACACCAGCACGATCATCACCTTGGCCGAGAGATCGACCTGGCGATAACCGAGGACGCCGACGAGCGCGACGGCGATCAGGCTCCAGAGATACCAGGGCAATTCGATGCCGAAGCCGGCGAACACGCCTGCTGCCACGCCGCCGAGCAGGCCGATCAGACCGAATTGCATGGCGTTATAGGCAACCACCGCGATGATCGCGACCGCACCGGCCATGCGCCCACCGAGCCCGCGCGCGGCATAGGCATAGAAGGCGCCGGCATTGGTGACATGGCGCGACATCGCCACGTAGCCGGCCGAGAAGGCCAGCATGATCAGCGTCATCAGAAGGAAGGTCGCGGGAATGCCCGTGCCGTTGCCGAGCAGGAAGGCGATGGGCACCGCGCCGGCCACGCCTGTCAGCGGGGCGGCGGCCGAGATGACCATGAAGGTCACGGCGATCAGCCCCAGCGAATTTCTGCGGAGTTGGTTTACCCCCGCCGTCGTCACGTCAGTCATTGGTCTCTCCAGTTTTGTTCCCCACGCGCCGGCTCACCCCACCGGCATCCGCAGCCTCGTTTCGTTATTATGTGCGCTACGGCAGTTGAACCGCCCGGTGATAGGCCCGGTGGCCATAGAGCAGAGAGGCCGGATTTTCCGACAAGCGGACGTTCATGACGCGTCCGATGATGATGTGATGCGTTTCCCAGAGCACCGAGGTCGCGACCTGGCACTGGAAGCTCGCCGTCGCCCCTTCGAGCGCCGGCTGGCCGAGGTCGCCCGCCGACCACGGCGTGCGCTCGAAACGCTCGGCATGTTCGCCAGCCGAAAGCCGCCCCGCGAAAAGGTCGGAGACCTGATGTTGGTCCTCGTGGAGGAGGTTGGCGCAGAATGAGCGGTTTTTCAGGATCGCCGCGGCGACCGGGCTCATATGATGGAGGCAGGCGAGCAGCGAGGGATGCTCGCCATCGGCCGAGACCGATGTGAGGGAACTAATCGTAACGCCGAAGCGGCCCGCCTCACCGTCCGTCGTCACCACGGCGACGAAGGTTGCGGCGCGGCTCATGCCTTCGAGGAATTGCAGGCGAAGTTCCGGTTTCATGGCGTTACCCCAGGTCAAAGAAGCGTTGCAGTTCTACATCGGGTACTTTCTTGCAGAATTCGTCATGCTGGCTCTGGCGGCTTGCGGCAAAGGCCTCGACGAAGCGCTCGCCGAGCCAGTCCTTGGCGAAGCTGGAGCTGCGCAGGCGCTGGATCGCCTCCGGCATGGAGCGGGCGAAATCCGGTCCGGCACCCGCCTTCACATAGCCGTTGCCGATGACCTCCGGCTCGGGCTCGATGCCCTCGACGATGCCGGCGACACCGGCCGCAACGGTCGCGGCGACCGTCAGATAAGGATTGGTGTCGGCGCCCGGCAGGCGGTTTTCGACGCGCAGCGAGCCCGCATCATGACCGACGACGCGGAAGCAGGTCGTGCGGTTCTCGAAGCCCCAGGTGAGGCCCGGCGGCGCGAAGGTGCCGGGCGCGAAGCGGCGGTAGGAATTGACGCTCGGCTGGAAGATCAGCGTCATGTCGCCGATATATTTCTGCAGTCCGCCGATGAAGTGGCGGAAGGCCTGCGACATGCCGTTTTTACCCGCGGGATCGTGGAAGACCTTTCCGCCGTCCTTGCCCATGAGGCTGACATGGAGGTGGATCGACTGGCTGTCGGCCTCCTCCGTCCAGCGCGGCATGAATGTGACGCATTTGCCCTGCCGCTGCGCCAGTGCGCGCACGAAATTCTTGAGAAGGACGAGCTGGTCAGCCGGCTCAAGGCCCGTGCCGGCGGCGATGCAGGCTTCGAGGAAGCCGCCGCCGATCTCCTCATGCATCTTGGCGAGGTCGATCTTCAGCGGCTCGCAGATTTCGGCAAGTGCCTCGTACCACTCCGTCTGCTGCACCTGATACAGCACGAGGTCGTGGCTCTTGTGCATGGTCGCGGTCTTGAGGTTGCGATAGCCCTTTTCGCGCGCGCTTTCCGGCGTCTCGTCGAACAGGGTATATTCCAGCTCCATGCCGTAGCGCGGCGCATAACCCGCCTCCCCGGCCCGCGCCAGCACCCGCGTCAGGAGCGAACGCGGGCAAAGTGCCGACGTCGCGCCGCCATAGTTGGAGAGCACCAAGAGGTCATGACCTGGCTTCGACCAGGGCAGGCGGCGGACCGTGGAGGGATCCAGCACCAGCGGGTCGTCGTGGAAATCCGAGGTTTCGTCCGAGACGCCAGGGATATTCAGCACGACGTCAGTCGGGTCGAGCGCGAAGGTGACCGGCGACATGCCCATGCCGGCGCGCGCAATGCCGGCGAGCGAGCGCACGGACACCATCTGGCCGCGCAGCAGGCCGTTCGTATCGGTCATGGCGACGGTGGCGAAACGGGTGGCGGGATCGTCGAGATAGGCGTCGAGGGTCATGGTCACTCCGTTGCGGTGGCCGGCGGCGGCGTCAGGGATGAAAGGGCGGCAAGGTCCTTGTCCGGCGCCGTGGAATAGGCGCGCAGGAAGACGCGGAGGCCGTTGCGGATATAGCGTTCGATGGTTGCGCGGTCGGGCACGGCATCGGGAATGTGCAGCGCCCTGTTGCGCGGCGCTGAAAGAATGAGGCCCCAGAGATCCTCCGCCGCCAGTTCGGCATCGTCGAAGACGATCAGGCCGGTCGCGCGTTGGCGCTCGAGATAGGCGATCATGCCGGCGAGCACCCGGTCGGGGCCGGAGGCCTGGTAGGCGCGGCCGACATCCGGCAGCCGCTGCGCTTCACCGATGATCAACCGGGCGAGGTTCAGCATATCTGGGCGCAGCACGACATCGGCATAGTGCCAGGAGAAGGCGTAGAGTTCGGCGACCATGCCGGACGCGGAGGGATACTCGAAGGATTCGAGCATGTGGTCGCGCTCCTCGGTCATCATGGCCGTGAAGAGTTCGTCCTTGGAGGGGAAATACTGGTAGAGCGTCGGCTTGGTCAGTCCCGCCTCGGCGGCGATGTCATCCATCGAGGCGCTGACGAAACCCTTCTGCGAGAAGACGACGAGGGCGGCGTCGAGAATGCGGCGCTCGCGCAGGATGCGGTTCTGCTGGCGCTTGGGAAGAGCCGTCATGACGCGACCTCCGTGAGGAATTCCGTGAGCACCCGGTTATAAGCCTCGGGCCGCTCGACATTGCAGACATGGCCGGCATCCGCGATCACCTCGAAACGGACCGAGGCGCGCGGGGCGGCCTCGACGATCCGGCTTGCCACGCCGCGGATTTCGGCCGGGGATGCGAGGCGGTCGTGTTCGCCGGTCATCATCAGCACCGGCATGGTGAGCCTGGTAAAATCGAAGCGCTCCGGCGGCGTGGTGAAACAGGCGAGCGCATCCCGATATGTTGAGGTCGGAATGGCGGCCATGGAAGCAAAGAGCGCCTGGCGCACCGCCTCCCCGGCATTCGGGCCGGCCAGCACATCGACGACCGCAGGCGCGAAGTCGGCCGGCGTCTTGCCGGCATTGAGCGGCGCTTCCCGCGCCGTGCGAAAGGCCTCACGCTCCGCGACACTGGCCTCGGACAAGCCGGTGCAGCCGCCCGAGAGCACAAGGCCCGCCAGCTTTTCGGGGTAACGCATGGCGAAGGAGGTGGCGATCCAAGATCCGTAGGAAAGACCGCAGAGCACGAGTTTTTGAACACCCAGCGCGTCGGCGACCCGCAGGATGTCCCCGCAATAGGCTTCGACCGTGCTTGGCGATGCACCGAGGCGGCTTTCGCCATAGCCCCGCAGATCGAGGGCGGCGGCCCGCATGGTCGGCGCAACCGCGCGAAGCTGTGCCAGCCAATTGTCGCGACCACCACCGATGCCATGCAGGAACAGCACGAGCGGGCCTGGCTTCTGCGGCGAGACGGCCAGCGCGAGTTGCGCATTGCCGTCGATGAAAAGCGTTCGCAGTGCGGGCGCTTCGTCCTCCGAAGCAACTGGCTTGTTCGGCCGCGCATCGCCGACGAGACCATCAAGCGCAGCAAGGCCCATTTCGAAAATCGCACGGGTGCCGGCGGCAATCGCTAATGCCCGCTCGGCGGAGGCGGAAAGCTGCGCCGACCATTCGATGCGGCTGCCGCTCGCCTCGCCGGCAAAGACCTGAAGCCGGGCGTCGTAGCGCTCCACGCCAGCAATGCCTGTGAGATGGGTATAGGCGAGCACAAGGTCGGTGTCGGAACGGTAGGTCAGCTGTTCGCGGTAGAGCGTCTCCTCACCCTTCGCTGTGAAGGCGCGGATCAGCGCGCCGCGTTCATCGCGCTCGGCCCGGATCTCCGCGATAACGGGATGCCAGGCGCCGCAGAAATTGCCGACGATTGCCCAGACCGCGGCAGGTTCTGCCGCGGAAAACCCGATGACCTGAACCCGCTCCTCGACCATGGCTCAGCGCAGCCCCTTGAGCGTGCCGCCTGTGCCGCGCCACAGCGAAGAGCGCGCGCCGCCCTCGTCGCCCGGCGCCCTGTCGAGCTCGTCCATGTCGTAGAGCGTCAGGACAGAGAGGTAGTCCTCCATGATCTCGGTCGTGTAGGGGAGCATCAGCGCGCCGCAGCGGCTGTCGCGATACATGCGCTCCAGCGGCATGGTCTTCAGCATGGACTGGCCGCCGCAGGTGCGGATGGCAAGAGCCGCGATCTCCTGTACGCCCTCCATGACATTGTACTGCGCGGCATACATGCGCATGACCTGCGCCTTGGTTGGAAAGCCCTGCGCTTCCATGAAGGCCTGCCACCACAGCGCGCGCATGGCGGCGAGCTGGGTGTACATCTTGCCGACGGTAAGGCGCTTTGTGCCAAACATGCGCCGGTCGGCCGGCGGCTGGCCGGGCACCTCGCCGCGCAGATAGGCGACGGTGAAATCGAAGGCGCCCTGCGCCACGCCCATATAGGTTGGCGAGAGCGTCGCCATCATGTGCGGCCAGTGCGGCAGGGTCTTGATGAAGATGCCGCGCGGCATCATCAGGTCCTCTTCTGTGACGAAGACGTCCTTGAGGATCAAGTCGCGGCTGTTGGTGCCGCGCATGCCGAGCGGATCCCAGCTGCCCGTCACGGAAAGCCCCGGCGCATCCTTGTGGACGACGAAGATCATCGTGTCCTCATGGCGCGGCTCGATGCCCTCGAAATGCTCGGTGCAAACGATGGAGTAGTAGTCGCAATAGCCGGCAAGCGAGGCGAACTTCTTGAAGCCGTTGATCTTCCAGCCGCCCTCGACCTTGCGACAGGAGGTCTGCGCGGGCTTGGACGTCCAGTTCTGCCCGGCCTCGGAAATCGGCTGCGAATAGATGCCTTGCTCCTTAACAGCGCGTCGGAACTGGCGCTCGCGCAGCGGCGCGAAGGCGGCGCGGTCCTCATCGGTGAGGTTCGGCAGCTCGTACATGAAGCGCGACCACATCATGGAGGAGTTGTGCATGTTGAAGGTGAGCGCGGTGGCGCCGCAATATTTACCGATCTCCGCGCCGACCATGGCATATTCGCCGAGGCTGAAGCCGTGGCCGCCGAATTCCTCGGGAACCGTCAGGGTCAGAAATCCCTCGGCGGCAAGATCCCTGTAGTTCTCAACAGGGAAGGACGCCTCGTCGTCAACGCCCTTGGCGCGCGGCGCGAAACGTTCGCGGCCAAGTTCGTTGATGCGGGTGAGCACATCGAGCACTTCGGGCCGGGTGCGGGAGAGGTCATAGTAGTCTGCAGGTTCGCTCATGATCAGTCCTTCTCAAATCCGGTCAGAGGGCGAGATCACCCTGGAGACGGCCTTCCTTCACCACCACGCGACCATCGAGCGTGATCGTGCATTTGCGCATCGGTAGGTCGAAATGCCCCTCGGTGAAGCGACCGGCATATTGGTTGGCGCCGGTGGACCAGAGGAAATTGCCGGCCCAGGCGCGGAACTCGACGGCCTGCATGTCGCGCTTGTCATAGAGCGCGCCGGAGACCCAGCGGGCGGTCGGATTCATGCCCCAGCCGACATGCGAGAAGCCGTAGGCCAGCGGGTCCTCCCAGGCTTCCATATAGTCGCGGAAGAGCTCGGCATCCAAACCATCGCCTTTGATTTCCCTGACGAAATCGTTCTCGACAGTGAAGTCGATGCGGCTCGTCAGATAGCTCTTGAAGGTCAGGTTCATATCGCCAACATCCATGACGATGCGGCCATTGACGGTGTTCGAGCCAGGGAAGGCCAGGCACAGGCCGCCCGGCCAATGCGCCACGGCACCCGGCGTCGTGCCGAAACCCGGTGTGCCGCCGCAGGGCGCATCCCTGAGGTCGATGACGAGATCGGTGCCTGCGGCCGAGGTGACGCGCATCTCCTTCGCCTCGCGCAGCATTTGGATGCCGAGCGCCACCTTGGGGCCGAGTTCTGCCGTCGGCTCGCAGCGTTCGAGGATTTCGGGATGCTCGTTGCAGACGACGAGAATACGCGCACCGGCCGCCTCGATCTCGGGCCATTCGACGGCATGGACCATGCCCTCCACCGTGCAGTCGACGATGATCTCGCACTGCTTCATGGCCTCGATCGCCGCGCGATTGCCCTGGATGGCGAGCGACGTGCCGGTCGACTTCACCGGCACCGGCGCCGTCTGGCGCGGGGTGGGCATGGTGACCATGCAGTAATCGGCGCCGAGATCATGGCAGGCGAGATCGGCGAGCTGTACCAGCACCGGCCGCGACTGCGTTTCCGCCACGATCGCCACCCGCGCTCCCGGACCTATTCCATTGAGCACGAAGACCCGTCGGAAGCAGGCAAGCCACTTCCCTTCAATGCGCTCCTGCAGCATTGAACCCTCCAGATTTTTGGATCGCCCCTCAGCGATTTCTTTACTTGTGGGTTAAAAATTGTTTGAAGTCTGAAGTTTTGTCAAGTGTTAATTCCGGGCACGGAAATGCCGCGGAGCCAGGATGAAGTTCGACCTCGAAAATCATTTATTTTCATAGACTTAACTTAGGACGACGCATCGACATGACAAGTCTCCGCGGCCGAAGCGTGAGAGATTTCGGATGTCTGTGTTTAAGCGTGAAACTATGACCGCTTCCGGCGCCGAACGATGACCCAGTCGGCGCCGGGTCGTGGCTTTCGCGGATGCTCACGAAGAAGCCGCGCATGCTGGTGGCGATCGCACTGGCGAACAAGATGGCTCGGACAACATGGGCCATGTTAACGAGGCAGGAAGACTATCGAGACCCAGCCCTGGCAATGCCGGTGTGAAAGGAAGCAGCCGCGGGTAGCCAGGGCCAGCAAAGAGGTGTGAGAAGTCGACGACCTGAATGGGCGCATGATCGAACCGATTGGGAACGGGAAAACCAGTTTGGCACTTTGAGCCTACAAGCTCGAGCTTAAGATTTGGACCCGCTCCGCAGATCACCATACCGGCCAGGGGCCTTTGCAAGCGCGGCAACGAAAGGCCTGACAGAAGACCGCACTCGATCACACGTCAAAAAAGGTCAGAAACTTCTTGCCAAACGGCGGCAACCACAGAAGTGTCAAGCGACATGATGGTCAGCGCGCCGCGCGCACAGGACGTTCGGACATTATGAGCTATCCGAATGACACGCTCAGGGCTCTGGCGTGCACCAATGCCTTGACTGCCGAGTTTGTCGACCGCCTGGAGCGGTCTGGCCTTATGGAAGACACTGTCCTTGTCATTCAAAGCGACCATCTTGCCATGCGCAACGAGATATATTCGATGCTTGAGGGTCAGAGCGGCGCAACATGTTGATTATTATCAAGGAGGGAATTTCAGGCCAAACAGCCCCAAAGGCTGGAAGTATGATCGATGTCCTTCCGACGATCCTGGAGGCCATGAACTACGAGCTTCCGAACGATCGGGCCGGCTTGTCAAGCGAATCGAAGAATTGACCCCCTGGAGGTGCGGACGAATTCTTGGACTAACAGGAGATAGTTCATGTATTCGTACGAAGACCGCATGAGAGCCGTGCAGCTCTACATCAAGCTTGGTAGACGCGTGAATGCCACGATCCGTCAGTTGGGCTATCCGACGAAGAATGCTCTCAAGCAATGGTGCCGCGAGTACGAACGCGGTCCCGGCTTGTCGGCAGGTTATATTCGCACCAAACGACGGTATTCGGATGAGCAGAAGCGGATTGCCGTCGAGCACTATCTGAGCCACGGCCGTTGCATAGCATGGACCATCAAGGCGCTTGGCTACCCTTGCCGTGGAAAGCTCTCGGCTTGGATCGACGAATATGAACCCGATGGCAGGCGACGAGTTCTCAGCAGCAACGCAACCGCTATTCCGAGATCGGAGCAACAGAAGCGAACGGCCGTGATCGATTTGTGCTCTCGGCGTGAGAGTGCCCGCTCGGTGGCTCAGAAGGTAGGCGTGAGCCGGCAGACGTTGTACGACTGGAAGAACCAGAAACTTGGTCGTGAGGTCCCTGCATCCATGACACGCCGTCGCGCATTACCACCGACAGCCAGCCGAGACGAACTCGAGCGTGAACTCGAGGCGCTACGTAGAGATGTGCAGCGCCTTCAACTCGAACACGACCTGCTGAAGAAGGCTAACGAACTCATAAAAAAAGATCTGGGCATCGACCTGCGGCTCCTGGCAAACCGGGAAAAGACCCTGCTGGTTGATGCCCTGAGACAGATCTATGCGTTACCAGAACTCCTCACGCGGCTTGAGTTCGCCCGCAGCTCCTATTTTTATCATCGGTCTCTGCTTTGCCTTGATGACCAATACGCCGAGCTTCGCCAAACCATTGTGTCTCTCTTCGAAGCCAATCGTAACTGTTACGGCTACAGACGCATTCATGCGGCCCTGACCAGGAGAGGAGAGCAGGTTTCCGAAAAGGTCGTACGCCGCCTGATGAAGCAGGAGCAGCTCGTCGTCGCCACCGTGAAGCGGCGTCGGTACACGTCGTACCAAGGGGAACTAGACGCTGCACCAGAAAATTTGGTCAATCGTGATTTCCACGCTGCAAGGCCAAACGAGAAGTGGCTTACCGATATCACGGAGTTCCAGTTGCCTGCGGGGAAAGTGTATCTGTCGCCTATTATCGACTGCTTCGACGGGCTTGTTGTCAGTTGGTCCGTGAGCACACGTCCAGACGCAGAACTCGTGAACACCATGCTCGATGCCGCAATCGAAACGATCAGCCTTTCCGAGCGGCCAGTTGTGCACTCTGATCGGGGTGCCCATTATCGCTGGCCTGGCTGGCTGTCGCGCATGCACAATGCTCAGTTGGCCCGCTCCATGTCACGCAAAGGGTGCTCACCGGATAACTCAGCCTGCGAGGGCTTCTTTGGACGGCTAAAAAACGAGATGTACTACCATCGCGACTGGATCAATACGACGCTTGACGACTTCATGCAGCAAGTGGATTCCTATATCCGTTGGTACAACCAGCATCGCATAAAAATCTCACTCGGTGGCCTTAGCCCCGCGGAATACCGCCGGAACCTCGGAATTGCAGCATAAGCAGTCCAAGAATTCGTCCGCACCTCCAGGGGGTCAGTTTTTCATTTCGCCCGACACGGCTTGGGAACATCGTTGTTTTCCTCCGCACCAACTTTGGTTGAGCAGATAGGCTTGCCTTTCCTTGATCATTCCATGCTGGCGGATACCGCATTGCGCGACCGCCTATGCGCCCTGAAACCATCGACTTGATCCGCCGGAAGCCGGACACAGCTCCTTCACTCGGGTACGTGAGCCACTATCGCGTGGCGCAGACGGAGGTCGCCCGTAGAGATGCTTTATTTTTATCGCGCTCCATGCGCCAAGAATTCTGCCCGAACCAAACTCCTTGAAAACCGCTGTTTCACTACTCTTCCCGCATTGCCCTGGTGATCTGATCGGCAAGCGGCTTGACCAGGTAGGACAGCGCCGTCCGCTCACCTGTCTGGATGAACGTGAGCGACGAACAGCCCACTGCTCTCGGCGTTGACGGAACGGGAACAGCGATTTTTCTCAGAACTTCTGCTTTGCCCGCTTCGGCATAAAATAGGTGCGGATATTGACGAGTGCGTCGGCGACCTCAGCAGCATCCTGGCGGGTCGCTTTCCGTTTTGCCTCGCCGAGCTTGCAGATGGGCGCGGCGATATCGCCAGTGACGGCATGACCTCGAAGGACGGGCTGCCAAAGCTTGGGTGCGTACCTTGTACCTAGCAGAAAGTGGAGGTCCAATCGAAGGGATCAAAGGTCTGATCATCGATCCTGCTGAACCTAGACCGATGGTCTTTCGGCGTTTCGGCGAGGGGCTTGCAGATATCCGGTTGTATTCCGCAACGATGGTCTGCACGGCCCGATGCTCGGTTGTTTCCATTGGCAGGTTCAGGGCCTCTGGGCCAGTCAGCTCCGGGATCCACTGACGTGGGTCGATAACTTCGGGCCGATGATGAGAGCCGTGAGATAGCCATCGGGACCACTCATCGACTAGAGCAAAACACTAGCCCTGAACCCGTACCCGCTGTAGAGATGGGACCAAGCTTGGATGTATCCAAGCCAACGAAAATTACGCTACCTTCTTCCATGGTTCGCCCTCGCTAAGCTTGGGGCTCGGCTCCGGCCAATCCAGAGCACCCCCGACTTCAGCTTACCGCGGGGGGCGGGCCACGCTCACCCTGCCAACATACGGTCTAGTCCTTGCAGGTCACGAACGTTCCTTGTCGCCTCCAATCACGCGATGCGCTCAAACTCGAGGCCAGCGAGATCGTTCCGCAGGAAGCTGTTGCATAAATCACCGCGAAAAAATGTCCGTAAAAAACCAGTATTGAAGGCCCCTACCTTTCCAGACTTTGGGGACCGTCGCGAAGTACCTCCTAGCGTGCGCTGCATGCCGAGGGCACTTTCACCTCAACTTGATCGTGGAAGGCAAGATCGCACCGCGCTATGCCATACCGCCAGCGGTGGTTCGTTCCTTCGACGCGGCTCTGATAGAACAGAACCAGTTCGTTGTCGCGTATCATCACAGTCGAATGGCCGTTCTCGCCCCTTTCGGCAGGGTCAAGCACAGGCCCGACTGACCGGTAGGGCCCCGCGACGCTTTCACCAATAGCGAAGAATACCCGCTGACGTGTCCCCCGTTCACCCGTCGGGAGGAAACATGTCGCGTTCAAGAGCACTCTGCCGTCCGGCAATTCCACCAATTGCGCTCCTTCAATCCCCCATTCGTAGTCAGGATCTTCGCGGTGATTGTGATGGGGGACATCCGCGTGATCAAGTATCTTTCCAAGCCGTTCCCAAGGACCGAACCAAGAGTTGGACACACTGCGAGCCAAGTAGACGTCCGGCTGCGGCACGCGATCAAACCTAGGCATCGCCGAATAGACGAGATACTTCAGCCCCCCAACCTCTGCGGGATGGGGATCGTATATGCCATGCTCTTCGGTATCTTCCATGGCGACGATGGCGGGCGGCAACACGACCCAAGCAAAGCCATCGTTTGAGACAGCGTGCTCGACGCGCCCCCCCGGTCGCATGAACTCGGTCTGAACGAACATGTGAAAAACGCCGTCGGCGAAGATCACCCCAGGAGCCGCGATGCCCGAGCCCTGGATCGGCAACATAATCGGGACCTGTTCCGTCCATGGGCCGTCAAGCCGCTCAGACGTGGCGTGAAACAGCTCCCACGTCTCGGTCGTTACAGTGCCGGCTGAACCGAACATATGCCATGTCGAACCGTCAAAGACAGGACACGGATCCTTCAAGTCATCCTTTTCCTGCGGATGAAACAACGGAAAAACGTTACTTCGGAAATCGACTTTCATCGTGAGCACAGTCTTCGATGGGGTGGCAACGGGCTTGGGGCAACAGGGGCCAGGCACCTAAATTCGAGTGGAATGACATAATGATTCCGACTGAGAGCGCAACCCCTAAATTAGTCGGGCGGCTCAGCCTAACTGGGGAACCTCAAGGTGGTGGCGTGGTTTGATGTCCAGAACGCACAAGGGCTCCCGCCCTAGCGACGGCAAGGACAAAGTCATGCTCAAACTCGACGGCAATCCCAACGCATTTCGTCCTGTAGATACGCGACGATACTTGGTTTGCTTTTCACACCTGCGCTGGAGGTTCGTTTTTCAACGACCCCAGCAACTAATGACGCTTGCGACGCGACATTACAAAGTCCTTTACGTCGAGGAACCGTTGTTTGAGGAAGGCGCGGAGCCGACGCTACGCAGCGAGCGGGACGAGAGCGGAGTTGGAGTTTTGACGCCAATCTTGCCCGCGACACTGACGGAAGCACAAGCGGTTGCTGAACAGACAAGATTGACGCGGGAGTTAGCAGCCGATCTTGGGGAACGCATCCATGTGTGCTGGTACTACACGCCTATGGCTTACGAGTTTAGTGATGGGATCGAGGCTGACATTCTTGTCTATGATTGCATGGATGAGCTTTCAGCGTTTAAAGGTGCTCCCCAAAGGCTGGCTGAAAATGAGCGCCGGCTGCTGCGTGTAGCCGATCTGTTGTTCACCGGCGGCATGAGTCTGTATGAAGCCAAACGGCGCCTGCATCGTGCAGTCTGCGCCTTTCCCAGCAGCGTTGATCAGCATCATTTCCGAAAAGCGAGGCGTCCGAGCCTGCCAGAGCCGGCGTCTCAATCTCACCTCCGTCATCCCCGCATCGGGTACTTCGGCGTCATCGATGAGCGAATGGATCTTAACCTGGTGGAGGCCGCAGCCCGGCTGCGGCCCAATTTCGAATTCATTTTAGTCGGGCCCGTCGTAAAGATTGAAGAGACATCTCTTCCGCGGCGGGAGAACTTGCATTGGCTCGGCCGGCAGGACTACGCGGTTCTGCCCAATTTCCTGCGCGGCTGGGACGTGGCCTTTATGCCTTTCGCATTGAACGCATCCACCCGGTTTATAAGCCCGACAAAAACGCCAGAGTTCCTGGCCGCAGGCATACCTGTGGTCTCGACCGCTGTGAAAGACGTGGTTCGTCCCTATGGCGAACGCGGGTTGGTCAAGATCTGCGATACACCGGAAAGCTTAGTATGTGCAGTGGACGCGTTGCTTTCACAACCGACAGAGCGGTGGCTAGGTGAAGTCGACACCTTCTTGGCGGGCATGTCTTGGGAAAAGACATGGGCTGAAATGCACGGGCTGATCCTCCAGGTGACGCCAGACTGGGATGCCCGCCGAAGCCCGGCCACCTCGTCCACAGCAACCGCCGCTGCGCGTGCCAGCGATGTTTGATTGGCTTGTGGTTGGCGCTGGTTTCGCCGGGAGCGTCATCGCTGAGAGATTGGCGAGCCAGCGCGATGAGCGTGTGCTCGTCATCGACCGTCGCAACCACATTGGTGGCAATGCCTATGACCGCTACGACGACAGCGGGATTCTCATTCATCAATATGGCCCCCATATCTTCCATACCAACTCCGACGCTATCGTCGAATATCTTTCGGCTTTCACTGATTGGCGCCCGTACGAACACCGCGTGCTGGCAGCGGTCGATGGTCAACTCTTGCCAGTACCGATCAACCGAACGACCATCAACCAGCTGTATGGACTTCATCTTGCGACTGAGGATGAAGTCGAACGGTTCTACTCCGCTCAAGCCGAGCCAATTGCGCAAATCTTGACTTCGGAGGACGTAGTCGTCGGTCGAGTTGGGCGCGATCTCTACGAAAAATTCTTCCGGGGTTACACCCGCAAACAGTGGGGAATGGACCCTTCACAACTGGACAAGTCGGTTACCGCCAGGGTTCCAGCACGCACTAACAACGACGACCGCTACTTTCAGGATAAGTTCCAAGCCATGCCTTGGCGAGGTTACACCCGCATGTTCGAGCGAATGTTAAGCCATCCGAACATAATGATCATGCTGCAGGCAGAGTTTGAAGCGGTCCGCCGCAATGTTGCGGTCCGCCGGGTGATCTATACCGGGGCGATCGATGAGTACTTCAACTTCCGCTATGGCAAACTGCCCTATCGCTCACTGAAGTTCGAACATCGGACTGTCGATTGTGAGTGGCACCAGCCCGTGGCCGTTGTCAACTATCCGCAGGACAAAGCCTACACTCGCATCACCGAATATAAGCATCTGACAGGTCAAGATCACCCGCGCACGAGCCTCACCTTCGAGTACCCAGCAGCGGAAGGCGATCCCTACTACCCGATCCCGCGCAGAGACAATCAAGAGCTCTATAATCGATACCGGGAGCTGGGCGAAGAACTTGAAAATGTGCGTTTCCTAGGCAGGCTCGCGACCTATCGCTACTACAATATGGATCAGATCGTAGGCCAGGCTTTGGCAGAGTTCCGCCGAATTCAGGCAGAAATACCTGTAAATCGTACCGATTCTAAAGTCACGAGACAGCCGTGATCGCGCCGCTTGCTGGATTGGATGTCAGAACCCGACCGCCACAACTCGCGCTTTGGGGCGGCGTCGAGTGCTCAGTCGTTCGCATCGGGGATAGGGTGCGAGATCAGGTCGTGGAAACGGGGCATCACCTTCGCGGCGACGACCTCCTGCGGATCGCACAGCTCGGGATAAAGACTGTTCGTTATCCCGTCATTTGGGAAAAGGTGTCGCCCGCGCGTCCAGAGCACTGCAACTGGGCTTGGCATGACAATCAAATGCGACGCATGCGCGACCTCTCTCTGCGGCCAATCGTAGGACTTGTTCATCATGGAAGCGGACCGGATCACAGCCAATTCCTCGCTGGGCGATTTTCAGAAGGGCTTGCGGTTCATGCGAGAAATGTTGCCGAGCGATATCCCTGGGTCAACTGCTACACACCCGTGAACGAGCCCCTGACGACTGCCCGTTTTTCCATGCTCTACGGCCTGTGGCATCCGCATCTGTGCGACCACGACGCGTTTCTAAGGACGGTCGTGGAGCAATGCATCGCGACCATTTTGTCGATGTCGGCTATCAAGACGGTCAATAAGGATGCCCTACTCGTCCAAACGGAAGACATCGGTCGCATTTTCAGCACCCCGCGCCTGCGTTACCAAGCCAACTACGAGAACGAACGGCGCTGGCTCAGTCTGGATCTCCTTTGCGGCCGAGTCGAGCGCGACCATCCCTTCTATCGCACGTTGGTACAGGCCGGTGTCAGCGAGCGCGAACTTGCATTTATTCGCGACAGTGGGCCCGTCGTTGACGTAATTGGCATGAACCATTACCTCACAAGTGATCGATACCTCGACGAACGTTTGTCACTGTTTCCGCGCACGAGCCACGGCGGAAACGGCCGCGATTGCTACGCGGACATCGAAGCCTTCCGTGCCGATCTGCCCGATGCGGAACTCGGCCCGGGAGCCCGACTTTCAGAGCTTTGGGCACGCTATGGCCTACCGATCGCCGTTACCGAGGTCCACAACGGGGCGGCACCAGATGAGCAAGCGAGATGGCTCATGGAAGTTTGGCAAGCCGCGACCGAGCTTCGTTCTTGTGGGGCGGATGTCCGCGCGGTAACAGTATGGTCGATGTTCGGGGCGGTCGACTGGAACAGTTTGCTCACGGCAGAAAACGGTCATTATGAAACCGGCGTATTCGACATCGGCGGCAAGAGCTTGAGGCCAACCCTGCTAGCGGAGGCAACCACTGCTTTGGCCACTTCGGGGAGCTGGCATCATGCCAGCTTGGCCAATGTTGGCTGGTGGCGTCAGTCAGAGCGGGTGCTTGCCACCCTCCGCGATCAATCCCGCCGATGCGCTTCGGGTTCATCAGAGAAGCAGGAATAAAAACCTTCTACCCCTCGAACCATACGCGCTCATCTGCGTTTAGACCATTACTCGACAGTTCACAGTCAATAACACCGCAGGCGAGGCGCACGATGAAGCTGAGCGAAATTCCCAATTTCGTAGATGAGGTAATAGCAACCGGATGCGCGATCTGTGCCGTCGGACATGACATGTACGTGCTTGGCGATGTGCAGGAGATCGAAGCGGCCGGCAGTGAACTGCGTCGAATCGGCGAAAAGTACGGGCCACGGGATCACCTGCAAACAGATGTGATCGCATATCTCCGATCGATCGGAAGGTTCGTCGACGTCACTTGGATGGAACCTCCTCATCAGACCGGATGGACGAGTCAGCCGCATTCCTTTTCCACGATCTGCTTTGAAGATTTGGGAACTCAGCGGCAGCGCCGCCAACCCTCGGGCGCACTGTTTGAGGGCGCGTCATAGCAACTGGTCGCTGTTCATCGAGCTGATTGTCATCGGTTGTCATGAAAGAACCACTGGCGCACTTTGTGGTGAATGAAACTCTATTCTGCGCAGGCGTCGGTTGGATAATTGCTAGCGTTCGCGGCAAACAACCGGTGTGACGTGACACGGGATTCTGCGGAGCCGTTTCATCAGGCCAAGCGGGCCTTTACGGTGCGGTTATCGGATTTTCTTGTCCGGATCTCCGGGCAAGCCAGCGCCGGGCCCGATTGTCGTCGAAACTCAAAGGAAGGCCGTCTTCGAACGCAAGTGCCGACTGAGATCCCCACGATACGTGGGACCACAGACGCGCAGACTCCAAGCATACCCGGCAGAGCGCCTGGTCATCTGTTTTAGGGGCCGAACATCGCGAACCTGCCTTTGGATGCGGGACGTAGCCGATCAACATTCGTCATGAATGTGATGGATTTGAACGAACCCGTTCGGAGCGAGAATTGCTTGCTTCGCGTTCACATTCATCATTCTCCGCGGGTGAACCAGGGCGCCGGCACGCACTCGAAGCGCAACATTGCCTTTGGTAAAATTTGCTCGCAGCTGTAAAGTGCTGTGCTGATGGGGCATCGACAGCTATGACGCCGTCACGCTGATCGGTAACGTCTCGACCACGCGGATGTTGCCATGGCGGCGCACAAACTTGCCGTCCATGCGGTCAAACACGGCGCGCCAGACCAATCGTCGGGCAACCTGGCCGTCAACGGTGGTGTCGCACCTGCTGATCGCTGGGACAAGCCATGCCCGAGTGACGGGCCCTGGGTGCGCAAGGATCGGGGTCCGTCAGCTTGCGGGAGATGGAAATGGCGACCTGTCCTTCAGGCAATGGCACAGTGGCAGTCGCACGGCTGCGACCTGCCCCCACCACTGCGGCATTATACTTCCACCGACCTTACGCCCCCGTTTCCGAATGAGGAGCAGACACCGGCTTGGATTCGGGCGACCCTCGGAACCGAAGAAAGATAGAAAGAACAACAAGGATGGCTGTCGAAAGGAACTCACTTTGCCAATTTTGGAATGATTCAAACCACATCTGCGCACTCAGCAAATGCTCGCCTACCGAGGGGGCCGGTTGTCCATGCATCAATGCATCGGCAGCGTCGGCCGCAGCGCTTTCGCGCAGGTGCATAACAAAGCTCACCACGAACAGTACAAACAAAGCCAGGCCCAGAGAATAGGAGTACACGGATCGGGGTAGTCCGCCCATCCGCACCGGTAGCGGCGCTTCGGATTGGTCCTTGTCGTCGGCCGGATCGGCATCCTCCGGCGACGCCTCATCGGGATCTTTCGATTCAGCGGAGCCACGCTGAAAGAGAAAGGCGGTGAGTATCACGTACGCGGACATCTGAAGGAACTCCGACTCCCAGTTCTCGAAGAGGGCCGCCAGGAAATGACCTGTGGTAATATATTCCCCGAGAGAAATGGCGCCAGCGCCGTGCTCTGCGGGTTCGTCGTTGTAGACGGTCAACCCCGTTAGGAACATTCCGCCGATGGTAACGAATGTCGCCAGCAGCAATACGATTGTCAGCCCATTGTCCTTGAGAATCTTCATTGCAACTCCAACCAATGACGCGGCAGCGCCGTAGCGCCGCCTTCGATCAGTTACGCGGCCTTCCGCTTGCCTTTGGTGTTGACGCTGGTTTCCGCAAGCTGCGTCAGCGCCTGATCGGTCTTGGTCTCTTCAAGCAATGTCGTTCTTGCCGAGATGCATTGCCCATGACTTCAGCGTGCCATAGCGGGCGATTTCATAATGCTCTACCGCTTGCGCTGCAGCGAGCAGACCGGCGTCGAGAGCATCAGAACCCTTGAACTCTTCGAGAATTTCCTGCCCTTCCTCAATGAGGCCATCGATTGCGGGGCAGGTCTTGCCGCGGGCGGGCTTCCCGAGCAGATCAAAAACTTGAACCAGCCGCTCGACCTGCCCCTCAGTTTCCTCCAGATGTTTGTCAAATGCGAGCTTCAACCTTTCGTCTTGAGCCACGAGACATCTTCTTCAGCGCGGCGATGATCTTTCGCTCTGCGTAATAGATGTCCTTGACCGCATCTAACAAAAAATCGTCCATTGTCTTTGTCGCCATGAGTATATCTCCTCGTTGATTTTGTATTGTAACGGCTACAGCGAGCAAGAATAGTTGCGTCAAAAGTTTACAGCTACTCAATGCCAGCGGCTGAGCTATGTTCCACCTCAGTCTCAACTTATTCTAACGTCACGGGCACCGCGACAAGTCCCTTGTCCGCAATTTTGCCGGCTTACTCTTTTCGCCGTCCGGTATACGCAGAGGCCGCACTCTCCTATAGAGCATCCCATAGCTGCTGCACGCGCCGCGGTACGGGTGCGTGAAGATGCGGCGCCGAGGACGGCCGAGCGCCTCCGCAGAGGGTTCGCAAAGCGCAAACCTCGCACTCAGCGTAACCATAGGTAGGATGGCATTGATCATGCGAGAGGTGGAGGAAGTATGGCCGGTTGGCCAAAACTCCCGTCAGTACTGAAGATGAAAGAACCGCCTCCCCGCGTGGCAAATTCGTCAAAATGGGCCGACATTAACTCAGCTGTCAGGGGACGTATCCGGCTCTGAGGTAGAGCCGGGTCTATGCCGAGGCCTTGATCGAAGCCGTCACTAACCCCGGACGGTTGGCCTAGGCGCAGCGGGTTCGACCGCCGCCACGGCGCACGAGGGTTATCGAGACCTCGAGGCATGTGATGGTCGCGGCTCGATCTGAAGGGCAAGAAATCGCCCTTCAGCACTTCGATGTTAACGCTGCTGACCACCTTGCTGTCCGCACCGACCGTTTGGCCACGTTGGCTGCCTCGGCCGCCTTGCTGAGCGCCCTGGTGATGGCGACCGCCGGCCCCTGACGCTTGGCGGGAACTTTTCTCTTCGTTCGCGACTGGATTCGACAGAAGCGAAAAATTCGGAGGCAGGCTTGGATTTCGAAACGATAGGGCGCTCGCGCTTGATGACCCAGTTGCCCGCGTATCGGCGGCAGATTGAGCGCCTGCCGATCCCTGCGCTGAAAGATCTGCTGCAGGTCTACGGGTTCACGGCCACTCAACGCGACCAGGTCCGAGCGGTCGAGGGTCGGAACTCGCGCCACGTGGCCGAACTCGAGTCCGATTGCGCGCGGATCGAGGTCGATGTCATTCGATTACTGACGAACGTGGTTATGCCGCTCGTTTTGACGCGAGCGCGCCATTGGGTCGATGCGACGACAGGAGGAAGTCACTTGCCAAGGTTCTACTTCAGGACAACTGATCAGGAAGGCTTTAGTGCGGAAGATCGCGCGTTCGAATTCGCCGACGAGCAGGCGGCGATCAATGAGGCAAAGGTTACACTGGCTGAGATGGCGGCTGACGGCCTCCCGCAGGACCCGATTTCCTTGATCAGCATCCAAGTCCTCGACGAGGAACATGTTTTGGTGGTCGAATTGAGATTGGTTCTTGAAATGCTTCCGAACACAGCCCGGGGTATTCGCGCAGATAGATAGACCGCTTTAATGGTGCAGGAGCCGGCAGAGGCGGGGTTTCCGTCCATGCCGCAAAACGCCATTGCCACCGGTGTTGCCGATGTCGTGGCACTTGCTCGCTTGGCCGAGCGGATCGCTGAGGCGCGTTCAACGCGATCACTAGAGGTATGAAGCCCATCGTCATCTGGCGTCCTTGGAGCCCAACACAAGAAGGCGTATCACAGCGAGAAATACACATTCCTTAGCTATTTTTATAGAGACAAGACCGACCGATCGGCGCCAACTTGGCCTATTAACGTAGTCGACTCTAGGTGGGCAAGCATCAGCCGACACCTTGCGTCTTGCTGTCGTGAAATGAAACGCAGGAGGCCTGAGCGGGGTCCGCGGGTGGGATTCTGGCAGTGCAGTCGCCGTTTCTCAGCAAGGGCGCCACCTGTTCGCTTCACTCACCCCCTCGTTGGCCATTTGCCGTCATCCGTGCTCTTGACCGGAATCGAACCAAAGGATTGCTACCTACGGGTGCGTAAAAGGATCGCAGTTGCGAATCCGTATCGCCGGGTGATACGTACTGGTTGACTTTCAGCAGTATCGCCATATGATACAAGCATAAAGGGCAAAGACGTGATCAGGTCATTCAAGGACGCTAAAACCGAAGCCGTTGCCCGCGGCAAAGCACCAAAGGGCTTTCCTTCGGACATCGTGAGGTCGGCCGTCCGGAAATTGACAATCCTGAACAACGCTGCAGCTCTTGAGGACTTGCGTTCTCCTCCGGGCAATCGATTGGAAGCCCTTAAGGGGAATAGAGAAGGCCAACATTCGATCCGCATCAATGATCAGTGGCGCATATGCTTCGTTTGGACTGATGCCGGTATCGAAGACGTTGAAATAGTTGACTACCATTGAAGGCCAAGCACGGCAGACAGGGAGCTTGAGATGACCCATATTCTTCCGCCGGTCCACCCGGGCGAAATCCTCCGCGAGGAGTATCTGCTCCCCCTGAACATGAGTGCCGGTGCACTGGCGAAAAAGCTCAATGTTCCTCGCACCCGCATCGAACGTATAGCGGCGGAGCAGACACCGATAACGACGGATACCGCCCTCCGGCTCGCCAAGTACTTCCGCACAACGCCGGAATTTTGGATGAACATGCAGACCAGCTTCAACCTCAAGACAGAGGAAGTGGCGCTTCATAGCGAACTGGAATTGATCCCCGAAATCGACAGAGCAGCATAGCGGCATGAGTCGACCAACGATGCGGTTCGTTCCGGTGAAGACAAGGGACAACCAGGCGGTGCTGATGTTGCTGGGGATGCGTGAGCGCCTTTTGCGCGGGCCAGCACGCGGCATGCATCTTTACGTGAAGTTTCAGGCAGACGTTATCACCGAGTTCGTGGTCATGTCTTTCAAGGAGAAATGAGCATGGCAGTAGCAAAAAGAGATCTGCCCGAAACGATGGTATCTCCGGAAACCGGCGAAACGCTGCGCCGGGGTGAACGACCCTTCCTCGTTACCTACAAGGGCACCAGCAAGACCGTCGAGCTTCCAGGGTATTACCCGGAAAATGGTGATGAGGGGATCCACGTCGGCGATGATATGGCCGTTACCGACGCGGCGATTAGGGCGTTGAAAGAAGAAGTCGAAGGCATTCCCTCGCCCGCCACCATACGACGCGTGCGCAAGAAGCTGAAACTGTCTCAGCTCGAGGCGGGGGCCTTCTCAAAGTTGGCGAGAATGCCTTCGACAAGTACGAGAGAGGCCTGGTCGAGCCGAGCGGCCCAACCAGCCAATTGCTGCGGCTCCTCGATCACCATCCCGAACTGATCGAGGAGCTCCGCTAAAGCTTGGCATAAAGCCTGCTCAGTGGCGGACGCTGCTCTCGTCGGGCGGAGGCATCTGCCCTGATTGGGGAATTTTTAGTTGCTTCGTTGATATACATACTGAGCGGGTGTCGCCGTTCTTTCGGAAGAGAAGCGCAAGGATAACGGTGGACGCGAAATGCGTTCCCCGCCCAGATGAGGCTCCTATTGGTCGAGGTCGGCATGATCGAGACCGAAGTGATCCAGCACCAGCCGGAGATTGCGGCGGTTGGCTTTGAAATAGACGTCGAACACGTCGCCGAGCACCGGATGTTGCCCGCCGCGGCGTCAACGCCGATGTTCGTCAGCATTTTGAGAAGCTTGTCCTTTGGCACGCCGAGATGCCGCGCCTCGTTGACGATAAGAAGGCTGATGGCCGGAGCCCCAAAATCGCCGAGCCCAGGAATCAACCCCAGCATCGAGTCCGCGCCGAACGAAATGCTAGTGCCGGGTACGCGGAGCGCCGTGTCCATCAGCCCTGCCAATCCGCGTATTCGGCGCAGCCGGACCAGTCGCTCAATCGGAATGTCTTGCTTCCTGCACTCCGCGAATCCCGCGAGTGATGCCTGCTTGTCATGCAGTTGCCTTCTGCTTGCCGAGGCGTTTGATCGCCTGTTCGAATGTTGCTGGAGTCGAAAACCCATGCGCAGGGTGGTTGTTCCCGCGGTTTCTTTGTGGGTATCGCAATCAAGGCGCCGATGAAGCGTATTCGCTTCCCCGGTCGCAATCAGCGGCATCAGTCGGATCGACCGACCAATGGCTGGTCGCTGCGGTTGCGCCTTCGGCAGTGCCGCCGAGGAAGAAGCCACTTGGCGGCAGAGTAAGAACGCTATCCCTTCAGTCCCCTCTTTAGTTCGTTAATGAAACGCCAGTCGGTGCCCTCAGCCAAAAGCGTCTGGGGCGAAGTGTTCAGCAGCCCGACCCCAGGCGCAGGGCGTAAAATCGCAGGGTGTCGTCTGCGCTATACTCACGCCATTGAGAAGGCAGCGCCTTCATCACTTGAAGCGCATGGTCATGGCGCTTTGTATAGCCTTCCCACATACGCGGTGATAGTGGCCAGAAAAGCGTATCGACTAGCGCCGGCAGGGCCACGGTCTTGCCCTTGAGGTCGCGAATCGCTCGGATGTCACGGGTTCCAAACAGCTCAAAGCAGCCGACGTGAAGCCCTGCCAGGACGACGATGGGATCCCTTGCCTCTAGACGGATAAGGAGCGGAGCGGCGAAATGTCCGTTAATATCGGCCTCACCGACTCACCGGAGGCAAGGGCCGTCCCGATGTCAGCGGTCCCCGCTCTTTGAAGGTATTGCACATCAGTGAAACCTTCGCTGCGTAGCAACTCTTCGGCTACATACTGCGGTGCCTGACAGATACTGGGAATCCTCACGAGCCGGATCCGCGTCGTCTCAGGCGGTGGCTCCGCAGCGGCTCACCTGGGATGCAGGAGCCCTTCTGTTCCCGCAAGTGCCATTCCACGCAGGAACCTCCGTCGGCTGTACCGTGCAGGGTATAGGGTATGCATGGGCCCCTCCCTTCCAAAGGCGCCAGCGTGATACGGAGCATGTACCCTTGGACAACTCTGACTTTGCATGAGCAGATACAGCCTCAACGGCTTTAAATGGATGGCAAATGATAACACATCGCGCCGCGGACTGGCGGGCCAGTTTGAGCCAGCAGCCGTCGGCTTCTGTAACGGACCATCTGTCAACTCCCGATACAAGCTTAATCTCATCGCCGGCTTCCCACCAGGATCGAGTCCTGCCGGGCTTATCCCTCTCTCATCCTAGGCGCCTACCCGTGCAGCGTTCCTGCGGTATCCGCATCTCTTGTCCGGCAGCGAAAGCTTGCCGGACAAGAGATCTCGGACGTTCTAAGGCTTGCCACCTTGTGACAAAAGCTTTCCGGAGAATGCCCAATCATCAGCGCTGACGTCATTGAAGACGATGCTCACGGTCTCGGGCGTGCACCCACAATGTTCCACCAGTGCAAGTGTAACGGCCTCGGAAGTTTTCTGCTTCTGCTCGACAGTACGACCTTCCGACAGGTCAATTCTTATCCAGGGCATGATGGTTCCTTTCCATCGGTTGCATGAGGAAAAAATCGTTTGGGTAGATTTGGCAGTGCCGAATAGGGCCGGGGTGGCTAGCTTTGCCCCAGTGCCAATTCCTTGGCGCGCATTGCGGCTGCGGCGATTGTCTCCCGTATGACCCGCGGCATCGCTTCCGTTTGCTCAAAAACGGCCAGCCCTGCTGCCGTCGTGCCGCCGGGGCTCGCCACCGCGTGCTTGAGTTCATTCGGTGATCGCGTGTCCGCTTCAAGGAGCGCGCCGGCGCCAACAATGATCTGGCGCGCGAACAGATCGGCGGCTTCCTTCGAAATCCCGATCCGTTCGGCTTCTTGCTGCAGATGTTGCGTCAATGAGAAGACGAACCCTGGTCCGCTGCCGGTGATTGCGGTCGCAATGTCTATCTCCTCTTCCGATTTCAGCCAGTGGAAACGGCCAATGGCCCCAAAGACGACTTCGACAAACTTTCGATCGGCGGACAACACGGCACCATCTGCATATCCGACACTCACCGCCTTCCGCACGATCGCGGCCAAATTCGGCATAACACGGACCAATCGTGAAGCAGGAGTTGCACCGCGCTTGAGCGAGAAGAGAGAGGTCCCCGCCGCGATCGATATGATCAATGACGCTTGCAGATTGGACTGGACGCTTAACAGTGCTTCGACCGCATCACCGGGCTTGACCGCTAGAACGCAGACATCAAATTGTTCATCGCCCAGCGCAGCACTGCCGCTTACGACTTTCCCTTCGAATTGTTCGCCCAGTAGCTTCCTCGCCTTTTGCTCATCTGAATCGATCACGGTCAGAGCGAGGTTCGCCATTGCCCCCTTAAGAGCAAGCGCAATTGCGGAACCCATGTTTCCGCAACCAATCAACAGTACAGGGCATCGTTCAGAAAAAAGCGGCACGACATTCGGCTCCGATTTGTGAGAAACTGCGTCGCGTCCGCAGCCGATCCGGGACGCGACGCGCGGAATATCGGCTTACCTCTCGCCCCAATGGCCGATTGATAGGTACGCCGCGGATCGATGGCGCCGCATCCAAAGAGCACGCGCGATACCGGTCGCGAGCACAGCCAGATTGATGCTGGGAAGCATCCAGTTGATCGCGCCTTCACGCCCCGTGAACAGCGGAATGTTGCTGAGCACGAAGTAGACCACAGCCGCCAGTGCCAGTGCCGAGATTGCGGGTGCGATCAGACCTTCCCACGACGAGACACCGCGCCTGTCGCGCCAGAAGAAGGCAAAAACCGCAACCGCCGTGAGCATTTCCATGGCCGGTATGCTGACGGCGACAGGTACGCTGCCGACGACGAAGAGGTCGAGATAAGGATCGAGGCCTTGCATGGCACAAAAGACGAGAACGACGGCACTGAAGGCGGTGTGAGAAAGGCTTGCAATCCAGGCCGAGCCGGTGCGCGCTGAGCGGCGTGCAAAGAGCGGGCTGATCGCCCGATCTCGGCCGAGCGCATAGAGATAGCGGGCGGTGGCATTGTGAAAGGCAAGGATCGATGCAAACCAGCTTCCAACAACCAGAAGCGTGATCACCTCGGCAAAGCCCGCACCAATGTACTGCCCTGCGGCCAGGGTAAACATCTCGGTCGGCTTCTCGTTTGCGACCGATACGGCAGCGCCACCGAATGCCTCGATGATCGCCCAGGTGACGAAAGCCTGGAAAACTGCGATCAGCGCGATAGACGCGAACGTCGCTTTGCGGACCGTTGCCACCGGATCACGCGCCTCCTCACGAAACAGCGCCGTTGCTTCAAAGCCGGCGAAGGCTGCGAAAACGACGAGCAGCACAACGCCTATTTCTCCGCCCACGATCGCATCCGGCCTGAACGGCTGGAGCGACAGACCCTCAGCGCCGCCGGCAGCCAGGATGCCGGTGGCAAGGACCACCAGCACCGCCACTTCGACCAGCATGATGATGCCGAGCACACGTATGTTGAGCTCGACATTCAAAACGCCGAGAATGCCCATCGCCGCCAGCGCCCCGAATGCCCAAGGTTCCCAAGGCGTAGAGATCCCAGTGATTGATGTCAGCGCCTGGCTGGCAAAGACCGCGAACGGTCCGATTGCGCCGGTCGCGGCGATGGCATAGGCGAGCACCGCGACAAAGGCTGTGCCGAGACCGAGCGGCCTCCCGAGCCCTGCCGCGATGTAGGAGGAGAGCGCGCCGGCATTCGGCACAAAACGGGTCATTGCGGTGTAGCCGACCGCAAAGATCGCAAGGAAAGCTCCCACCACCAGAAACATTCCGGCGGTACCGATGCCGCCTCGCCCGATGGCCAATGGCGTCGAGCCAACTGCAAACCCAAGCGGCGCCGCCGCAGCGACGACGAAGAACACGACATCGCGCGCACTCAGCCGCCCCCCGACGGAACTGCTTGCCCCTTCGCGAAGGCTAGTCGTCCCGCCGTCTCCCGTTGAAGACAGATTGGTCATTTTCACTCCCCTTTTTTTGTTCATTTGGTCGGCAAATGCCGCTCGCGGTTCAGGCGGCTCTCCCGAAGCCGCCTCCCCCACCGGTCATGATCGTCAAGCGGTCGCCCGCCTCCAGCTGCAGCGCGTTGACTTTCAGAAGGTCGTCACGCTCGACACTGCCCGAGATTTCGACGCGCGGCGGAAGGCCGGGTTCTCCGCCCATCAGTCCCCAGGCCGGTGTCAGCGACCGGTCCAGCCACAGGTAGAGCTGCGTCGGCGCGTCGAAGCGGTAGGCTCGTACGATGCCGCATCCACCGCGCTTGCGGCCGGCGCCACCTGAGCCCTCCCGGATCGCATATTGTGTCACGGTTACCGGGTAGCGCTCTTCGAGGGCCTCGACGGGCGTATTGCGGAAGCTGCCATTGAGAACGTTGATCACGCCGTCCGCCCCGTCAGCGCTCGCAGAAGCACCCCAGCCGCCGGCATGGGCCTCCACGCACATGCAGGTACCGTTGGGATCGCGCCTGTCCTGTCCCACAAAGTAGGTGATCATCGAATCCCCAAACTGGGCGGCCGTCGCGCGCTCGGGCAGCACACTCGAAAGCGCGCTGATAAAGAGATCGATGAGAAGACCGAAGGATGAATAGTACCAGGCACAGGCGGCCGGTTCGGCGGCATCGTGCATGGAGCCGGGCCGCGTCACGATCTCGATGTTTCGGAAGCAACCTCCGTCGAAGGAGCGCTCGGGAGCGAGCAGCATCTTGTAGGCCACACGCAGCGCCGCGATCGTCTGCGCCCGGCCGCAGTTTATCGGACCTTTGGTTTGATCAGGACTGTTGCTGAGATCGACGACCAGGCGCTCGCCTTGAACCTCGACCTTGATCGAAATCGGTACCGGCTGGTCAAGAACGACGCCGTCGTTGTCGAGAAAGCCTTTGCCTGAATAGGCGCCATCGGGAATTGCGGCCACGACCTGCCGGTCGGCCAGCGCGCTCTGCCGAAATATCTCGTCCCGGCAGGCTTCGACAGTGGCAAGGCCGAAGCGATTGACGATTTCCAGCATCCGTCGCTGCCCTGTGCGGCAAGCGGCGATCATCGCATTCACATCGCCGACGATCATCTCCTTGCTGCGGCTGTTGCGCCTAATGATGTCGATAATATCGTCCACCGGCCCGGCCTTGGTTCCGATCTTGACCGGTCCGAAACGGATCCCTTCCTGATAGACCTCCGTCGATTCAGTTCCACCGCCGGGATCCCGCCCGCCGACGTCGGTGACATCGGCTCGCGCAGCGACGTAACCGACCAACTCCCCGTCAAGGTAAAGCGGCGCGAACATCGTGACGTCATTGAGGTGGGTGCCCTGGATGTAGGGATCGTTGAAGAAGACGATGTCGCCATCCTGCAACCAGCTCGTTCCGCCCCGTAGGCGAACGGCCTCCTTCACAGACTCATCAAGACTGCCGAGGAAAAGCGGCAAGCCGCTGGACTGGCCGAGAACATCCGCATTGCGGTCGAGCAATGCCACCGCAGCATCGCCGTTTTCGTAGATCAGCGGCTGGAAGGCCGAACGCACCAGGGTCGCCAACATGTCGTCGGCGGCGGAAAGAAAGAGATTTCGGACAATCTCGGTTGTGACGACGTCGACGGTCATGCGCCTGCTTTCCTGATGATGAGTGTGCCAAACTTTTCCTGCCGCGCGGACCATCCGGGCGGAACGAGCGTCGTGGAGCCGGCTTCCAGAATGATCGCCGGTCCGTCCACCACATCGGCGCGGCCGAGGCTTTCGCGATGAACGATGCGCGCCTCGCAATGGACCCCGTCGATCGTTACCGTCCGAGTTGCCTCCGGGCGGTTTTCCGACGACATGTCACGGTCGAGGAATTGCGCGCCGATGCGGCCGGTAGCGGCAAGACGCATCTGCACAAGCTCGACCGGCGCGCCCGGCATGGAATGACCAAAGTGCTGATGGTAGGTGTCGTGGAAGTCCTGCAGCAACGTTTCCGGATCGGCCATGCGCACAGAAACAGTGTGGGTCTGCCCGGCGTAACACATCTCCACGCTCGCCACATAGCTCGACCCCGCAGCATCGACGCCTTCGCGGAGGAGCAATTTGGCGCCCTCCTCACGCAACTGTCCGAGCGTTCGCACGACGAGCGCGCGCGCTTCGACAGCATTGGCAAGACCGCCGAGTGGCGCCGAGACATCGTGGCGGATATCGGCGTGCAGCATTCCCCAGGCAGAAAGTACGCCGGTGCTGAATGGCACGATCACCTCGGTGATACCCAACTCCTCCGCAAGGGCGACGCCGTGCAGCGGGCCCGCGCCGCCAAACGCCAACAGCGAGAAGCCGCGATGATCGATGCCACGCCGCATGGTGAGCGTTCTGATCGCGTTGGCCATCATACCGTTGGCAACGGCCAAGACACCGGCTGCGGCTGCCTCGACATCAATGTTCAACTCGCCTGCGAGCGAGGCCATCGCCTCCTTTGCCGCGTGAACGTCGAGCCCCATGCGACCGCCGAGGAACCATTCGGGATCGATACGGCCCAGCAAGAGTTGAGCATCGGTGACAGTGGGCTTGGTGCCCCCGAGCCCGTAGCATGCCGGTCCCGGATTTGCGCCAGCACTAAGGGGCCCGACCCGCAATCCGCCGGCCTCGGCGCGTGCGATAGAACCGCCGCCGGCACCGATGGTGTGCAGTTCGACCACCGGCATCTTCATAACAGTGTCAGCGATCTCGCTTTCGGCGGAAAGCGTCATGCGTCCGTCAATGACAAGGCTGACGTCGGAAGAGGTCCCGCCCATGTCGATGGCGATAAGGTTGGGTCGGCCGAGCGTCCGCGCGACGGTTTCGGCGGCAACCACTCCACCCGCCGGTCCGGACAGGATGGTCTGAATGGGCTGGCGTGCGACCAGCTCGGCAGAGCAGATGCCGCCACTTGAGCGCATGACATGGAGCGGCGCTGCGCAGCCTCTTACGTCAAGCTCCTCAACGAGGGCGGCGAGATATGTTTCCACCGTACGCGAGACATACGCTGTTGCGACGGTAGTCGACGTCCGCTCGAACTCACCCTGTTCTGGTGCGATCTGATGGGACAGCACGATGGAAATGCCGGGGAGACGTTGCTGAAGCAGGGCCTTGAATGCGAGCTCGTGGGCTGGATTGTGGTGCGAATGCAAGAAACAGACCGCGACACTGCGCACGCCGTCGCGTTCGAGCGTCTCTAAAAGTGCCGCTACCTCCTGGGGATCAAGCGGCATTTCCACCGAACCGTCGTAGCGCATGCGTTCGTTGACGGTATGAATGTCATCCCGATCGACGAGTGGTGCAGTCCGCTTCGGAGAAAGGCTCCAGATATCCTTGTTGCCGGCCCGCCCTAGCAACAGCACATCGTCAAACCCCTTGGTCGTGACAAGCGCCGCTCGTTCCCCTGTTCTCGAAAGAATGGCGTTCAATCCCGCCGTCGTGCCATGAACGAGGAACTCGATCGCCTTTGCAATCTCAAGCTCGTCCAGGCCGTGAAGCATGCCCTTGGCGGGTTCGCGCGGCGTACTGAGAACCTTGTGGGCGCGAGTGGTGTTTGTGCGCGTGTCCATGACGACGATATCCGTGAACGTACCACCGATATCGACCCCGACACGCAGATGGGGCGAACTCATTTTTCCTCCAACTTTGCAAGCATTTCAATTCGTTGGCTTTGCCTCGGCTTCCTCCCGGGCAAAACCAATCAGTCCGGGCGCGCGGCGCGCTGCCCGATGTCGTAGAGCCTTGCGGCAGCGACAACCTCGCCACCGCCGGCCAACAGCGGTCTCATCAACGCGCCGTCCTCCAGCCGGCCCGCTGATTCCAGCCAGGCCCGATAGCTCGAAGCGGATGTCCAGAGCGCCGTCACCAGCACTTCTCCTCCGTCGGGAAGGAGGGTCTGAACCTCGACCCCGAGGCATCCCGGCGTCGCAAGCGCTCGCTGAGGGATTTCCCGATCCTCGAAAAATTGAACGAGGTCCTGGCTAGCCCCCACCTTGGGCGTCAAACTCAACACGCTTCTGATCATCGATTTCTTGTTCCCTGTTTTGTGCACGATGCATCGCAACCGCCGCGCCATGTGGCTGTCGGCAGGCAATACGAAAGCGTTTCCGGCTGCGAAGCAGGCGGATGAAATTGGTATAAGGATGCTGGTCTGCTCAGCTCGCCCTGTTGCAGGCGGCGCTTAGAGCTTCGCTAAACTAGGGGGCGCTATCTGGCCCGTCTCCAAAGTACTCCATCGTACAGGTGTGGAGCATGACTGCGATGCGGTCGGTGTGGTTCCAGGTCGTGTGCGTACGCGTCGAAGCATAATGCAGAGAATCTCCCTGCTCGAGAACGAAGGTCTCCCCTTCGACCTCTACTGTCAGCGCCCCTTCGACCATGAAGATGAACTCTTCCCCCTCATGTGACATAGCCTCAGTGCGTCGGCCGGGAGGCTCGGTGATAAGGGCGCTGCTCAACACGCTGCCCGGAAAGTTCGTCGAAAGGCGCTCGTACGTTGCTGCATTCGGGCCGATTGCGTAGGGCACGCGTTTGTTGTGCCGCGTCTCGGCAGAACCGCCTGTAGGCTGTACGAGAAAATGATTGATCGAGGAACCAAGGGCGCGCGACAAGGCCAAAAGCGACGTCAGCGAAGGCGTCGTCTGGCCCCGCTCGATCTGCGATATGAAGCTAAACGATAGCCCCGACTTCTCTGCCACATCCTTCAACGTCAGCTTCAACTCCTTGCGCCGCTGGCGCAAGCGATCCGTCAAGGGCGCGGTAGGTTCATCCACCTCACTCACAACAATCCTCCCAAAATTGTTCTATAGGTACAATTTGCCTTCAGCCCGGCCCCTCGTCAAGCAAAATTGTTATGGAGGTACAATTTTGTGCTCAATGCTATCAACAATTCCGGATGCCCCCCTGGACGGTGGGTTGAACTGGCTCGATGTCGAGCCATCAATGGCCAGCATGATGTTCATAGGTGCGGCAAGACGGGTAATATCCCAGAGCGTGCACACTCCCGTCGATCCATTGAGTTCCTTCCGATTAAGGACGTCGGAAGCCAACAACATGCGCTAGCCCGGAATGTCGATCTTACCCTTGCTTTTGAACGCATTCGAACCTGAGACCCACCGTATGACGAGTCTATAGGTCACTCCAAGGATTTACGACGGAGAGACCTGCCGCCTCAAAAGGGCTTGTATCGCGTGTTGCGATTATAAACCCCCTGGAGGCTGCGATAGCGACAATGTAACCATCAGGTGTCGGAAATCCCTTCCCCGCCGCTCGCGCGATTGCCGCAAGGTCGGCATAGTGCCGAGCGGCTGCAGTGTCGAATGGCAACACGCGATCATCAAACAGTTCGAGCATACCATCAAGAGTTTCGGCCAACGCCTTTTTGCGCCGTCCCTCCGGCAGCGCAGCAATGCCAAAGAGTAACTCCGCCAGCGTCACACTGGACAGATACAAGGTTTCAGCCACTTGATCATTTAACCAATTACGCACGGCTAAATCCGGGGCCGGCTTCATCGCTTCCGAGACGACATTTGTGTCCAGAACGATCATTCAAACCTCATTGGCTCAGCCGGCACTTTGTCTCGCACCTGGTCGAACACTTCAAAATCCTCATTGGTCAGGCCAAGCCGCCCGCTCAGCTCAGCCAAGGCGTCGCCTATGCGGACACGCTGTTCGGGCTTGACCGCACGTTCCAAAATCTCGCGGACTTCCGCCTCTGTGCTGCGGCCGTGAATCGCCGCCCGGACACGCAAAGCGCGGTGCACTTCATCAGGCACATTTCGTACCGTCAGGATCGCCATAGTCAGACCCTCCTATTCGACTTCATTGACTGCAATGTAGTGCCATTGTAGTCACACTTCAAGTTCCAGCATTGCAAGTTTTGAACGATTAGCCTCTAGCCAACTTGAAAGACGGATGACCCACATTCTTCCACCGATCCATCCGGCCGGAGCCTCCGTGAGGTTCCTCGCACTCGTATGGCGGAACAAACACCGATAACGATGGATACCGCTCAGCGGCACGCCAAATACTTCCGCACAACAGCGGAATTTTGGATGAACATGCAGACCAGCTTTAACCTCGAGAGGAAATAACGCTCCATGCACTGGAGTTGGCCCCAGAAATCGATCGAGCAGCATAATGGAGCCTTCCAGTCGATACATTATGCGATCTCAAACGCACAGAAGGTACCGTGAGATCCGGCGCAACACCTTCCACGATCGCGAGCTGCCCGACTATAGCGGTTACTTCCCGACCGTTGCTGACGGCATCCGCAAAGAGCTTGTGCGGCACCCGCAATTGCGCGAACTGGTGGTCGAACAGCTGAAGGCGCTGTGGTCCCCGCAACAGATCGCCGGTCGTCTGCTCGCCGATGGCGTGAGCGCCGTGCGGGTCTGTACCGAGACGATCTATCGCTTCATCTACGGCAAGGACGATCAGGCGCTGGAGCTCTATCAGCATCTGACGGAAGGTCGCCGCAAACGCCGTCCCCGCGGCGCGAGGAAGCCGCGCGGCGGCACTTTTCCTGCTGCCTGCTGGATATTGCAACGTCCTGATTTCATTGGTGATCGTTCGCAGTTCGGGCATTGGGAAGGCGACTTGTTGATCTTCCAACGTGACCTGGGCAACGCCAACGTAACCTCACTGATCGAGCGCAAGAGCCGCTACACCGTCATGATCAAGAACCAGAGCCGGCACTCGCGGCCGATCATGGACAAGATCATCGAAACGTTCTCTCCCTTGCCAGCCTTTGCCCGGCAGAGCTTCACCTTTGATCGCGGCACGGAGTTTGCCGGCTTCAGGGCTTTGGAAGATGGTATCGGCGCGCGGAGCTGGTTTTGCGACCCCAGTGCACCGTGGCAGAAAGGTGCCGTGGAAAACATCAACAAGCGCATCCGTCGGTTCATGCCAGGCGATACCGATCTTGCAGGCGTGTCGCAACGCAAGCTCATCCAGCTTGCTCGCCATCTCAACGACCAGCCGCGAAAGTGCCTCGACTACCGGACGCCCGCCGAAGTGTTCCGCGCACATTTGCAAGAGGGAGGCTGAACCCCTACCCTGAAAACCGGCGTGTTGCACTTCAGTTAGGATCTCCCGACGGTGAACATACGCGCAACGAGCCTTTGCCAGGTTGATCTGTCTTTCGACTTTACGGTTGTCTCATGGGAGTTCGGTTGCATTTCTAGGGCATCAATGTTCCGGCGCAAGACGGGAATCGAGAGCCGAAAACGGCAGGACGGTCTGAGCCGCCAGCCACCGGGCCGTCCTCCACAATCATCCACGCGAAAGGCAAGCTAGTCCTGGTGAAACCCGGACTTTGCCTGCAATTACGCGTAGAAATAGATGCGCGAACGATGGCGCCCCCAAAAACCTGCCCTACCGGATCGATCGTCGCAACCTTCTGCCTGTTGCCGGACAGCTGCTGAGCGCGCGTATTGCAGAACTTGACGGGCGCAGGGAGAACGGTCCGACGCCAACCTCGGCAAATCAACGGATGTGCGAGACGTTTTGAACCTGGCGACGCAATACAAAGCCGCCGCCGTCAAGCTGGGTGAGGCCCCATCCAGTCCCAATCGTTTTCCGCAAAGGCTGCTGGCTCTTCATGCCATCGAGCTTTATCTCGATGCTCTTCTTCAGGCGAAAGGCCTCGATGACGAGCCGATCCACAACTTCCATCATGACCTTGGCGAGCGGGCCCGAATAGCGGGGGCCGCAGGACTTGTCTTGCGCCAGCGCACGCTGGCGCACCTGGCAACGCTCTCCTCAGCTAAAGAATATCTCATCGTCCGATATGCTCCTGAGCTGACGTCCATGCTCTCGCAGATGAACCGGGTTATGACGACGCTTGAGGAGGTTTCGCGGAAGGTCCCAAAAATGGTGAAGGCGACCAGGCCCCATAAGTGAACTTGATCGCTGGCGGCCAAAGGAATAGCGCGTTTTCCGAGTTGGACCCGCACTCGAAGGTATGTCAGACAGTGCTGCCCGAGATTTGCATTCAGCGTTGACTGGATCTTATCAAAGAATGACTCGGAACAAATTCCCAAACTGGGAACATTATGCTTGTTTCCAGATTGGGAATTCGTTAAATAGGGACTCAAGTGAACGTTATCGCTAAATCTGCGCTGGTCAGCTTTTGGAATAGCTTGCCGAAAGGCGTCCCCAAAGAGACCGCGCGAGCCGCAATGACGGAATGGTATACTACCGCATCGAAGGCGAGCTGGAATAATTTCAGCGAGTTAAAGAAGACATTTAACTCAGCTGATCTGGTGGCCGGCAACAAGGTTATCTTCGGCGTCGGCGGCAACAAGTACCGCATTGTGGGGCTGGTCGCGTTTCGGTCCAAGCGGATTTTCGTCCTGTTTGTCGGGACGCACGCCCAGTACGATGCGATCGACGTCAAAGAACTCTGACGTGAAAGGAAGTCGACATGTTGGATTTGAAAGGTTTTCGGACGCTTCAGAGTGAGGCCGAGTACAACGCCGCACTGAAGGAAGTTCGGCCATATTTCGAAGCCGAACCCCAAGAAGGCTCTGAGGAAGCTGCGCACTTTGACGCGCTCGTCCTTCTGATCGAACAGTACGAGGGCAAGCACTATCCAATCCCGACGGCGAGCCCCGTTGAAGTGGTCAAGTCGGTGATGGCTGCGAACAACTACACGCGCGCCGATCTCGTGGCGGTTATTGGTTCGAAAGCGCGGGCGGCCGATCTTCTGAACGGAAAACGGGAAATTAATCTGGATCAGATTAGAAAGCTCAGCAAAGAATGGAACATTCCGGCTGGTTCCCTGATCGGCGAAGTCGCGGCCTAGGGATCTCGGCTAAGCTCGACCCATCAGCCCGATCGACCAGGCGAGCAACGTCGTTGATGCGCTCGATTATGACCCGAATCATTCCCCGGCGATCGAATTCGCTCTTTCAGGTTCAAGTCAGGCCGGGCCCACCAAATCCCTCATTTATGTTCCACGGCTTCGGGCACGGGTGCCATTGTGTCGTGTGCCGGCTTACAAGATCGCCTCTTAGGCTTTGTGGTACGATAGCTCGGACATCGAGTTAACAGCAGGAACGATTGTCACAAGTCCCCATTCAGCACGACGGGCCGTCCGTGGGGCGTCCGCAAGTATGCGCGCTCCCAGGCGTCTCGCCGCTGGATTAGTTCATTGCCGGAAATCGCGCGTACTTGATCGAGGAGACTTTCGAGCGCGGACAACACGGCACGATAGTAGGTCTCGGTGTCATCCGACTGTCCGGCGAGATGTGCCTCGCGCAACTTCGCTCCCAGGGTTTCAGACCAATGCGCTCCTGATATTACGCCCGAAGCAACCAACAAACTTGCCATCGCGGAAGCCTGAGCATGCCACGGCTCCGCGAAAGCCGGTTCGCTGTCCCTTTGTGTCAGGTGGGCCGTCCGGGGGTCAGATCCGCTCAAGATAGCTCTCCCAGAGATCGACGAAAACTTGATCGCGGCTGTCGTGGGTTTCCGGCCACAACTCCGACGCGGCAAAGCCAACCGTGTAAAGGTGCTCGCCTCTGGGCGATCCGGCGGCTGACGCATCCGGCAGTACATGGGCGCCGTGATGCGCAATCACGCTTCCACGCCTTCCCCGGGCATAGGACGGCAAGCGCGTATGTCCGGGATGTCCCAGGGATTTGCCGCGCACCGCATCGCCCGCGACGAATAACGGCGGCGCCTCGGAACCAAGAACGTAGCTGCGCGCAGACTTGACGTAGGCACGCGCCTCGTCCGCGGTTTCAGGCGGATAGCCAGGCTGGCGTGCAAATGACGACCGGCCAGAATCGAGTTCCTCCAATGTAAGATAGCCGGCATCAATCATCTGGGCTGCGATCGTCACCACCCATTGATCGAAGTATGGCCGCGTCAAATATTCGGCCGGAATGATCAACTCGCGGCAATGCCTGAACCAATCAATCGACCAGTCCGCATCGCCAGCGGCAGCCTGGGCTAGACCGAAAGCTCGCATTTCCCAATCCGAACGGAAGGGACGCTCGTCATCCTTGCCTAAAATGGGGCCAAATCCTTCGCGCCCGCCAAGATCGTGAACGCCGTCCATCAGGCTTCCCTCCTGGTTGGAGAAAGATCCCTTTGCGTTCCGATCATAGAATTACGCGAGACCAGCTCCGCGAGCTGCTCTTCGCTCCAGGATTCCACACCGTTGGGCTGCTGCGGTATCACCAGATATCGTCTCTCCGACGTCGAGTCCCAGACCCGCACCTCGACAGTCGGGGGAATTTCCACGCCAAACTCCGACAAAACGGCACGCGGTTCGCGCACAGCGCGCGCCCTGTATTCGTTCGACTTGTACCACGCAGGCGGAATTCCCAGAATCGAGAATGGGTAGCAGGAACAAAGGGTGCAGACGACGAGATTGTGTATCTCTGATGTATTCTCAACCGCCTGCAGGTGACCCGTTCCGTGCCCAGCAAATCCGAACTGCTCGATTGCAGCGGTCGCATTTTCGAGAAGAGCCCTTTTGAACGACGGTTCTCTCCACGCCCGCGCCACGATCTTCGCCCCGCGCTTGGGTCCGATCTCGTCGCGGTACATTTCGATCCAAGCGTCCATAGCAGCGGGATCGATCAGCCGCTTTTCCACCAGAAGGCTTTCGAGTGCTTTGGTTCTCAGCATGGGCTCGGAGGGCAAGTGCTGATGCAGGTCGTGATGAATACTGGAAATGCGTCGCGAATCGAAGCTTGTCATCGCCTTGCTCCAGGAGCGTAGTCTGCCAAATCAACAAGCGACCCTACCATTTTGAGGTGGGTCGAGGCGTGAATGATCGAGCGGTTCTTCATCTAGGTCAAGCAATGTTGCACCGGCCATCACGAGGCGATCGTATCAAACCCGGGAAGGCTAAGGTCTCTGGTTTTCGCTCACCACGCCTTTGTCGGTATGGTCCGGCGAACCAGCCAAATTCCATTAGCCGCGTCCTTTCTTCATGGAGCGCCATGATCAAATTCGCTTGGGCGGTCTCATCGCACTTGGATTTCGACGATTGTACTCGCAGCAGAACCTGGCGCTGGTCACCTAGGGTAACATAATGACGGTTGTCGATGGGAAACAAAGGATCCGGGCTAGTGAACTCTGCCTGAAGCAGTTTGCGACAGCCCTAGGCGACGAAGTGTCTCATCATCCGCCTGCTCGGAGGCCGCGATCCCTTGATCCCGTTGAAACCATGCCAAAGCCTTTCGGGTCTGTTTTCCAATGTCCCCATCAATTACGCCAAGGTAGTATCCTCTGACGGCCAGTTGTATCTGGAGCTGCATCGCCCTCATGACCTCGCCCGACCTGCCGTCCATCAGGTGCGGAGACAGACGCAGGAACGTGTCCATCGCCTCTCGGGCCTCCGTCGGGCGCTTGGCGCGCGCGTAGGCCGTGGACAACAGGGTCCATTGGTAGGCTGGGGCCGTCGGATTAATGGCGATCGCCCTCCGGAAGTTCGCAATCGCGTCTTCCGCCTGGCCGAGGTCCGACTGGGCGCGCCCGAGATATTGCAGCCATGTCCACATCTCGGGATCGCGCGGGCTGAGCAGCATGGCCCGCTGAAGAAGCTTGACGCTACGCTCCGGATGGCCGTCCAGCCTGACCATTGCAGCAAGGAAACCATAGGCTGACGCATAGTTGTGGTCGAGCGCCAGACTCGTCTCGCAGGCATCGATCGCGTCCTGAAGCTGCCCTCGACCGAAGAACACATGGGCTCTGACATAGGACGCGACGGCGTTCTGGGGAGAGACCGAGAAAACTTGCGCCAGTGCGGCGTCGGCCCGCTCCAGGTCCGTGTCGCGATCTTCGCTCCAGGTCAGAAAGACCATGTCCGCGTGGGTCGTCGCCAGTCCCAGTAGACCCGGGACGAATTGGGGGTCCCTTTCCAGAGCGCGCTCGAACAACTGGCGCGCGTCAAGCATCCGCTGTCGATCGGCCGGCTGGCGCAGAAGCCACCAGCCGCGCATCGTCAGATCGACCGCGTCGGGATCGTTCGGATGGGCAAGTTGCGCCCTATGCGCCTCAGTGGCGACGAGTTCGAGGCTGAGCGCGTTGACGATCCGTCCGGTCACCTCGTCCTGAAAAGCCGCGATGTCGCGCATGTCGTGCTCGAACCGTTCGCTCCACAACTGTCCGCCGGTGCTGCCGTCAATCAGCCGGGCGTTGACGCGGACTTGATCGCCCGTCCGCCGGACGCTGCCCTCAAGGAGGTAGCGGACGCTCAGAGCATTGGCGACTGTCCGTTCGTCATTGGATGTCCCCTTGAAGGTGAAGGCGGTGTTGCGCGAGATGACGAAGCTGCCGGCAATCCGCGACAGGTCCGTCGTGATGTCGTCGGTCAGGCTATCGGCAAAGTAATCCTGGTCGGGTTCATTGCTGAGGTTGCGGAAGGGCAGAACGACGATCGACAGCCGCGCAGTTTCCTTCTCGACGTCGGTTTTCACGCTCTCAGGGATCGATGCCGCGACCGTTGTCGGACCCTTGCCACCTTCCAAGACATGGATCCCTGTCGAAAGCCAGACGACGCCGGCGGCAAGGCAGCTCAGCCCAACCGTGGCCAGACCGACAATCAGCCAACGCTTTCGAATCTTGCGCTTGGGCGGCCTTGGCGCGGCCCCATCAAAACAGACCCGATAGCATTGGATGGGGCGGGCGATGTTCCGAACGCTTTGCTCCCCCATGTCTTCGAATTCCACCGGCAGGCGGTCGCGAACCTGATCACGTACGGAGCGCGACACGCAAATTCCGCCGACGTCAGCCAGGAGTTGCAGCCGCGCGGCGATGTTGACGCCGTCGCCCAGGACATCATCGTCTTCGGCGATCACATCGCCCAGGTTGATGCCAATCCGGAATCGAATACGGCAATCCTCAGAGATCGTGGCCTCGCGCGTGGCAATGGCAACCTGAACCTCGACGGCACAACGGACGGCCTCGACGGGACTGCCGAACTCAACCAGCAGCCCGTCGCCCATCGTCTTGACGATTCGCCCTGCATGCTGAGCAATTTTCGGATTGATCAATGCGCCCTGGTGGCTCCGCAGCCGCGCAATCGTGCCTTCCTCGTCGAGCCCTATCAGGCGCGAGTATCCTGCCACGTCGGCGCAAACGATGGTGACCAGCTTGCGCTCCATCGAGCGCCCCCCTGATTGACCCGATTGGCCGCAGAAAGTCTACTCTCAAGCCCGGGGCAGGGGAAGAAGCTCGCTCAGGGCCAACCCGAAATACCCGCTTCCGCGCCTCGGAGGGAGACGGCAGGAATCCGTGCCGCTGCCACATCCGCCTCCGAAACGTCGATACCGGGCTTTGGCAAATACAAGGTGAAGGACACGCCTGAGCGCGAGGCGCGCAACCCTGCAACCGGTGCGACTATTAAGGTTGCGGCTGCGAAGAAATTTGACCTTCGCACCAGCCAACGCTCTCAAGGACGCGCTGAACGGCTGATACGACTGGGAGGTTCGGCGCGAGCGCGCGATGGCTTGGTCCCGTCGCACGCGGCTCCCGATGATACGTTATGCGATCCCAGACGCACAGAACCGGAACAAAACGCCACAATGATCGTCATGCGCTCCTTTCGCGACTGATGATTGGGCCAACCGCTCTGAAGCTTCCAGGTTGCCGTCGAAAATTTGCGCTTGCGTCTGATCTGTCTGGCAGTGATGGGAGATACCGACCGAGTTGCGGGCGGGACCTGGCCGCGCGACGACAGCGTTGGCAACGATATCGCGTTGCGGCATGCTGGCGCCCGGAAGGAGGTTGATGCAAGGTCATGATCATGCGTTTAGATGAGCCGTAAGCGGTCCACCTAATAGAAAAGACGGGTTTTGTTTGGTCGTGACTAGAGCGGCCATCGCTGGTGAGCGTGCATGACCGTGAGGATCTCGACGTCCCGACTCACTCGGTAAGGAATGATGTAGGGAATGTCGGCTAACACGAGCTCACGCGTGCTCTTGATACGGCCAGGCCGCCCACTGGCAGGGTACTCGGCCAACGCATCCACGGCAGTGACAATCCTCGCCACGACGCGAGCGGCCGCATCCGGATTGTCTTTCTCGATATACGCGCCGATCTCATCAAGCCGCCGCAGCGCCCGAAGCGTCCAGCGAATACGTTTCACACTCATTATTGACGGGCAGACCTGACGTACTTCCCAACGACTTTCGCCACATCTTCATCGCGGGCGAACTCACCCCGGTCGGCCTCGGCCAACCCGGCTTCAATCTCGGCGAGCTGCCATTCCTGCTGCTCAACGAAAGCCTCGATGGCTTCGGCAGCCATGTAAGAACGGGACCGATCCAGTTTCTCAGCGAGCTGATCAAGCTTGCTCGCGGTTTCATCTTTTACACGCACGGTAAACGCCGCAGTCATGGGACCTAACTTTCCTTGGTTCACTTTGATTATTAGTGAACCGCTCTGGTGCGTCAAGGTTCAGCAAGGCACTTCAATCGGTTGTTATCGTTTGGAGCTTTCTGGTGGGGCTTGTAGCTCAATGGCTAGAGCGGTCGATAACCGACACCCGTTTGGTTGCAGGTTCGAGATCTGCCGGGCCCACCATTTCACAAATACTCTTCGCCAGACGCTTCGCCTGCCCTTCAGTCTCCGGCGGCCGCATGACCGTTACAGTGTTGGTCTAATTCGGAGACAACTTCTTGGTGCCACCGATCGGAACTCGATCAATACGAGGTTTCGGCACAGCGGTAAGACGCATTTTGCACGTGCAGCCCACCGGGCTGCATAGGACTCCGGAGTCCCCGGCGCAGACCTTGTCGTTCATAGCTTTGCAATCGGCGCCGTCCCAAGTGCCTGTGCATGTGCACTGGTTGGTATTCACATCACAGCTGAAGCCAAGCGACGATCCCTGCAGTTTTCGCGTGGCGGCTTCCGATGGATCGGGCATGAGAACAGCCACGAATAGCGCTAAAACGACCTTCTTCATTTTCCCCTCCCCGTCGCGGTCGGATCTGCATCGACCGATCTGAACAGCCATGTTATATTAGCAATTATGAATATTATTGCATAGCGGGGGACGACTGCGAAGAAAATGCTCAGACAACGGTATGTTTACGTGCACTGCAGTCGATGTAGGTGGAATCAATCGACGGGTCTGCATTGACGATTTAGTCGCTCGCGGGGCGCAGGTGTTCCTTCCAAGGAAGAGCGCGCCGGCGCCATCTGTGAGCGGCTCCGAAATTCGTGATGACTTCGAGGGAGGCGGGTAATGAAGATGATCATGCTTTTCGCAGCACTAGCGCTCACGGCAACGGCCGCAGCGGCGGCGAGCAGATTGGGTGGGTCCCAGAGCTCGAACTTCTCCTGCGACGTCAACAGCGGCTATTGCACGTGCGAAGGCAGCTGGGAGGGGGCAGACTGCAAGGGAATGCTACCTAATTGCAAGCTGACGGATTCGAACGGGGACATCTGGCACAACTGCGAAATTGGCAAAGGCTGTAAGTGCAGGATGTTCAGGATGGCGCCGAAGCCAAAACGGGGGGAGCTGCAGCCCGTGCAAAAAAAGTGAATTAGCTGATCTCGTAATAGAAAAGCTGAGGCGGAGAGCCGCAGTCTACCCGAAGCCCTGTCATGGCGACGCTTTCCCGTTGCAGTGCCCGCGTGATTTGCGGACACCGCAACCGGCTTGCACGCATCGCCACAGGAAAGTCCCGCCCGCCTGTCCGACCCTTCCTCTTACCGTCTAAGAGGAGGGATGCGCCGGTTTGCCCGTGAGGGCTGCCACGGGTTTGGATTCCGGAGAACCGCGAAACCTCAGAAAAATCGAGGGCCTGCATGAGGTCAACCGTGCCGCTTCGATCCGCCACGCCCGAGCCGCCATCATCCACGGTCAAGACGATGCGCTCGCCCTGACATGGGCCGGCTTTCGATCGCCATGGACGCTCACGACCGTGCCGCCGCATTCACGGCGCTAGAGTCCGCGATGGCCATCCCTCCTCCGCTTTGACCTATATTCTCGGCAGCGTCATCCATGGTTGGGGCGGCGACGCCGAATGCGCTATAGAATTGAGCGAACGGGGACTACGACTAAGCCTGGCCGCGTTTGACGCACAGGCAACGAGTGATTTGCTACGCGGCCGCTACGAAGATAGTTGTCGAGCAGCTTACAAATCCGTTCAGGCCAATCCTGCACACAGCATCACGTACGTGCAATTGACGGCCGCGCTTGCCAAGCTCGGGCGGATAACTGAAGCGCAGGCGGCGGCCGCACGTACTCGAGCTCCAACCATCGTTTCGGTTCAGTCGTCAATTTGCTGGAGTAAACTGTGCGCCAGCTCTCGCTGAGGCCCTCGGCCTGGCGCTACGGCCGGCCTTCCAGAATAGGCCAGTCATATACTCACCGGGCTCGGCAGCGCAATCATCATCGGACCAACTCCGCTTCTTCGCGAAGGAACTCATCAAGGGTGCCGCGCCCGCCCTTGCCGGTGATGTCGATCATCTCCAGGGAAAGATACCGTTCGCTGCCGTCCGTGATCGCCGGTTTGGTCAGAAACATGCGTGCAAAGGCGATCGCCTTTGTGGCCTTGTGGCCGTTCAGGTGGGCAACCGACGCCTCATAGCCGCAATTGACGATAGCCGAAAAGATCTCGCGACGATCACCATATTCGCCGGCGGTGTAGTTCGAAAGCGCCGGGCCGGAATAGCACTGTCCGGTCGTTCCGGGTGTGCCCTTTTCTCCGTTCGCAGAAGCATGGCTGAGCAGTGACGGATTGCTAAGTTCATAGCGGTAGACGTCGTATGCAGACGGCTTGCTCGGCGCGGAGGCGCCGCTGCCCGGATAGCTCGAATGGTTGCTGAGAATGGCGGTGACGGATGGTGCCGTTCCACCCTGCGCAACATTCCAATAGGTATTGTAATTCCAATTGTTGCCCGTGCTGATCTTGCCCCCGCCCATCGCCGTCATGGTCGCGCCGTAGCCGAGGGGCACCGCCTTGGCGACATCTCCGATCGTGCTGCCGGTCAACACTGGAGTGTAACTGTCACATTTTTTGCCCCCCGACTGGCTCTGCGCCGAGCGCACGTTTTGCGCCGGGCGGTAGCGGGGATCGCTCTTCGCCTTGCTAAATGAAGCGGAATAAAAACCGAAACGAGTATTCAGACCATCCTCGATCGGACCGGCCTTTGCCCCCGTTTCGGTATCCAACCCGTCTTTCGTGTAACAGGTCCCAGGATTTCCGGTCGCAAGCGCCTCGGCCAGCACCGATGCACCGTTGCCCAAAGGGGTCCTCAGGAAACCGAAGTTGCCCGGCCCCGGACTGGAAGACGACGTGCTGTGCAGCTCGATCTGGGTGCCATAGAGATCGCCGGCCGCAAATTTGGTGTGTAACTGCTCGGCCGCCTGCTCGCTGACAGTCGCACTGTTGTTGCCGGCCGGCTCATAAGGATTGCAGATGAAGATCGGCGTTACGTCGCAGGCGCTGACCCGGTACGCCGCCACAGCGTCGGCCGACACGTTGATCGTAGAGCGTGTGACACCAACGGGCACTGGGAAGATCGTTTGCATAGCCTGGTTCTTGGCAGTGACCCAGGCATAGCCGGCATCGTTCGGATTCGTCGTGATCATTGCCGCTGTTATGGGGTCGTCGTCGTCGCCCGCGAACGTGCCGTCGCCGGGGATGCCCTTGAGAAACCTGACGGTCACGGTACTGGCGGTATCGTCTCCGGCCTTGTAAGCAACCGTGATGTACGAACCGAGCGACATGCCACTGCCGCCGTTACCGAAGGCGGCAGTATTGGCAAGCCTTTCGATCGCGGCCTCCGCCCGCGTGATCGAATCGTTCCGTCCGTCAAGTTCTCGGGCTCCCGTCAGAGCCATGGCATCGACCGCGCTCTGAAGATCCGTATGGAGATTGGCACTGCGGCCAACGTCAATGACGATGAGAGAGACGCCGAGCAACAACGGCATGGCAATGAGCGTCAACGCAATGACGTAGCCTCGTCGGTCTTCCCAAAACCTCTTGATCGTCCTGTGTAGCATAGACACACCTCTCCGATCGCGGCGGCTCACCGTCGTGACACTTTGTTCTTATTGCATTCCTTTCAGGGGCCTTCCCCGCCTGCCTGCTATGCCATCACGGTCAATTTGCCGTTCCGCTATAACCGTTCGTGCCATGGGCGGTGTGGCCGTCGGCAGGATCACCGCCGTTGGCATCGCTGCACCTGCGCTCGGGCCGGCGCCGTTATAATTCCGCATGACCTTGTCGATCGTCTTGCCGTCCATGGCGATTCGCGTGTTCTGCGCCACCCTCGGGAAAGGATCCTGGATATGGATAGCCTTATTGACCTCCACGGCCTTGCCAGTTCGATGGTGTGCCGGTCGTTCAATTCAATAACCTTGATAATCTCTCAAATATTATATCGTCAGCTGCTAATACGAAGAACTGCCAACCATCTATAAGTCGTGGTTAAAATGGATGCGCCGCGACCAACTCTGCTCCCGCGAACCTCCTCGCATGATGCCGTCTGAGGAAGGTTTAAGCCGAGAGCGCTGCGGGGAAATCCACTATGGGCTAGTCGTCGACGATCATCGGCGTGAGGTCACCGTGCTTGTGAGCTGTCCAATGGCAATCGCTTCTTCTAGGAAACCGTACGTGTGCGTCCGAAGGCTCGCAGCAGCAGGTTCACCGAAACAGCGATCTTGTCGATGTCAGGGATGTCCTGGGAGTAGCGCCCGGTGTAGAGCTTGACGATCATCCGGTCGCGCTCCTTGCCGCTGAGGTCATAATAAAGGTGAAGGTAGAAGCGCCGCTTGTCGCCGGCACGCGATATGTCGCCGCGTCGCTGCGTCACTTGCCTCAGCTCTGCCTGCAGCGGCTCGAAACCGTCGAGCCTGAGGGTTACCTGCGCAGACTGGAAGCGCACCTCCTCCGGAACGGCGACGACCGCCTTGTCGAGCGAGAGGCTGACCACGCGTCCCGGTGTCCCATCGACCTTGGCGGGCTCGTCGAGCTTGAAGGCCTGGAAAAGGCGACGTGGCTTCTCGAAACAGATCAGAGACGCGATGACGAGGACGACGATGTTGATCCCCGACCAGACGGCTCCGATCGCTGAGAACGATCCCTGGACCTGTGCCGTTTCCGGCACGAGGTTGATCAGAAGTCCGAGCGCCGTGACGGCGATGAACCCGGCAATCCAGGCGAAGGTGTAGGCGTCGAAGCTGTTTGTCTCGTTGCCGGTGCCTTTCGGGGTTACCTTGAACGGCTTGCCGAAGGGGCGCACGAGGCTGGACAGAACCGTCGGCAACATACGAAACGTCGCGAAGGTCCCGACCGCGCTGGAGACGACGGGGAGATACCGCGTCGGCGTGATCCACAGCATCAAGAGGAAATAGGCCGCCAGCACCGGAAGCTGATTTGAGACATAGTCGGCAACGCTCGTGAAGTGCAGCGGCAGGGCGCCGAACCACAGATAGGCGATCGGCACGATGAGCACAATCAGCCGCACGACGTACTGCACCAGCCAGGACATGGGGAGAAACATGATCCGCTGGAACAGCGACAGGCCTGGTCCGCGCAGCGGGCCATTGTGGAGATAGAGCGTTTGGATGCCACCCTGGCACCAGCGTTCTCGCTGGACGAAATAGCCGGTGAGGTTCTCGGCCGCCAATCCCATGGACAGACGTTCGTTCAAGTAACGGGTCTTATAGCCCTTGTTCAGCATCGACAGCGTCGTCAACAGGTCTTCGGTGATCGACTCTGTCGGAAAGCCGCCAATCGCATCTACGGCTTTGCGGCGGGCGATCGAGCACGAACCACAGCAGAAGCTGACATCCCAGACGTCGCGGCTCGGCGCGATCTCGTCGAAGAAGAGGCGCTGTTCGTCCGGCCAGATGGTCTCCAGGCCCAGGTTCGATTGCACCGGATCGACATTGAAGAAGTGCTGTGGCGTCTGGACGATCCCGATCTCCTCGTCCGAGAAGAACGGCAAGGTGCGCTTGAGAAAATGGCGATACGGAACGAAATCCGCGTCAAAGATGGCAATGAAGTCGCCTGAACTTGCGCGCAGCCCATTGTTCATGTTCCCGGCTTTTGCGTGCGCATTGTCCGTACGCGTCACGTGAACTGCCCCGCGCTCCGCACAGAAGGTCTTAAGCCAATCACGCCGGCCGTCGTCGAGGACATAGACCTTGAACTTGTCCTTCGGATAGTCGAGCGCCAAAGCCCCGACGATCGTACGCTCCAGAACATCGAGCGGTTCATTGTAAGTCGGAATGAATACGTCGACCGTCGGCAGATCCTGCTGCGCGCGCGCGAAGAACGTCTTGCCCAGTCGGTCCGCTTCGGAACTGCGGTCAACGTATCGGCTCATCAGAATGAGGAAAAGAACGACCTCGGTGAAGGCAAGGAGCTCGATGGCGAAGACGATCCAAACCCACCATATGTTCGCGCCATCGGCTGGATAGGGAAGAACGGTTTCAAAGAGACGCCAGACCATATAGCGCAATGCGACCGCGCCAACGACCGCGCAGGTGATGGTGCGCGCCCAGCTTTGATGCCGCGACCAGTTCGATGGCCCAAGCAGGAAAAAGGCGATCACCAGCAATGTGGGCGCGAGTGCTAGAAGAGGTTGAACCACAGTCCCTTGATCCATTGCGTCAGTTGCAGATTATGCCGGGAGATGCGGACCTGTGCGGTCCGTCCCACCTGGCAAAAATTGCCGAAATCGGAGTTCAGCGCCGAGGGGAGAAGCTGGACGCGGATCCTCGCATCGCGTTCCTCGGCCTCCGGCTCCTTCGCCGCAAGATTGTCTTTCTCGACGACCGCGGACGAGCCTTTGACGGCCTGCACTTTCCCTTTGAAGACTTCGCTCCGGCCGAGCAACCGAACCTCTGCTTCGCGGCCCGGGTAGATCTCGTCGTAATCGACTTCAGGAACGAGAATGTCGACGAACAGTTCGCGGCAATCGAGGATGCGCAACAGCTCGTTGTTCAAGATGACGTTGGAGCCGTTGACGACGTTGCGGGTCCACACCACGCCGCTGAAGGGCGAAGCGACTTCTGCCAGTTCGAGACTCCGAACGCGCTTCTCCTCCTCGACCAATTGCCGTTCGATCTGGGCGGCGCGCGTGCTGTTTTCGACAATCCGGGTATTGATGTCGTTTATGCGAACGATCACCTCGTCCTGGCGCTGGCGCGAATAGGGCACGTCGTTTTGACCATCGCCGACGATGAATATCCCCTGACGCAGCGCCCTCAACCGTTGTTCGAGCAGTTCGAGCGACAGGTTGCTGATCTCGACCTCGCCGCCCGTTGCAGCGCCCGCGGCCGCTGCCGCCTCGACCATCTTGCGCGTGAAAATCCCCTTGGATTCAAGCTCCTGCCGCCTGTCAAGGTCTACCCTCGCGACAACGTCCTGCGCGCGGGACACTTCAACCCGCTTCTGTAAGATGCGGATCTCGCTTTCCAGACTTGCAATGGTGGCGTTCTTGAAGTTTTCGAGCCGATGGGCGAGCTGATTGCGCAACGTAACAAGTTCGTCCCGCTCTCGTTCAAGTGCGGTCACCCGATCGGCCGCGGTCTTTCCCTCCGCCTGCAACGAGGCAAAGATCGCTCGATTGACCCGCTCATTTCGGATCGTCAGAAGTGTCTCATTTTCGGAAACCGGCGTTCCGATCCGTGGCGGGGCCTGTCCGATTTCGCCGTCGATTGGGGCGTTGATGGCCGCAAAGCGTGCATTCACTGTGCCGTCGAGGCTGGTAAAGCCGGTCAACCCGGGTAACAGAACGATCATGGCTAGCGCCAGAAGTAAGACACCCACGACAATGCGGGTGACGCGGTGGTTCAGGAATTGCATGCTACTCCCATTCCTTGCGTTGCCGAGCGCTTCAATCACCAGAGCACAGTCCAGGTCCGGTACATGCCTTGGGCCACGCAAAGAAATTGTCCGCAAACGCACCCCAGGCAACCCTCAAAAGGTGGTGCTTTCTTTGATTTGGTTAAGCTTTTGCGAACAAGCGGTGCAGCTGATCAGATGTGATCGATTGTCTTGTACCGACGAGGACGCCGACAGGGCCTGCGCGCTCCCCTTCCAGTCGATACATTATGCGATCATTTCGGCCCAGAGCGTGAACATACGCGCAACAAGCCTTTGTACAGCGTTGATCTGCCCTTCGGCTTGACCGCTGCTTCACGGGAGTTCGGCATCAATATCCCAACGCAAGATGCTGGCGAACCGCATGATTGCCCGGATGGGTTCTCGTGGAACGCTAGGAGATGCACCATTCTGCAGAAATCGCCGAACAAATCGCTTCTAAGAACTACGCGGGGTCGCCTGATGTCTTTGGCTGCGCGCCAGCCCCACAAAGCGACGCTTCACCTCTTCGAATAGGGCAGGAGGCAACGGGCCGTGGTAGCCGCTATCCGTGTCGAGTGGCCGGACGTCCGGCCCTGGCCACATAAAGCGGTTGCTTTCCGTCAAGACAATCCAGGAGCGTTCGTCATCCAGCCCCAAACGACGCTTTGTCGCCGGCGGAATCTCGAGTGCCTCACCCGGGTCGGAAGGTGGCGTATGCGTGATCGGAAGGACGCGGACCACCGGCGTTCCATCTTCCAAGGTGGCAACGATGGCAAGAACGAGCGCCGGGCGATCCTTGTCCCCCTCTTCTCGTCCTTCCAAATGCTGCCAGTGCCAGAGATAGGAATAGCGGAAGACCCAGCCTACCTTCGGCTCAGTCGGCAGCATTCTTGTCCTTCGACAATTCGGCATTGAGATGGTCAAGTCCGGGATCCATCGTGGATTTTTCGACTGCAACGAGCTCGTCCGCATCCAACGTGCTCGTCAGCTCGACTCGGCGCTCGCGCCGCATCAAGCGAAGATAGTCCTCATAGGCGATCAAAACCGTGCGCGGGCGGCCGTTCTTGGTGATAATCAACGGCTCGCGCACGGCTGCGTCCTGATAGGCTCCAAAATTCTTGGAGACCGCAGCGGCGGTAACGGTGGATGTCATCATGCACCTCCATTTTTCCGTAAAATACGTACTTTACGGAAATTTACAAGATGCCAACTCATCAAGAGATTAAATACGGCTCGAAAGAAAGCAACGCGGTCGGCGCATAGCGAATGGTGGCGGATTCGAGTCCTGCCCGCCCCACCACCGTCCCGATCATCAGGTGTCGGAGGTCTTGAAAACCAATCTCAGCATTCCCAGATGATTTTGCGTCTTCTTTCATCCGGTTAGATAGGAAGGAGGGAAACATGTATCTTCCGGAGATGCCATGGTCTGTGCCGTTGCAGGTAACGTTCCAGAACGGCAACAAACGCACTTTTTCATCGGTCTTCGACGCGCTCGTTTTTCTGGAGACCGAGTGGCCGCGACGTCGCGGACGGCGCTACGAGCAAGCTGTCGAAGTCTGTCGACGCGTCCTTAACCGAACGGCGCCTGTTGCGATCGCGCGTGAAGCTTTTGTCGCTGCGTGTCTAGAGGCGGGCCTCCCGGCGAATGGGCTAGCCCATCGCACCAGGCCAATAAGCGATGACAGGCGCTCTGCCGCATAGGTCAGGATGGGAATGCTCCGATGTTTGACCCCATGGAAAGTGCTTGGATAAGCCCGACCGAGTTGAACTTCCTGCAAAGGATCTTCGACCGGGTTTGCATGTGGTGCCAGATTGATCGACCCAGCGAGCGTGCCGACCGCCTCGCGACTTACCTGTTGCATGAATATCGGGCTGGTATTCGCGACGAGACAGCCCTTTTTGAAGCAGCAATGTGGCGCGAGGCGGACCGTTCAAAGGCCGGCCCGATGCATGAGCATGACAAAGGGCTCGATGATACGATAATCAACTAGAAATATGGCGCGCCGTCCTCATGGCGCGCCAATCGTCTGAACCATCCGCTACCGATGCGGCGGGATCGTCGACGATGGACTCCCGCAACAATCACTTCTGATCCTGCACCAGGGTCCGCCCGACATTTACGCAGATCGATTTCCTGCGAGATTTTCCAAGCTTGCCCCGCACAGTGAGGTGCTCAAGCTTGACGGAGATGGGAGAGCTGATAACGATGCGGCCGGGAGCGATACCCGGCACCCAGCGCGCCAAGCCTCGTGGCGCCAATCCCCGACGATACATTATGCGATTCTGAGCGCACAGCTCGGGAACAAACGAGGCACGATCGTCACAGTAGTCACCTACGCTCGGCGCTTGGCGGGTATCCGAAATGGCTTTTGTACGAGCGAGACAAACACGAAATGGATGGAAAACCGGTTCTTTCGGCCGTGTCGGCCAGAGAAAGTTTCGTGTCGATGATGAGCCTCCGTGCGGCCTGAAGGCGCAGCGACGTGTAGAAGCTCGCAGGCGTCATACCTACAGTCTTCTTGAAGAGATATTCCAACGTCCGTCTGGAAGTCTTCTGACGCAGTGCGATGGCGGAAATTGAAATGGGCATATCAATGTGGCTCTCCATAACCCGTATGGCCCGGGAGACCCTTGGCTCTCGGCGGTCGACCGAGCCCAATGACACAATCCGTTGCATGTCGGACTGGCGCCTGTCGCGATCGTAGGTGAAAAGGCTGGCGACGTTCAACGCCGCAATTTCTCCCTGGCGCGAGCCGATCATAGTAAGCATGAAGTCAAGCACGGACAAAGCTCCGCCGCACGTGACAACCGGACCGGAAATAACAAATCGGTCTGGCCGCACGTCAACCGCAGGAAAACGGGCGGCAAAATTTTCAAGGTCTTCCCAGTGGGTAGTCGCGGACTTTCCGTCCAGAAGATCCGCCAACGCAAGAACCGCGGCGCCTGTGTCGAAGCCGCAAACCAGCTTTGAGGTCCGCGAAGCGGTCCTGATGTATCTGCGAACGGCAGCGGTACAATGCTTTTCAGCGTTGAAGGAACTGAGTACCAACGTCACGTCTTGCGATGTCCTGTCCTTGATTGAACCGTCGGCCTGAATCGCTGTGTCTGAAGTCGTGACGATCGGTTGCCCATCGACCGATATGATGCGCCACTCATAATACTTTCTGCCGCCAAGCCTGTTCGCTGCACGCATGGGATCGACCGTGGCCGCGAACGTCATCAACGAAGCTTCGGGTAGAACAAGGATGGTGACGTGAAGGGAACTGTCCGTTCGTCCAAATATCATTCTGCGCCCCCTGCCAAGTTCTTTGCGCATACTGCAAACCGCCTGGCGTTCTGCAAGCCCAATATCCTTTGCCAAGCACCTTTTACAACGCAGCCAAACAGATGCGTAGTCGAGCCGGTGGGCTGTGCGGCCCGCATTTGACCAAGCGAAAATACGGAGAGGAAATGCCTATGTCTAACCTACGACGTGTGTTGATCACTGCAGCGTGTTCGGGAATTGGCCGCGAGATTGCGAACGCCTTCTTAGACGACGGACATCTCGTGCATGTCTGCGACATTTCTGTTCCGGACGGTACGACCTCGATGGGCAATCTGACGGTTTCCCAGGTTGATGTCACGAACTCGGCGCAAGTTGCAAACTGGGTTGCCTGCGCTGAACGCAACATGGGCGGAATAGACGTCCTGATCAATAACGCGGGGATCGCAGGCCCTACCTCACCGGTTGAGAGCGTCGACATAAAGAGTTGGAGAGAATGCCTTGCGGTCGGCTTGGATAGCCACTTCCTGACGGCCCATTACGTCGCACCGATTATGAAGCGTCAGAAAAGCGGCACTATCATAAACATCTCCTCGACCGCAGGCCAGTTTGGCTATCCGCTTCGGACCCCGTACGCCGCGGCCAAGTGGGCCGTGATCGGCCTCACCAAGTCTCTGGCCATCGAATTGGGTGGTGCCAACATCACTGTAAACGCAGTTTGCCCAGGTTCTGTTTCAGGCGACCGGATGAGGAAGGTGATCGAACGCGAAGCGAACTCTCGCAACGTGACGACTGATTTCGTGACGGCTGAGTACATCAACGGTCAGTCCATTAAACGGTTTACCGAACCCAGCGAGATTGCCGCCATGTGCAGATTCCTCTCGTCCGACAGCGCTCGTATGGTGTCAGGCCAAGTGATCGCAGTCGATGGAAACACTGAAACGTACCATCTATAAGCCAAGAAGCCGAAGGGCGCACGAAGCCACGCCGAGGTTTTCGGGTGTTGCTGCTTCTGCGCGAAACGCGCCGGGGTGTAGCAGGAACCGTTCATCCAGCGTTTTAACATCACGCACTCCCAGCGGCCGGGAACTACGGTCGTTCGCAAGCGGGGCAACCGCCCTGCGCCAGGCCTCTGTCCGGCGGAACCAGACGCAAAAAAGGCACGGCGTATGGCGAGTTCTCAAGACCCGAGATATGCAGATATGCCGAGCGCCTCTTTTTCCAGTCGATACATTATGCGATCTTCTGTAACGGCCGGGTACATTCTAATTTGAAGTGCGACATGCCAATGATTTCAATGATTTCCCCCTGGAGATTTTGGAATGTCCCGACGCTATTCGCAGCTGAATCTGGCCGATCGACGCCGGCTCTTCCACTTTGTCGAACGCAAACTGCCGATCAAAGAAATGGCGCGCGAACTCGGGCGTCATCGATCGACGATCTACCGTGAGATCCGGCGCAACACCTTCCACGATCGCGAGCTGCCCGACTATAGCGGTTACTTCCCGACCGTTGCTGACGACATCCGCAAAGAGCGGCGGCAGCTCGTCGCCCTCGCCCACCATATGAATGCGCTCCCGCGTAAGTGCTTGGGCTATCGAACGCCCACCGAGGTCTTCATGGCGCATTTGCGCGAATGCGCGTAGTGCCCTACTCTTCACCCGTCAATGTTGCACTTGGATTAGATTCTCCCGCGTTGCGTCAATCCCTTATGCGCTCAATCCCTCGCCGGGTGCTTGCTTCTGTCCGCAGTCGGAGCTTTGCCGCTGCTCTATGGTGTCTGCCAAGGACCGGCTGGCCAATCTTTGAAGGCGCAGTCATCGCGTGCTGCTGATCGCATAGCGGCCTAACCCATCCATCGTCCCGGCGAAGGGACCTTGGTCCGGCGGGCGGATGGCTGTGCCCGTCCGAAAGCCTGTCTTGTCGTCTCCTTCGATCAAGCCGCCAGGGCTGGGTCTACCTTACGAGCAATGAAGCTGGTTCCATCCCTGAGCGTGCAATGCAACACCACCGCCAACTTGCGGGCCAGCGCCACGCCCGCCTTTTTGGGACCGGCTCGTCTGGCGACCGCCAACGCCCAGCCCTTCAAATCGGAGCCTTTGACCGGCCGCGTCAGGATGACGTGGGCCGCCTCGTAGAGCGCGGTGCGCACGCTGCCATCGCCGATCTTCGAGATGCGACCACTATGATCGGTCTCCCCCGATTGATATTTCCTTGGCGTCAATCCGAAGTGCGGCCCCACGGCGCGCGAGGAGCGGAAGCGCTCCGGCGCATCGATGGCCGCCACAAACGTCAGCGCCACCAGCACGCCAACGCCGGGCGTCGTCATCAACCGAAGGGCGTTGTCATCCTGACGGGCGATGGCGCGCAGCGTGCGCTCAAAACCTGCAAATTCCCGCACCAGCGCGTCGCGCACCGTCAACAGTGCCGTGGCGATCGTTTCCAGGGTCGAATGGCCGGCAATCAGTTCGCGAATGCGCCCCGCGTACGTGCACCGCGTCGTCGGCCCCACCTTGAGACCGAAGCCGCGCAGGATGCCCCGGATGCTCGTCTCGATGTCGTGAAGCTTGCCCTGAATAAGCTTGCGGGCGGTCAGCAGCGCCCGCACCTCCTGGGCGGCCAGCGATTTGCAATGGACCGGTCGGAACCAGCCCAGCCGCATCAGCTGCGCAATGCCGCGGGCGTCCTTCTTGTCGGTCTTGACCGGCATCGTCTTGACGGCTGCACGCACATGGCGCGTCTCGATCAGCTCGACGGAAAGACCGGCTTTCACCATCCCGGCATGCAGCCACTGCGACAAAGGGCCGGCCTCCAGACCGATGCGCTCCATCGCGTCGTGGTCGCCAAACCAGGCGATCAGCGCATCGGGCTCGCTGAGGATCTTTGCTTCCCGGACGATGCGGCCGTCCGCATCCACCACGCACACGCTTGAGTATTCCAGGGATACGTCGATGCCGGCATACTGCTTCATGGTCGTTTCTCCGTGATGCTCCGGAGCAGGCCACTCCCGACTCCGCGACACCATCATTGTGAGGGACGACCACCAGCCCTTCAAACCTGGCGGGCCGGGTCAGCCCGTTACACCATCTTTTTGGCCCAGAACGTGAACATCCTAGCAACATGCCGTCCAACGCGCTCGTGACGAACAGGCCCCTTCAACCGCTGTCGCTTTGGCTACCGCCACGGTTTGGTAGTCCGAAGCGGATAGTCAATTCGTTACGCAGGGACGGCAGGTATGCGCCCCATGTCGGTCAGCGAAGCCATCGTCGCCCGCGGCAGAAAGCGGACATTACCTCTCGGACATCATCTTCCTTAATCGCCAATACTCACAGCTCAACGATCCTTGCATAAAGAATAGATCAGTTATTGGTGGAATGTCGACAACCCTTGCTTGTCATGCGGTCAGCCGATGGCGCAAATTGATCTTTTCATCAAAAGGCTCTGATTCGGCTCGCTATGACTTCCGTTTTCGTCGCATATGCCTCGGGCAACGAATACCACTCGAAAATGATCATCGAAGCGTGCGCAGCTGCGTCGACGCCTGAAAGAAGCGTGTCCGCCTGGGCGACAAAAGACACCTCGGGATCGCCGATCGCGGAGTCGGTCGAGAGTTGGATAGAAAATGCTGACGCCTTTGTCGCGGATATATCGATCGTCAACGCCAATGTGACCTACGAATTGGGATATGCGATCGGGCTTGAGAAGCCCACACGATTGGCCCGTTCTACACACCTTAACTTCGACCCAATCAAAGCCGTAGGGCTCCTCGATACGCTGGGATATGACGGGTACGATTACACCGACAAACTCCGAAAAATCCTGTCGAAGCCCGACGAGACCACACGGTGGGGCGAAATCGCCAAGAACAAAGAGCAACCTCTTTTCATACTTCAACCCCCGACTCCGTCCGATGCCTCCCTAAAACTGACCAGTGCGGTGAAGAAGATCGCGCGAGTAAAGTTTCGAAATTTCAACCCGGCGGAAATCAGCCGGCTGAATGCAAGTGAAGCATACGAACTGACACTGTCCTCTTATGGCGTCATCGCCTTCTGGATGGATGGCACGAGCGAGGACGCCGTCAGAAACAACCAGCGTGCCGCATTCATGTATGGGATCGCGCGGGGGAAAGGAATTCCTTGTCGCCTCGTCGCGCATGAAAGCCAGAACCTTCCTCTCGATCTGCAGGACCAGGCACAACGATGGTGGAAGCTAGACGATCTGGATACGGCCATCGCTGATTTCCGTGGCAACTTGGCCGACTTCCAGAATGAGTTCGTAAGCATCCGGCACAGCGATGAACGATTGCTTGAGACGCTGACTTGCGGCGATCCTATCGCTGAAAACGAAGCGACAAGCTTGGCAGACCATTTCTTGGAGACCGATGCCTTCCAGCGCACATTGGCCGGAGAGGCGAATGTGCTCGTTGGTCGTAAGGGCAGTGGTAAGACCGCAGTCTTCCTTCAAGTGCGCGACATTAGCCGTTCAAACAAGCAAAACATTGTCATCGATCTGATCCCGGATGGGTATCAGCTGATCAAGATGAAGGAATTCATCCTCGACAAGCTCAGTTTCGGGACGCGCAAGGAGGTAGTGGCCGCATTTTGGGAGTACGTGCTCTGGCTTGAGATCACCTACAAAATTTTGGAAAAGGACGAGATGAGGGCGTTGCGTGACCAACGCCTCTATCCTGGATACACGAAGCTACGAGAACTGTTCGAGCAACGAGTCGACACTGGGACTGGAGATTTTTCGGAGCGACTCAAACGGTTATCCCAGAATGTCGTGGACCGATTCCGTGGAAGCAATATCGTGGATTTGGAACTCAACCAGCTCGATTCGTCCAAAGTCCTCGAAGCCATTTACGGCCAAGACGTAAGAACGCTGCGCGAAGCCGTTCTCGACTATCTGCGTCTCAAAGGCTTCGTACTTTTCCTGTTCGACAACCTCGACCGATTTTGGACGCCTGGTGGATTCACAGACGATGACGCAATGATCGTCGTCGGCCTGACCGAGTCCATGCAGGAAATTTCAAGGAAGTTTAGGCGGAAGAACCTCGACTTTCGCTGGGGTATTTTCGTCAGAAGCGACGTCTATGAGTTCTTGATCCGCGGAATGGCCGATTATGGCAAGCTGGCGGTCCAGAGTTTGGAGTGGTCGGATCGGTCTCTGATGAGACAGCTCTTTGAGCAGCGGCTGCAGGCGAGTGTGATCGACATCAAGGAGGAATGGGCCTCTCTTTGGTCGCGAGCGTCAGTCCCGACCGTGGCCGGGCGTCCCGTGATGGATTTCCTCATCGACGGCAGCCTGATGCGGCCGAGATACCTGATCCGTCTCTTCGAAACAGCACGGCGTCGCGCCATCACGTTCAACAGGGGCAGGATCGCCGAAGATGATTATATGGTCGCCTTAAAGGAACTTGGATGGCAGGTTCTCGAGGACTTGGACAGGGAGATCGCTGACTTGGTGCCGAAAGGGTCCGACCTGCTTTTCGAAATAGTGCAGCAGCGCGACAAGTTAACGGCGTCGAAGTTGAAGTACATTGCCTCCAAGGAACTCAAGGACGCTGCCACCGTAGGGAAGCTAATCGACGTCATGCTGTGGAACGGAAGCCTTGGGGTGATCGAGGCGGGAAGCCCCAGGTATATCTTTGATGTTGGTTACAAAAGACAATACCTTGGTGCGCTTCTAAAGGCTGATAGCGAAGTCCCTCTCACACTCCATCCTACGCTTGTTGCGGCGTTGTCGGTGTCCTAGCCAGCCACTGCGGAGTCTGGCGATGACGAACATCCCGCCGATGATCTACGACCCGCTAGGCTCCTAGACTGATGGTGTCCCCGGGGCTTTCGCAGATAACGGCGCGCAAGGCCATGTCCGCAAAGGGTGGATAGCGGATGTCGGCAGGCCACGGTGGCTTGGCCACTTTCGTCAATTTTTCTCGGGAATCGGACAGCCCGCAAACGGCCCCTGAGCTGACTTTCAACCCCTCGCCTTGAAAGGATATGAACCCGCGACCCTTCCATTCTCGACCTTGGGAATGAGTGGCCGCCCCGGTCTCCCTGTCGGCGTGCTTCAGGCGAGCGTGTAGGCCGTCTTGACAGTTGTGTAGAACTCGGCGGCGTAGCGTCCCTGCTCGCGCGAGCCGTGGGACGAGCCCTTGCGGCCGCCGAAGGGCACGTGGAAATCGACGCCCGCGGTCGGCAGGTTGACCATCACCATGCCGGCTTCCGCATTGCGCTTGAAATGGGTTGCATGCTTGAGGCTGGTGGTGGCAATGCCGGACGAGAGACCGAAGGGCGTGTCGTTGGCGACAGCGAGCGCCTCATCGTAATCCCTAACGCGAATGACGGATGCGACCGGGCCGAAGATCTCTTCGCGGCTGATGCGCATCGCGTTCGTCGCCTCGGTGAACAGTGCCGGCTGCAGGTAGAAGCCAGGCGCGTCGCGCTTCAGCAGTTCGCCGCCGAAGGCAAGCTTCGCACCCTCCTGCTGGCCAATGGCTATATAGTCGGTGTCCTGGTTGAGCTGGCTCTGGTCGACCACCGGACCGATATGGGTGCCGGCCTTCAAGGCGTCGTCGATCGTCAGCCCCTTCATCCGCTCGCCCATTGCCGCGACGAAACGATCGTGAATGCCCTCGGTCACGATGATGCGCGAGGAGGCGGTGCAGCGCTGGCCGGTGGAGAAAAAGGCGGAATTGACCGCCGCCTCGACCGCGACCGCAAGATCGGCATCGTCAAGCACGACGAAGGGGTTCTTGCCGCCCATCTCCAGCTGGTATTTGCGATTGTGCTCGACGGAGGCGAGCGCCACGCGTTTGCCCGTGCCGGTCGAGCCGGTGAAGGTGATCGCGTGGATATCGGGACTGTCGAGCATCGCCTGGCCGACAACAGAGCCCTTGCCCATCACGAGGTTCAACACGCCCTTCGGCAGACCCGCACGGTAGAGGATGTCGACGATTGCCCAGGAACTGCCCGGCACCAGTTCGGCCGGCTTGAAGACGACGGTGTTGCCGTAGCAAAGCGCCGGCGCGATCTTCCAGGCGGGGATGGCGATCGGGAAGTTCCAGGGCGTGATGATGCCGACGACGCCGACCGGCTCGCGGGTGATCTCGACGCCGATATTGGGTCTTGCCGACGGCAGCACTTCGCCCGCCAGTCGCAGGCATTCGCCGGCGAAGAAGTCGAAGATCTGGCCGGCACGCACGGTCTCACCGATGCCTTCTGCGAGTGTCTTGCCTTCCTCGCGTGACAAGAGCTTTCCGAGTTCGTCCTTGCGGGCAAGGATCTCGTCCGCGGTCTTCCTCAGGATCGCGTGGCGCTCGAGAATGCCGGAGCGCGACCAGGCCGGAAACGCCGCTTTCGCAGCGGCAATCGCCGCACGCGCATCGTCGGCAGAGGCGCGGGCATATTCGCCGACCACGTCATTGGTGTTGGAAGGGTTGATGTTGGCAACCCCGTCACCACCGACCCATTCGCCGGCAATCAGGTTCTGGTGCAATGTCATAGCCGCTCTCCGTTTTTCATGCATTGCCAAGAGGGCCGCCTCCGCGCGAAGGCGGCCCTCTCTTCTCAGCGACGCTTATGGTTTCCGATCAGCCTTTCCATCATAGCCATTTCCTCTGCCGTCAGGTCATGGAGCGGCGAGCGAACCGGACCGGCATCGAAGCCCTGGAGCCGCACCCCGGCCTTGATGGCCGCAACGGCATAGCCCTTCGCCCGGTTGCGGATCGCCATGAACGGATAAAAGAAATCGATCAGGATCTTCTCGCACCGGGCGCGTTCGCCCGCGCGCAACGCCTTGTAGAACTCCATGGCTAGGCCAGGCACAAAATTGAAGACCGCCGAAGAATAGGTGGTAAAACCTGCGCCAAGATACGCCTCCGCGAAGAGTTCGGCCGTCGGCATGCCGCCAAGATAGGTCAACCGGGCCCCCAACTTCGCCGTGATCTGCCGCACGAGCCCGATGTCGCCGGTACCGTCCTTGAAGCCGACAAGGTTCGGGCATGCATCACAAAGCCTGGCGAGCGTTTCCGCTTGAAGGACGGAATTGTCGCGATTGTAGACCATGACGCCCATGCCGGTTGCATCACACACCGCTTTGATATGGCGGTAGAGGCCGTCCTGCGGCGCATCGATCAGGTAGTGGGGTAAAAGCAGGATGCCGTCAGCGCCGGCCTTTTCGACCGATCGCGCGATCGATACGGCAATATCGGTGCCATAGCCGCAGCCGGAAACGATCGGCGTGCTCCCCGCCGCTTCCTTGGCCACCCGGACGATCTGCGGAATCTCTTCCGGCGTCAGCGAGAAGAACTCTCCGGTACCGCCTGCAGCAAAGAGGGTCGCGGCCCCGAAGCCGGACAACCAGTTGACATGATCTGCATAGCTCTTTGCATTGAATTTTCCCTCCGCATCGAAATGTGTCACGGGGAAAGAGAGAAGGCCGGCGCCTAGGACCTTCTTCAGTTCTTCAGTCTTCATGGGATTAACCTCCTTTTGGGGCGGCCGCGAGAACCGCCACTTTCCTTGGTGATCTTCGAGTTTAGGGGCGTCCGGCTCAGGCAGAAAGCGAACGGACCATGGCCGCCAGCCGGTCGATGGCCGCTTCGAGTTCGCGGTCCGATGCGGCGATCGACAGGCGTATGAAGCCAGGCGCACCAAAAGCTGCACCCGGGACGCTGGAGAGCCCGAACGCTTCCAGCAGATGGGCTGAGAAGCCAGTATCGTCTGCCATCACCTGCCCCGACGCGGTCCTGCGCCCGAGAAGGCGGCCGATCCCGACAAAGGCATAGAAAGCCCCGTCCGGCGCGGTAAATTCCAACCCGTCGATTTCCGCGAGCCGTTCGGAAACGATCCTTGCGCGATGAGCGAAAATCCGCGCGCCCTCGGCGACAAAGGCCTGGTCTCCGGTCAGCGCAGCTAGCGCGGCAGCCTGTGCGACCGGCGACACGCAGGACACGCTTTGGGACTGCATCTTGTTGAGCGCAGAAATCAGCGGCTTCGGACCCGCGGCATAGCCGACGCGCCAGCCTGTCATTGCATAGGCCTTGGAAACACCGTTGACGATCAACGTGCGTTCGCGAAGATCGGGGCATGCCTCACCAAAGGAAACGAAAGGCGTGTCACCAAGAAGCACGTGCTCGTAGATCTCATCAGAGACGACGAGAATACGCGGATGGCGGGCGAGGACGGTTGCCAGTTGCCGGTATTCCTCGGCCGAATAGATCGCGCCCGTCGGGTTGGACGGCGAGTTCAGCAGGAGCCAGCGGGTCTTCGGCGTGATTGCCGCTTCAAGAGTTTCTGGTGAAATCTTAAAGCCGGCGTCAGGGCCGCAATGAACATATCGCGGGGCGCCGCCATGCAGCGAAACGATGTCGCCATAGGACACCCAGCAAGGCGTCGGGATGATTACCTCGTCCCCCTGTTCGAGGGTCGCAAGAAAGGCGTCGAAGAGGATCTGCTTGGCGCCGTTGGCGACCATGACCTCGTCGGGCGTATAGGTTAGCCGGTTCTCGCGCTTGAATTTTGCGACGATCGCCGCGCGCAGGCTTTCCATGCCCGCCGGTGCGCCGTAGCGGATTCCGCCCTTGCGGATAGCTTCGGCGGCCGCTTCGCAGACGTGGGCCGGCGGTTCGAAATCAGGTTCGCCAAGCGACAGATCAATGATGTCGCGCCCTTCGGCAGCCAGCCTTTTCGCTGCCATGGCGATCGCCATGCTGGGGGAGGATTTGATACCGGCTGAGCGCCTGTTCTCAAAATGCATTGTCAACTTCCTAAGTTTCGGCATGAAAGCCGGGCGACGGCAGCGCCTTGCCCGGCCGGACGAGTCAACCTCTCACGACGTAGTCGAAGTCGTCGTCGCGCTTGAGCGCAGCGGGATCGCGCTTTTCGACCGGGCCATAACCACCACCGCCCGGTAGTTGGAGAATGAGACGGCGCCCGCCCGGCACGTGCTGGCGCCCCTTGGACGCAAGGCGCGTGCCGTCGTCGAGAAGGACCGCACCTGCCGCGCCGCTTTCACCGCCTTCACGGCCGCGCGGGGGGTGATCGATACGGTCGAACATGGCGTTGAAGTGCATCTCGTGACCTTGTGTCGGAGAAATCTCCACCACCTGGCCAAGACCGCCGCGGAACTGACCGGCACCCCCGGAGCCGTCGCGCAACTCCTTGCGCCAGAAGATAACCGGGCCGACATGTTCAGTCGCCTCGATCGACATGGAGTGCACTCCGCTCGGAAACGCCGTGGCGCTCAACCCGTCGAGCGTGGAGCGTGCACCGGCGCCGCCGCTGTTGAACAGCAGCACTTCGGCGCGCTGGCCGCCGTCCGTAGGTGCTTCCTCGCCCTGCAACGGACGAACGCTGACGTGCAGGTTCCACAATGCACCGGCCCCTTCCGCAGGAACGCGACCCGGCAGCATCTTGTGCACGGCGCCGAGCACGGCATCGGGAACGAGATGGCCGAGAACGTGGCGAACCGAGACCGGCGCCGGATGCTGCGCGTTCAGAATGCAGTTCTCCGGCGCCGTGACGCGGAATGGCAGCAGGGATGCGTGATTGTTGGGGATTTCCGGTGCGATCGAGCACTTCAGTCCGTAGCAGGCATAGGCGGCAGAATAGATGATCGGGCAATTGATGCCTTTGGGGCTGGGCGGCGAAGTGCCGTCGAAATCCGCGAGGATATGGTCCTCGGCGACGTCGAGGCGAACGGCGATATCGATTGGGGAACCATAGCCATCGACACGCATGACGTTGAAATAGGAGCCTTTCGGCAGCGCCGCGATGCGCTCGACCGTTGCATCGTAACTCCGCTTGAAGATGAACTCGCCCAGCGTTTCGAGATCCGCCAGATCGAACTCATCCATCATGTCCATCAGTCGGCGATGACCGATCTCGTTGCACGCAGCGAGTGAATAGACGTCACCGACGACCTGGTGGCTCTCGCGCACATTGTTGCGAAGGATGTTGACGAGATCCTTGTTGACGATACCGCGCTCGGCGAACTTCATGATCGGAACGAAGATGCCTTCCTCGTAGACTTCGTTGGCATCCGGGCCGAAGCCGCGACCGCCGACATCGACCACATGCGCGGTGCAGGCGAAATAGCCGACCAGGGCACCGTTGCGGAAACTCGGCGAGACGACGGTAAAGTCGTGCAGGTGGCCGGTTCCCTTCCACGGGTCATTGGTGATGTAGACATCGCCTTCAAAGATATTCTCAGGCCCGATATCTCGGATGAAATGGCCCACCGCTTCGGCCATGGCATTGACGTGGCCGGGCGTGCCGGTTACGGCCTGGGCGATCATCTTGCCGCCGCGGTTGAAGACACCTGCGGAAAGGTCTCCCGACTCCCGTACACTGGTCGAGAATGCGGTACGGATGAGCGTGACCGCCTGCTCCTCGACCACGGAAATAAGCCGGTTCCACATGATCTGCATGTGGACATCGGAAAGTGCGCTGGTTTTCATGAATTTGTCCTCCGTTCAAGCGCTCTGCTTGACGCGTACGAGCAGGCAGCCATCGGCCTGCATGATGACTTCGCGGCTCGCGGTGATGATGGTCGATGTCTCGCGCTCGGTGATGACGGCGGGCCCCGTCACCAAGTCGCCGGGCTTCATGTCGCCGCGCGAGACGACCGAGGCCTGCTGGAAGCGGCCTTCCTGGACGTCGAAGATCTCGCGGGTGCCGCGCACCGTGGCGTTGCCGGCTTTCCCGACCTTGCTGATCCTGGCCGGCGGAGTGACTTTAGATGTCGCTCGCAGCGACCAGCTGACGATCTCCACATCGAGACCGTCGATGACACGGCCGAAGAAGTGCTCGTACTGCGCGTCGAAGAGCGTGCGGAACAGGTCACCATCGCAACCGGCGTAGTCACGCACGTCGATCGTGATCGGAACCTCCCAGCCCTGCCCGACATAGCGCATGTACGCGGTGCACTCGAGATTAGGGTCGGCATCCGGTGCGCCGGAACGCACGAAGGACGTCGCTTCCGCCACAAGCTCCGAAATCGTCCGGTTGATCGCTGCTGCGTCGAAACGGCTAAGGCGGCTGTAGGCACTACGAACCGACTCGAAGCCGAAGGGTGCGCGCAGGAAGCCGATGGCCGAACCGACGCCTGCTCCCGGTGGGATCAGCAGATCCGCAATGCCGAGCTTCTCGCAAAGGCGGGCAGCGTGGATGGGTGCTGCGCCGCCGAAGGCGATCATTGTGAACTCTGAAAGCTCCTTGCCGTTTTCAACGGCATGCATGCGGGCGGCATTGCTCATGTTTTCGTCCACGACCTCGCTGAGGCCATAGGCTGCAGTCGCAATGTCGGTGTCGAGTTTCGAGGCGATGTCGGCATGCATCGCCCGATCGGAGGCCGTTGCATCAAGCTTCATCGCCCCGCCGGCAAACTCGTCGGCATCGAGGCGGCCGAGGATCAGGTCGGCGTCAGTAACCGTCGGGCTCTTACCGCCACGGCCATAGCAGGCCGGGCCCGGTTCGGAACCGGCACTATGCGGCCCAACACGGATCTGACGCATGCTGTCGACGGTGGCGATCGACCCGCCGCCGGCGCCGATTTCTACCATCTCGATAACCGGAATGGAGATCGGCATGCCGCTGCCCTTCTTGAAACGCCAGGTGCGGGCCACTTCGAAGGTCTTCGAGGTCTTCGGCGTCTGGTTTTCTATCAGGCAGATTTTTGCGGTCGTGCCGCCCATGTCATAGGAAAGGACCTGGTCTAGCCCGTAACTGCTGGCAATATGCGCGGCGAAGATCGCGCCACCCGCCGGGCCGGATTCAAGGAGCCGAACCGGAAACTCGATAGCGCTCTCGACGCTTATGATGCCCCCGCCCGAATGGATCATGAAGACCGGGCTGCGCATGCCCGCTTCCGAAAGCCTGCCGACGAGACGATTGAGATAGGATGCCATCAGCGGCTTGACGAACGCGTTGGCGCAGACCGTGTTGAAGCGCTGGAACTCGCGCATCTGCGGTGAGACCTCGCAGGAAATCGAAACGGATAGGTCCGCCTTCCTGGCAAGCAATCGGTCGCGCACCACCTTTTCATGCGCGCCGTTGAGGTAAGAATGGATGAAGCCGATCGCGACGCTTTCATAGCCTGCGGCGATAGTACGGTCGCAGAGAGCGTCGACTTCGCCAAGATCGAGCGGCTTCAGGACACCACCATCGGCGCCAATCCGCTCGTCGACGACGAAGCGTTCATCGCGGGGCACAAGCGGCGCAGGCAGCACGATGTCGAGATCATACTGCTCGAAACGGCTTTCGGTCCGCATTTCGATGACATCGCGAAAGCCCTTGGTGGTGATGAAGGCAGTGCGCGCGCCGCGCCGCTCGATCAGCGCATTCGTCGCAAGCGTCGTGCCATGGATGACGGTGTCAATCTCTGACAGCTCGACGCCTGCCACCTCGGCGACCTGCCGGATGCCCCTGACGATCGCGTTTTCGGGGTAGGAATAGTCGGTCAGCACTTTGATCGAATGGAGCGTGGTGCCTACCTCCATCGCAACGTCGGTGAAGGTGCCGCCGATGTCGACACCGACCCTGATCTGCTTGCCATCTTTCGCCATTTTCTTGACTCTGCTCCGTGAACGAACTTCTCTTCCACACCGCGCCCGAAGGCTTACTTTCGACATGCGGCGGGCATTCCCCGCCCGCACTTGCAGGCGGAGGTTAAAGCTCTTCGATTGTTGATGTTTCGGGGTGCCCTGCGCAGCAGTTGCGCAGGGCAGGCGCGTTATTGCTTGCCGGTGAAGTCTACGCCCGGCAGCGTTGTCGGAAGTTTCGCGCGATCGACGCCGATCCATTTCTTGTAAAGTGCGTCGAGCGTGCCGTCAGCGGTGTGAGTGGTCACAAAATCGGTGAGGAAGGTGAGCATTTCCTGGTCGCCCTTGCGGACAGCCATGCCCTGAAAGTTATCGGCCACCTTGTACTTGCGTTCGAATTCGCCTTCGTGGCCCGTCTCCTTGATGACGAGACCATAGGTCACGCTGCCAAGGATGGCGTCGACCTGACCGGACAGGAGGGCCTGCACGGTCGTCGCGTCGTCGTCGAAGCGCTTGATCTCGGTCGTCGGCGGTGCTGCCTTGACGAGGATCGGCTCGAACACGCTACCGCGGTTCACACCGATAACGTATTTGCCGAGGTCGTCGTTACCCTTGATCGCCGCATCCTTCTTTGCCCAGACAGTGATATCGTTCGACGAATAGGGGATGACGTACTGGATCACCTTGGCGCGCTCCTCGGTGATCGTCATTGATGGCACGAGGAAGTCGACATTGCCGTTGACCAGCAGCGGAATGCGATTCTGTCCGGTGATGCGCTCGAATTTGACCTCCACGCCAAGTTCCCTGGCGATCAGCTTGGCGATTTCGATGTCGAAGCCCTCGTTCTGGCCATTCTGATCGATGAAACCCCAGGGGAACTGGTCCATCTGAACGCCGATGGTCGCCGTGCCCTTGGCCTTCAGTTCCTCGGGCGTTATGGCCAGCGCCGTCGTCGCGAACAAGGTCGTGGCCAAAAGCGCGGCGGCAAATACGCCGGGAACGTTCGAACGCGAAAGGGGCAATGCTGTCTTGAACATGTGGTCACCTCTGGTTGGTTTTTGTCATGCGTTCTTGTTTTATCGAGCGGCATTGAGCCGCCGTTCGATCCATGCGCTGCTGTAGGTCAGCGGGAGACATATGAAGAAGTAGATGAGGGCGACGGCGCCATAGACCTGCAACGGCTGAAAGGTGATATTCGCCATCAACTGGCCGGAACGTGTGAGCTCCGTCAGTCCGAGCAGAGCAGCAAGCGCCGTACCCTTGATGAGATTCACGAGGAAGCTGATTGTCGCAGGCAGGCCGATGCGGAACGCCTGCGGCAGGACGACGTCCACCATCCGGTGCACATAGCCGATTCCGAGAGCGCGGGCGGCCTCACTCTGGCCATCGGGAACCGCCTGGATGCTGCCACGCCAGATCTCACCGAGGAACGCGCTGGTATGCAGTGAAAGCCCGATCGTCAGCGCCGCCCAGACATCGACCTTAAGACCCAGAAGGGGCAGGCCGAAATAGACGAAAAACAACTGCACCAGCAGCGGCGTGCCCTGGAAGATCTGGATGTAGGTCGCCATCAGGATACGCAGCGGCCTCCACTTGCTCGTGCGCCCGAGCGCTACGGCCAGCCCGAGTGCGCCGCCGAAAGTGAAGGCGAGAACCGTCAGAACCACCGTCCAGCGCGCGCCCTCGAGCAGAAAAAGGAACTCTCCCCAGCCAAATTGACGGATCATCGCAAGGCCCTCACTTCGTCGGATAGGAGAAATAGACCCTGCCGATCACACCAAGCGCGGCAGAGAAGAACTGGGACAGCACGAGATAGATGACGCCAAGCGTGAGATAGATCTCGAAGCTGCGGAAGGTCTGGGAATCCAGGGTCTGGGCGAAGTAGGTCAATTCCTCCGCCGAGACAGAAGACACCAGGCTGGAGTTCAACATCATCAGGATGAACTGGCTGCAGAGCGCCGGGTAGACCGCCCGGATCGCCGGACGAAACACAACGAAGCGGTAGATGTCTGCCGTGTGAAGGCCGAGCGCCCTGCCCGCCTCGATCTGCCCGGGACGGATCGACTGTACTCCGCCGCGCACGATCTCCGCGGCATAGGCTGCGCAATTGAGCGTCATGGCGAGGATCGCCGCTTGTTCCCCACTCAGCCGAATACCGATGGCCGGCATGCCGAAGAAGACGAAGAAGACCTGCACGAGGATCGGCGTGTTGCGGATCAGCTCGATGTAACCGATCGCCAGCGCCCGAAGAGCGTTGCTTTTGCTCATGCGCATCAGCATGAACACGATGCCGAGGCTCAGGCCGAAGACCATGGAGAGCGATGACATTCTCAGCGTGCCGACCACGCCCTCCAAAAGCATGGGCCATGCGGCAAAAACCGGAGCGAAATCGAATGAGTAGTTCATCGGTCGCCCTCAGTGGTTGAGGATCTGGCTGAGGAACGCTTTGGTGCGTTCGTGGCCCGGATTGTTGAAGAAGACGTCCGGCTTGGCGCTCTCGATGATCTCGCCGCGATCCATGAAGATGACACGGTGCGCGACGGCGCGCGCGAACCCCATTTCATGCGTCACGCAGATCATCGTGATCCCGTCGTCGGCAAGTGAGATCATCGTGTCCAGCACTTCTTTGACCATTTCTGGATCGAGCGCCGATGTCGGTTCGTCGAACAGCATGATCTTCGGATCCATGCAAAGCGCGCGGGCGATCGCCACGCGCTGCTGCTGGCCGCCGGAAAGCTGAGCGGGGTATTTCTGCGCCTGCTCGGCAATGTGCACGCGCTCCAGATGCCGCATGGCTTTCGCCTTGGCATCCGCCGCCGACGCCTTTCGGACACGGCGCTGGGCAAGCATGCAGTTTTCCAGAACGGTCATATGGGGGAAGAGGTTGAACTGCTGGAAAACCATGCCGACATCGCGGCGAATGTGGTCGGCGTTCGCGCCCTTCTGGTTGAGCGCAGTGCCATTGACGACGATCCTGCCCTGCTGGACTTCCTCAAGGTGATTGATGCAGCGAATGAGCGTGGACTTCCCGGACCCGGACGGGCCGCAGAGGACGATATGCTCGCCCCGCGCAACGTTGAGTTCGATGCCCTTAAGTACCTGCAGCGCCCCGTACCATTTGTTGACACCCGTCATCTCGATGGCTCTTTCGTTGCTTGCATTCTCGCCCATGGCCAATTCCCTTTCCTGTAACCTTCAGGATTTCGCTGCGACTTCAAACACGGCATCCACTTCGACGGACGATCCGCGTGGAAGCGATCCGGCCCCCAGTGCCGTGCGCACATGACGCCCCTTTTCGCCCAGAATTTCGACGAGAAGATCCGACGCGCCATCGACGATCGCGGGGTGACCTTTGAAATCCGCCGGTGCGTTGACGAAGCCACGGACCTGAACGCAGGCCACTACCCGGTCGAGATCCCCGTCGAGCGCGTCGTTGACACGGGCAAGAATGTTCAAGGCGCAAAGCCGAGCCGCCTTATAGCCCTCCTCAAGGGAGATATCCTGCCCAACGACCCCGACAAAATGCTCCACGCCGTCGATCCGAGGGATCTGCCCGGAAACAAAGAGGAGGCTCCCGACAAACCGATATGGAATGTAGTTGCCCGAGGGCGAAGCAATCGAAGGCAACACGATGCCGAGCTCGGAGAGGCGTGCGGAGACGTCACCCATAGCGGTTTTCCACCTGATTTTGTGTGTGCGCCGGCTGGCGCAGTTTCTGTTCCCGGAGCTATTCGCCACGTTCGCCTGGGGATCGTGCCGTTGGCTCGCTTTTTCTAACCAATAGATTATTGAAATAGTATCTCATGTCAATAAGAAAGTGTGAGGTACTATCTCTTCGTTTCGCAAAGCGCATCAGAGCGTTTTATGATGCCATTTCAATAAATTAATTGAGACGAAAATCTCTGCGTGGCCTACAGAAACTGCCAGAGCCTTAAAAAAAGTTCGATCGTTAGCAAGGAAAGACTCGAAAACCGGACACGATCTCCAAGACGCAGCGGAGAGTGCGCACACTAAAAAAGCGAAAATTCACTCTTGAGATAGCATCACCGTGCGATGTCATGCTACCTTGTCAAAAGCACAACAAATCCCTATCAGTTGACGTACGCCGCTCACGCGCGCGAACCGAGAAAACGGATGGCATCTTGAGCACTTTGGCAAGCCGGACGATACAGGCCCTCAAGGCCCACATTGTCGACAATCAACTGGAGAAGGGGCACAAACTTGGATCGCTGAACGAGCTGGCGCAGCAGTTTGGCGTCAGCCGCACGGTAATCAGGGAGGCCGTCTCCGCGTTACGATCGGAGGGAGTTGTTGAGGCACGTCACGGCGTCGGCGTGTTCGTTCACGACAAACCGAAGCCGGAAGACCCGTACAGCTACGATCCGGAGCTCGTTCTGGCGCCCTTGCAGCGTCTGAAGACCTCATTCATGGACCTCCTTGAACTTCGGATGGCTTTCGAGGTGCACGCCGCCGGACTCGCAGCGGCTCGGCGTTCATGGGCGCAGGAATCGAACATCTGGGACGCTGCACGCCAGTTCGAAGCCTCGCTCGACGACGAGGCCGCCCTCGACCACCTGGATTTCGTCTTCCATCGATCGATCGCGGAAGCGACGAATAACGGCGCCTTCATAGAGTTCTTCAGCTTGATGAGCCTCCAGATCCTGCCGCAGCCGGCTTTCTCGAAACAGTTGAACCCGGCGCTCATCACACCCGATTATGTACAGAATACTGTACGGGAGCACAGGGCGATCTGCGAAGCGATCAGCACCGGCAATTCCGACCAGGCCCGCGAAGCGATGCGGGCGCATCTGAACCGCAGCCACTTACGCTACAGGGGATTCTCCAATGGCGGCGCTTCGCCCTTGAGCAATGTCGCGCGAGATGAATAGAACGCGATCGCTTGAAAAGTGGCGCCCCGCGATGTGCCTTTCAGACGATACATTATTCGCTTAAGTTATTGATTTTATTAGATATTATTACCAGTGCTTCGGGATTCAACGATGATTTTCACTGCCACCGTCCCAAGCCAATGTTGACTCCGCCGCGCCCAAAGGAGCTGTGATGGAGATCAGGACACTCGCAAATCCAGATTGTAAGTCCGCCGATGGACAAGTACGAGCCGCCGTAGCAGGCCCTAAGCCGGAGCTTTTCTACCCCTCCGCCTTCAGTGTGACGCTCCGAGTCCGCTTCCGGGCGTGATCTCATCAGCGAACGCGTGAAATCAGGCCTTGCCGCTCCCAAGGCGCGCGGAAGAAAGCTTCGGACGGCAAACTGGTCGGCGGCCGAAGTAGGACAAGCTCGCACCGAAGGTACTGGCGGTTATCGCGGAGGGCCGAAGCTACCGCTGAATAGCGGCGATCTGGCGATCAGCAAGAATTCCATTGCTGATATTGTCGAACGCGATCGCGCGCGTGGCGAGTGAAGTAATCACGCAGTTTTCTGCCATTCGCGATCAGCTGCTAAGGACTGTAGCGGGTGGACACCAGAGCTAGAAGTCGCTCAGCGGCCTGAAGCGGAAATCAGAAATATTCAGCGCGAGGTCGAATCAAGCTCCCCGCTCCGCAAGGATGGCGAGAAGAGCTCGGCACGAGTACTCTCTCGCATCGCCCCAAGGCTCTATCGCCTCCCAACGATCAGCGTACGGTCTATAGAACCATGCGGTCGAACACGCGATCGCCCAGCCATTTGCGGGTATTGATCATCATGTTGGCGAATTTGCCGGCGGCATAGCGGGTTTTGGGCTTGCTGGCCTTCACGGCCTTGGAAACCACGTCCGCGATGACCTGCGGAGACGAGCCGCCGCCGTCCTTGTAGCTGTCGGCGGTGGCCTTGGCGACGTTCTTCGCCATGGGACCATAGGCGGTATTGCCCGAGAACTTCATTAGGACCTTCGACCACGTTGCCGAATGCGGTCTAGATGATGCCGGGCTCAACGATCACGACGTCGATGCCAAATTGTTGCAGTTCCAGACGAAGGCAGTCCGACAGGTCTTCCAGCGCGTGTTTCGAAGCGTGATACCAGGGCACCCAGCGGGGGTAGATTTTGCCGCCCATCGAGGTGATGTTGATGATCTTGCCAGCGCGCTTCTCACGCATGTATGGCACCAGATCCTGGATCAGCGCGGCGGCGCCGAACAGGTTCACGTCGAACTGATAGCGCGCCTCGCTGAGAGGCACGTCTTCGGCCGACCCATAAAGTCCGAAGCCTGCATTGTTGACCAATGCAGCCAATCCATCGCTGATACTGCAATCCGAGGCCGAGCGGATCAACAGCATCCTGCGCGGCTCCTACGGCTACTACGCCTTCTACGGCACGCTGATGGTCGCGGCTTTCGTCCTGCTCTTCGCTGTCCGCCGCGACTGGTCCATCGGACTTGCCCTGCCGCTGATGGCCTTTGCCGCAATGGCGTTCTGCATGGACATCTTCATCGACAACCGCACCACGGCCTATCAGGAGGCGATTGCGGCGGCTGAGCCTGCTTTACCGGACAGATAATCCAGGAAGCGCCCGTATCCGGATGTATGGTTTGACGACTTTCCACGGATGAGGCCCCGCAATCCCCTGCGTGGCCTCGTGCGTTTGAGTGCATGTGATCCGGTGATGAAGTTCGCATCCACGTCGGAATAGGCTTTCGCAGATCTTCTCGCCGCCCGCCGACAGAAGGAATTTTGTCAGGCCCTTTCTCAGCGTTCTCACAGTTGATGTTGATGCCTTCTTTGGTCATGATATTTGGCAAACTAGCTCTCCTCTCGCCGGCGCAGGCGCCGGTCGGTTCACGATTGATATGGAACTTTAGATACAGGCAGGCCGTTTCATCCCCGAGCAACGGAGGTTTGAAAATGAACGGAATTATCTATCTCGTCGGTTTAATCGTAGTGATTGGTGCAGTGCTGGCGTTCTTCGGTCTCGGGTGAACGATCAGGCCTGAATTGATGGCCCCGATGCCGCCACACCCGAGCGACGTCGCGGGCTTGATATCCTGTTTCCAAACCGGACCGTCGCATATCGCGCAATGAAATCATTGCCCCACGCTACATTCCCAAACCCAGCCCTTTCTTCAAACCCCGCGTGAGTTCGCACTTTCGACTTAGCTCCGCTCGATGCGCCCTATCGACAACTCGGGCGACGTCAGTGATGCGCTCGATCTTCGTCGTGTCAGCCAAGCCAAGCCGCTCCAGCCCTTTCTTGAACGTGCGCGGGTCTGAACTGCCAAAGCGCTGTTCGAGAGTATGTGCAATCTTCTTGGCCTGATCGAGCGCTTGCCGTCCCTCAGGATTACGCGCGAGTTCTTCCACGAACTGCGCCTTCTGAGCTTGGGGCAGTTGATCGAGTTGCTTCAGAATGCTCTCGCTGCGCTCTGTAAGCCCCGGGACTTCGACGACGTCTTTATTTTCGCGCTGCCAGGTCTCAGCATCACGCTCCGCCTTCAAACGCCGCGTCCAGGTCTCGGCCGCTGCTTCAACGAGATTGCCGAGCGCGCGCGCAAACTGACGGGCTGCCTTGCGGTCCTTGTTCTCACCAAGCAGCCCCGCCCTACCCCGCAGCTCGCCGAACTGCTCCGGACGCTCCGCCACAGTTTTTGCAAGAGCCTCTCCGTCGACACCTTTGTCGACGATCGCGACGGCAATCTTGGCAGCGGCGCCCTCCGGATCGGCAAAGACGTTTCGCCCGAGCGATCGCACGGTCTCCATTGCTCGGTCGAAATCTGGTTTGGCTTTTTCGCGGGCTATCTCGTCGACGCTGCGCGCGTAGGACGTGATTGCCGGAACAAGCGGCTGGACCGTTTGACGTTCCACGCCTGAAAGGCCAGAGGACGGCGCGGCCACCTCACTCCGGCGCTCTCGCTCGTCGGCCGCCTTCGGCGAACTTGCCGACGAGGTGAGAGCTTGAACCGTGGCAATCTGGATCTCACTGCTGACGCCAAGCCGCTCGGCCAACCCTCGCCGCTCGGCGAAGGCGCCGGTGTAGTCGAGCGTCGTTTCCTTCGCGCCTGAGCGTCCCATGCTGAGGCTCAGCGTCTTCATGTCTTTGAGCTCGTCGGCTCCAGCGTAGAGCCGAACCTCATCGCGATGGCGGGTCATTGCGACGTAGGTCAGATGACGATCCATGGTCCTCGACGCCATGACAAAGGCCCGATCGACCGTCGATCCCTGAGACTTGTGGATCGTCGTGGCGTAGCCGTGGTCAAAGCTTTTGTAACTGTTGACCGGTATGGAGATCGCACGGGCGCTGTTGCTCCCGCGGGTTCCGCCGTCGAGACGTAAATGTAGTGCGTCCGGCTCGACGGCGATCACGGTCCCGAGCATGCCGTTCTTCACACCGAGATCGCGGTTGTTTTCGAGAAGTACGATGCGATCGCCGCGCGCGAACGACCGCTCACCGTCATTCGTCCGATAGGCGACTTCCCGTCCAAGCAGATCATGCTCTTTGCCGCCCTTCGCCAACGATCCACGCTCCTGCAGCCCGGCACGAATATCGGCATTGATCGCTCTGACGTCGATCCGGCGATGCGCGAGTGCAATACGTGATCCGGAGGGCCTGGCTTCGCCGTCCGCCAGGTAGTCGCGCACCAGTGCCGCTCTCGCCTCACCCCGATCTTCCAGAAGCTGGACAGCGCCGCGCTCGGCATAAAGCGACAGCCCCTGGCCCGTGCGATGAGTGGCAAAGGCGACCGACGCATCGCGTTGCCACACTTCCTTTTGCCTGCGGATTTCCGAGAGCTCGACCGCACCGACCTCTTCGACGATCGCCCGGAATGGCGAGCCGGCGCCGATCGCCTGCAGCTGTTCATGATCCCCGACAAGAACCAGCTTGGCGCCGGAGACCTCCGCTTGGGCGACGAAGCGTGCAAGCTGACGACTTCCGATCATGCCGGCTTCATCAATGACAAGCACGTCGTTGTTCGAAAGCTGTCCCTTTCCGTTCTGCCAGCCGTATTCCCACGATGCGAGCGTGCGCGCCGCAATGCCGGAAGACTCCTCCAGGCCCTCGGCCGCTTTGCCGGCAAGAGCGGCGCCATGCACGCGATAGCCTTGGGCCGCCCAGGCCTCGCGCGCGGCAGCCAACATCGTCGACTTGCCTGCTCCGGCAAAGCCGACCACCGCGGCTATCTGCTCAGAGCCTGTGATGTGAAGAACGGCCAGACGCTGCTCGTCGCTCAGGCCCACATGGCCCATCGTCCCGGTACGATCCGACGCCCGCCCCTCCCCCGGCAGCGCAGACGTGTTCGAACTGGACGCGGCGGCTCTCGCCCGAATGGCATCGTTCTGAACACTCAGCGCCCGCTCGACATGGCGGCGATGGACCGGGTGTCTCGTCAACTGGCTCATGCGCTCCGCGCCCGCGGCCATCGTGTGCTCGATCTCTACCATCTCGCGCGTCGAATAACGGGCAAGCTCTGTCTCGGTTTCGGGCTTCAGTTCCACCAGCGCCGATGACGCCATGACCGAAGCAAACGCATTGCGGAACCCTTGCGGGTCGTCGATGTAGCGGTGCAGCGCCCGCGCGACGTCATGACGATCAAACACGCTCTTTTCACCGGTGATGATCGCGAGCACCTGCTCCGGTTGTCGGCGGATCAATTCGGCATTTGAGCGCGCCGCCTTCTGGTCGATCCGCTCGCGCGACACATCCAGGCCGCGCCGATCCATCTGCGAGGCGTGCACACCCATGTGCTCGGTCGGCTCGATCTCAAGACCACGCTCCAGATGCGAGCGGTGATCGACCCGAATGTCCAGACCGAGCCGCGCCAGATGGCGATTGGTCTGGTGCTCCCACAGTTCTCTGATCTCGCGCAGCTGCATGTGCGAGGTTGGCTGATCATGGTTCAACAGCCATTTGTTCTCGCGCTCGATCAGCGTCTTTTCACCGAGGCCCCTTTCCGTCACCACCCGCGTCGTCATCACCACATGCGCGTGGAAATTCCGGACGTCGCTTTCGCCCTGTGGCTGGTGGATTGAGAAGTCGGCAGCCGCGCCATAGCGGTTGGCAAGGTCACGCGCAAAGTCGCGCGTCAGGGCCAGCCGATCGCGCGCACTCATCTCATGCGGCAGCGCCACTTCGAACTCACGGGCGACACGTGCATCCTTGCGGTTCTCGGCTTTCTCAACCGCGTTCCAGAGCGTCGAACGATCGAGCGCCCAGGCGCCATTGACGTCATCCGGAAGCACAATTTCGGAATGCTCGACGCCCCGCTTGTTCGTGAAGTCATGCACGATGCCGTCGCGCTCGTTCAGCATCTTTGTCGCCGTGCGATATGCGATGGCGGCAACCGCGCTACGGCCGCCGCTTCGAGCTATCGGTTTCATGCTGCAATGGTAGATGGCCAAACGACACTCTCCAAAGACGCACAACCATACCAAGCACTGAGTTGCGCAGCAACTCGTAAGTGCGCCCTTTAGTACTTCGTTCGCTTCGCTTCCTCCGTCCGGGATCATGCAGGATGGACCGTCCCCATACCAATTTGGGGTTGTGCATTCCGCAATGTCGAGTAGCTTCTGAGGCACAACGGGCAATGGCAGAAACTCTGGGGCATCACAAGCATTAGGAGAATCGCATGGCACGCAAGTCGATCTCACAGCGCCTCGCCGAATTGGAAGAGCGCAAAAAGACGCTCAAGGCTCGGCTCGGAAAACAGGAGCGCGCCCAGGATACCCGGCGCAAGATCCTGCTCGGCGCCCTGGTGCTGCACCGGCTGGAACAATCCAACGATCCTGAGTTTACCCGGCGACTGAGAGACTGGCTGCAAAAAGAATTGCCCGGCTTTCTCGTGCGCGACGGCGACCAGGAACTCTTTGTCGATCTGCTCAACCCGAAACCTACGGGCGCAGGCCAGACCACGGGAGGATCTTCGGAATGAATGAAGCGACACTCGCCTGGGCTGCATTCAAAAACATGATGCGCGAGGCGGGGCGTGATCCGCTCTGGGCGTTCATCGCTCTCCTCTCCGCGCCCTTTCGAATCTGGAAACCGCTGCTCGGTATTCTCTTCTTCCTCATCGCGGCGTTGTTCGTCGTTGGTTTCGGGGGCCGCTTCCTGCTTGCACAAATGGGAAGCTTCGGCCCTGGTTCTATTGCCTTCATAGCGCTCGACCTCGTGACGCTGCTGTTGCTTGGCACGCTGCTCTTTCGCTTTGTCACGCGTCCTCTCATCCTGCGCTTTGGCAACACCGCTGACGACACGCACGGCTCGGCGCGCTTTGCCACCGACGAGGAAGTCGCTCCGCTTTCCGGATCCCATTCCGGCCTTCTGATCGGACGCAACGGCAAGACCGGAAAGCTCATGCGCTACGACGGTTCGGCCAATCTCCTGACCATGGCGCCGACAAGGACCGGGAAAGGTGTGGGCACCATCATTCCGAACTTGCTCACGGTCGATCGTTCAGTGGTCTGCATCGATCCCAAAGGCGAGAATGCCAGGATCGCCAGCCGCGCTCGCCAGCTTTTCGGCCCGGTTCATATCCTTGATCCCTTCGGCGTGACGGCCCTGTCTCCGGCGGCCTTTAATCCGCTCGATACGTTCGATCCCGATGGCATCGATGTGGCCGAAGACGCAAGCACACTCGCCGATGCTCTTGTGGTTGATGAACCCGGGGCTTCAGGCGAGGCCCACTGGAACGAGGAAGCCAAAGCCCTCATTACCGGGTTGATCCTGAAGATCGTTGCGTCAGAATCTCCAGGGCGCCGTCACCTCGGCACGCTGCGTGAATATCTCACTTTAGCGCCTGACCGGTTCGCAGCGCTGATGAAGCGCATGCAAGGCGGACGGACTGATTGCCCGGGCAGCAAATCGCCACCTCGGAAAGTCTGATCGCGAAGCAACGGGGGTCCTCTCAGCCGCGCAACGCCACACGCATTTCCTCGACAGTCCCCGCATGACGACAGTGCTCAGCCGCTCGGACTTTGGCTTCGCCGATCTGAAACGCCGCAACGTGACGGTGTTTCTCGTCCTGCCGCCGGACCGTCTCTCGACCTATTCGCGCTGGCTGCGACTGCTCGTGACGCAGAGCCTGCTTGAGATGGCTCGCGATCCGGCAAAGTCGCAAGCGCCGGTGCTCTATCTCCTTGATGAGTTCGCCTCGCTTGGACACCTGGCTGCCGTCGAACGGGCGATGGGCCTCATGGCCGGCTACGGCGTTCAGCTCTGGCCGATCCTCCAAGACGTGCATCAGCTCAGAGCCACGTATGGACAACGGGCCGGAACCTTCCTTTCAAATGCCGGCGTGTTGCAAGTCTTTGGCGTCAATGACCATGACAGCGCGCGCCTCGTCTCCGATCTGCTTGGACAGGAAACGGTCGTGTTTCAGACCATGGCCCGCGCACTCGATTCCGAAAAGTCGGGTATCTCCTTGAGCCAGCAACACACCGGCCGGCCGCTCCTCACTCCGGACGAAATCCGAAACCTGCCCGGCCAAGCTCAGCTTTTGTTCCTGGCAGGTCAGAGGCCGATCATCGCTCGCAAACTCGCTTACTATGCTGATCCAGAATTCAAGGGAGCATTCGATGCAGTTTGAAATTGCGCTTTTGACGATCGTCAACAGGCAGATTATGGCGAATCCCCTGGGAAGATGAAACGGCAGCAGCCCGCCTCAAACAGATCGCCATCATAAATGTGATCGTGATCGGGGACTGCACGCAACCGGCTCGCCGATGACGCTGGCACAACTCGTCGACGTGACAGGTCCCGCCAGAAACGTCGCTGCCCAAACCGATGACCCACTCGTCGCGCGCGGCATCCTCATCGAGGAGATGGGCAAGAACTCCATGGGGCGCGGCATGGCGCGGCAGTTCCAGATCGCGCCTGCGGTGCTCGAAGCTGTCGCACCTTTGATGGGCGAGCCGATTGGCCGATCGAAGACGAAAGCCGAGACTTGATGACGGGCAAACTTGCGCGCGAGCGCAGTGCTAGGTCGCGTCCGCTGCCCGTGCGAGTTCCCTTAGCCGCTCCTGGCAAACCGTCTCAACAAGCCGAAGAAGATGCTCCGTCCGCTCGAGCAGCCAGCCGAGCCCCTCATCGGTAATCTCGAAGTGCTTGGAGTAGCGTGCCTTCACATAGGCTTCGTTGAGAATGCTGTACCAGGCGGTAAAACGATGCTGGTCCCTTGGCCAGGCTTCGACCAGCCGCTGGTCGCGATCCTCAGCCAGGCCGCGGAGAAATTTGAGGTTGTGCGACGGCGGACTATAGTTCGTCAGGACGAGCAGCAGTCCTGAATAGGCTTGCTCTATTGACTGATGCAACAAAAAGGCTGCTTCCTTGAGTCTCCCCCGGCTGGCAAAAATCTCGGCTCCATCAGCAAACGTTTTGGCCTGGGGAAGGCGATCATCGAAGTATTCTTTGGCAAAGCGAAAAGCATCCGGTGGTGTCCGTGGGCGCGGCTCCGCCAATGGTCGGTCGTCGAGTTCATAGAGCACGATCCCTTCGCGCAGAATATCGACGAAGAAATACTGTCCGTCCGCAAGGAAGTTGTTCACCTCCCGGGCGCCGTGGACGATCAGCCCCACCGGCGTCGACACTCCTTTGTCCCACATCAACCGGTCGGTGGCCTTGTCCCAGTATTCGGGTTCTGCGAGCTTCTTCGAATTGACGGTGACGAGGATGTCGTAATCGGAGCGATAACCCTTCATCGTATGCGGTTCGTCAACAAAGGTGCCGCGGGCGTAGGAACCGAACAGGATGATCTTCAAGATCCGCCCGCGCTTCTTGAAGTCGGCCGAGCCACCCTCGAGCGCATCGGCAAACTCCTCGTGGATGATCTCCACGACGCGGGCAAGCTCGCGCTGCTTCTTCTCGGGAAGATGTTCCAAGCTCGTTTTCATATGCAACGGATAGGATAAAGACGACCCCTCGTCTACTACTGGAATTATCAGGCAGGTGCGCCTCGCCTTGGCGCAGGTGGCCGTGGCTTGCCGTACCCCACGTTCCGTGGACATACGCTGTAGATGCTTTGGAACTCAACATGATCTCGTTGGTTCGCGCTGTCGAATGACGTATTCTTAAACCGACATCCTGGATCGACGGGGCTGCGATGGGTCAGAAAGCGGACGCGACGAAATCTCCCCGAACGTGCTCTGCGCCGGTTCTGGCGCGCGAACGAGAGGTCGCGAAAACCGTGGCGATCAATGCTCTCCTCACCCGGCCAATCGCGATCCTTCCGGCGAAACTTGGGGACCCGGTCAGACCCTTTGCGCTCGGGCTCTGGAATGACGTCCGTCCCCTGCTGAAACCGGACGTCAGCGTGTCGGCTCTTCGCAAGGCGATGGCAACCTATGTGCACTCACGGAGCTACCAGATCGCGGTGGCACGCGCCGGGTCCATCCGCCATGACATCAATGGCGAGCCGGTCGAACCTGTCTCGGAGGCCGACCGGCTGGATGCGCTCAAGAAGTATGAAGGCTTCCAGGCGCGCGAAGGGTCCAGCAAGCCAAAGTCGAGATCTCCCGTTCAACCGACGAAGACAGAGGCAATCCGGATCTCCCTTCTGAGGAGGAAGGAAAACCCGCGCTAGCCGAAGCCACGTCACCTTACCTCGCAGCTTCGCCGCGACAATGGCCGCCGCTTCTTGTGACCGGTCCATCACGGAAATGAATCGATCAGGCTCGGTCGATTCATAAGTGTCGTTGGACGGCTGCGTGGGAACGCGCAATTCTGCGCGCATGATCACGCAGCCCTATCGCCTTTACATCGAACGCAAGGACGCGACGAAGAATATGGCGCGTTTCTATTCGCTCGAAATCGGCAGCAACCTCTTCGGCGAAATCTGCCTGACACGCCGCTGGGGACGGATTGGAGCGCGCGGACAAACGGCGGCGCATCAGTTTTCGCGCGAAAAAGACGCGATCGATCTCTTCCTTGATCTGGCGCGCCGAAAGCTGAGGCGCGGATATCGCCCGCGGATGCGGGCGCCGCCGGAAAAAGAGTAGGTCGCCCCGTCTGCGGGCGACCGCCGGTAAATATGCCTCCCGGCAGGATCTGCGAAAACCACAGACCCGGCCTAGGAGACGAGCCGTTGATCGAGGCACCTTATGCGGCGGCGGACTTGCCTTCAGTCACGATCGCGACATTCGAACCGGGCTGCAGTCCGTGCAGATAGGCAACCGCGCGTTCGGCATGGGCAGCCATTTGGAACACGGCACGCTTCTCGGACTTTAAGCACTTGAGCCAGGAGGCAATATAGGCCGCATGATCCTCGCGCGGCTCGATCGCAATGCCAAGGTCAGCCGAGAGGAAGACGCTGCCAAGCTCCGCGACCAACTCTTCCTTGGCATAACCTTCGTCACCCCACTTCTTGCAGCCAAGATTTCGGTCGAGACGGGTGCCTGCCATCGTCCAATGGACGCACTCGTGCGCAAGGACCCCAGCGTGCGTTTCAGCCGAAACGAAAGCGTCGAACACCGGCATTTGAATGAAGTCGCCAAACCGGATGATAGAATGCTCTGTTGCCACCGTGGCGAATGTCAGCGCCAAGATTGGCAAAGAACTGATCGGCAGCTTCGATCCGCTGCTTTCCCTCGCCGTTCCCCGGCTGAACCTCGGTCGCATAGTAGTGCGCCGGCAAACCCCTCGATTTGGTCGGCGTTGAAAACATTGTAGCCCTTCATGAACGGGATGCGGCGCTCCACCTCTTCACCCTCATCGTCGGTGTCTTTCCGCTCAATCGCATTGGCGTAGACTGCGACTGGCGGAACGTCATCCAGTAGTTTGAACCGTAACCGCGCTCGGCCGCCGTCATCCAGAGCAGAACCGTGTTGATGCCACGATAGGCGATCCCGTTGTGGCGAAGCGGTCGCACCGGCGTGCCACCGACGCCCCAAGGCTGCATCCAGGGCCGCGTGCCTGCTTCTAGCTGCTCGACGATGCGCGCGGTGATGCGCTCATAGATGTCGCTGACGGTCGTGTTGGTCTTGGTTGCCTTTGTCATGTCCTTGCCCTTTCCTTGATCTCGCGAAGCGGGAGCCCTTCGCTCCTGCTTCCGAGCTCGTGCGGAACAGCGGGGGATTGGGGTGCAAGCGGCTGCGCGGGGACCCGGCTGCACGGAGCGGAATGTCAGTGAAGTGGAGGAAGCTGGGCGGCAGACGCTTGAAGGGGCGAAGGGGGCGGCGCCCCCGGCCCCTCGCCTTGAGATCAGATGTCGCGGGTTCACCCGCACCGGAAGGACCCGTGTCAAAAAGGCGATGACGAATGGGAGATCAAATGTGCGCTGGATTTCGCGGCTACCCGCCCTAGCATAACCCGTTTGCGTGATTGTGGGAGGCGAACCCGGTGAATAAGCTTCGCGGCATTGTGCAACCTGCTCAACTGACGAGGACGTCAATGGCAATCGGTACTGTCAAGTTTTTCAATCACGACAAGGGTTACGGCTTCATCTCTCCGGAGAACGGTGGAACAGACGTGTTTGTCCATATGTCAGCGGTCGCCGCCGAGAGGCCGCTGCAAGAGGGCCAAAAGGTCAGCTACGACATTGGTCAGGATCGCAAGACTGGAAAGTCGAGAGCCGAAAACGTCAGGTCAGTCTGAACCGCCCGCCGCCGATCCGGCATCCTCAATCATCGCGGCAAATGAAGCCTCCGACAGCATCAACAATCTCCAACGCGGCCATCGGCGCGGCACGCGCGCGCCGATGGTGTCAGGGCGCCAGGCACTCTTCACAGATCCCACAACCGTCTGCGTCCATGCTCGTCGCCGGGCGCTGCTCTTGACAACAGAGGCAAGTGACGGTGTTCCCCGCGCTCCTGCTGGCGGACTTGGGCGGTAGGGTTTCGAATTGATGGTCGGAGACCGCTTGTCTACCCAGTCGATCCATCTCGGAGCCCCGTGTCGAGGCTGCGATTTCAGATATGAAGCCTTGAGACGGGCGGCAAGATGTGTAGGCAGAATCCGTAGCGAGTCCATGTCGCTCGGTCGGGCGAATGCTGGCGAGATGGGCAACCCCGACGGCCTCCACCCTGCAGACGAGATCTTCGGTCCGATGAAGAACCCAGTCCAGGGCTTCCTTGGAGACCTCGTAATGGGGGGAATAGCGGGCTTTGATATAGGCCTCATCAATGAGGTTGAACCAGGCGACGTAGCGCTGCTGATCCTCGCGCCAAACGCCGGTCAATTCTTGAGCCCGTTCTTCGGCAAGACCACGCAGGAAGCGCAGATTGTGCGAGGTCGGGCTGTAGTTCGTCAGCACCAATAGAACCGACGAATAGGCCTGTTCGATCGACTGATGCAGCAGGAAAGCCGCTAATTTATAGTCGTCTTCGTCGCGATAAAATCGCGCGCCGTTGAGGAACTTTCGCGCAAGTGGAACGCGGTCTTCGAAGTATTCGGACGCAATCCGCCAGGCCAGTTCGGGGCTGAGCTGCCCAGGGGCGGCCAGCGGTTCATCGTCAAGTTCGTAAAGCGCGATCCCGTCCCGCGCAATATCGACGAAGAAGGAGCGGCCGCGTTTCAGATCGGAATTCACTTCGCGCAGCGCATGCACGATCACGCTGACTGGCGTCTTGATTTCCGGATCCCGCATCAACCGATCTCTCGCCCGGTTCCACAACGCTGGATCCGTCAGCTTCTTATTGTTGACGACGATCAGGATGTCGAAATCGGAGCGATATCCCTCCGTGCCAACTGACTCATCAACCAACCTGCCGCCCGCATGTAGACCGAAGAGAAGCATTTTGAGGATGCGGCCGCGCTTCTTAAACTCCGCCTCCCCCGCCTTCAGTGCGTCATCGAACTCTTCGTGAATGATCTCGACCACACGACGAAGTTCGTGCTGCTTGCGTGAAGGAAGGTGATCGAGACTCGTCTTCATCAACAAACATTCGTCTTTCGCGCGAGAATGGCGTCATCCGTTCGCTGTCACCTTGCCGAAAGGTGCCGGTCAATTCAACGAAGCAACCGTGACGATTTGTTCGCAAGAACTTCACAAACGCGTTGGAGAGGACCCTGCCTTCAAATCGGCTAGCAGCGCCTGGGACCTAATCACCCGCTGACTGCAGCAAGTGCGGCTTTCTGATCATTATTCCGAAGCCATTTCCGTCGCAGATGAATTCTATTCCAGCCGCTTCAAACACCTGCCGCATGCGGTCTAAAGTGCGTGTTCGCAGTTCTTCGCCTCGCTCTAGACGACTTACTGTCTGGATTGAAACGCCGGCAGCGGCGGCCAGTTCCCGGATACCCCACCCCATGGCAACTCGAGCCAGTTTGCACTGAATAGCGTTCATTTCACAGCACTGCTGTGATTTAGCTTGCCCAATCGGCTGTGCAACAGTACCCTCCTAAGCTGCAATCGGCTGGCCCCACGTGTTCGTACCACGCGAAACCAGCCTGACCACAATCTAGCTTGTTGGAGCTTGGATCATGGCTGATTCTGAGACTAGCAGAACTTTGCCTGCAATTTCGCGTAGAAAAGCAATGACGCAGGGCGGCATCGCCGAAAACCTGCCGGACGTCATCGACCGGCGAAACCTTCTTGCCGTCGCCGCGCGTCTGCTGAGCGAAAAGATCGCGCAACCTGTCGGACAGCCTAGGGCGAGCGGCCCGACCCCCGTGCGAGAGATGTGGCCCCGATGGTACGCGTGCCATCAGCAGCAGGTGCGGACCACGCATCTGCGAAGAAGGCTGGAGGTGCAAATGCTGAGAGCGGCCGGTGGCTTCCCAATCGCGGAGTTGCAGATTGTCGGCAACGCGGCGCCCGTCGTGGTTCAATCACTTGCCGATATCAAACGCCTGGCCAATCAGATGGATGCTGGAGCGCTGTCCCGGGCTAAAGCCGAACTTTGCCGGCGTCGAAAACAATGGAAGGAAGCAGACCAACGATTGAGCTACAGCACAGCGGTCGCTCAGGTTTTGCAGAACAAGCGGGGATCTTCGGCCGGGTGATGTGGATCACACGGCCCTCCTCCCTGGTTGAGGTCACCGCCAAACTTCATTGCCTGATCATTATGCGCGATCCGGACCTCAAGCTCGAAGACGCACCCTGGCCAGAGCTGCGAACCATGTTGAAGGATCTCATTCGGATTATGGGGACGCGCTGCCAGGACGCATGTGCCTCGCACGACTGTTGCGGGTAACCAAGATGGACTTTGCAAATCCCAAAACAGCGAGTGTTCGAAACCTCCTCAACTTAGCGGCCCAGTACAAGGATGCGACCATCATTCTTGGTGCAGCGTCGAATTCCAGCCACATCCCGCGGCGTCTTTTGGCTTTCCATTCCATCGAGTTGTATTTGGATGCGCTTCTACTCGCCAAAGGTATCGATCAAGGCACGATCGGCGGTTTTCAGCGCGAACTCGGCGAGCGCATGCGGATAGCGTGCGAGTCTGGTTTGGTTCTGCGCAAGCGTACCGCAGCACACCTTGCCTCGCTCACGCCCAACGGTGAGCAGCATATCATCAGGTGTGCCCCAGAGCGGACCGCCACGTTGTCCCAGATAAATCGAGTGATGGCAACGCTCGAAGAGGTATCGCAGAAGGTAAGCAAGATGCTGAGGACTGCGTAGCAAAAGTGCCTAGCCTCGGGCCTCGCCGGCGACGGAAATGCGTGACGTCGTAGAAGAAAGAGCCTTCGCCGTCCACCGGCAAAGGCCTAGTCTTGCTTGTCAAACCCACCCGAGCGAAATCCGCAGCGGCTACTCTGCGGCGAGCGGATCACTCGACTATACGCTCGGATCAATGTGGGACAAGCAAGCCAATTGGGTGAATGCCGAGCGGTTAGCGCTAGCCTGGCTCAGTGCTCGGCGACGTCTGGTGGCGTCCGAGCCCAGTCGAGCTTCTAAGGAATACTCCCGACGGTAGTCCCACAACGGGGCGGGACTCACCGGTCGTCGGTGAACGCGTTAGTTGAGCAATGAAGTATAGTTTCGCCACTAATACTCGACGAACGATGCCAGAACACATCCAGCACGAACGATGTCTTTTAACCCTCTGAATTAGAGGGTATTCTGCGACATCTGCTGGCTCGGCGACGGGCCGAGCTATTTTCATCCCCTGACGACCAGCATTTGGATGGCCTCTGACGGCGTCGCAATCATATCTGCATGGCTCGGTAGTTTCCGGACTTCGGCCTGAGCCTCCAGCACGCATTGGGGCTTCACACACAAAGCACATCGGGCTTCGAGCCCGCGTCCACCTGGGTCGGTTTAAAGCCGACCTATTGCCAAGTCCGGACCTGTTGCGGAGTCCGCCGGCGGCTCCTTCCGCCGCGTCGGCGTCCAAACTGAATGGCAAGATGATGGTTCCGCCAGTGTCCCACGATGAATTTCGGACGGAAGCCAGGCGTCGTGGGTTTCATCGAGCGAGCTGTAAACGCCGTCCTTCAAGACGATCACTTTGTAGCCAAGATCGATTGCGCCGAGTACCGTCGCCATCACGCATACGTCCGTCTCACCGCCGGTGACGACGACAGTTTCGACCTTTTCAAGAGCAAGCGCTCGTTCCAGTCTTCCAGTGATCCAGGGTGAATAGGTGCGCTTGTTGAGGATACGCGCGGGCGGCACCAGGCTTTGGAGGGGATAGATCAAATCGATCAGTCCCGGATCCATGCGCGCCGCAGTCATCATTGGCCACTTCTCGTAATAGGACCGCCACATGCCCGGCATTTGATCGGCGGAAGGTGGCGGCTGGAAGCGCGTGAAGATCGTGCGTTCGGGGAAACGGGCGGAAACCGCCGTCACTTGGTCAGCAATCCTGCTCATCCATCTCGCCTGCCAAGGAGTTTCCTAAGCCTCTTGATGGCGGCAGCATATCGGGCAGGTACGGGGGGAGCACAGTTGGGTCGGGGACGAATGCAAAACACCAACTTCAGTTTGACGTCTCGGTTCCTTAGCCTCGCGCCTAGGCTCTGACAGGTATCTCGGTCGACCGCTTTCCAACCGCGATACCCCTGTTAGGTGGAAGAGATCGGGTCCGAGGATCGCGCCGAACCTTTGAAACGGGCTCCGGAGCAAGCTCCATCCGAGTTGAGGCGTATTCGGTGGGACACCTTCATCGGGATGGCCGTCTCCAATCTGGTGGCGATCGCGATCATCATGAGCACCGCGGCAACGCTGCATGCCGAGTGACGAGGCAAGTGCCGAGGACGCTCGCAACCGGGCTGCTGACGCGATTTCCAAGGCGCAGGGTGTCCCTCTCGACCAAGCCCGCAATCAGGTCGACCAGTATGAAAAGTCGTACCGCGACAACGTAGCGGCGGCAAAGCAGGCGGCGGTCGACAGCGCGCAAGCTGCTACGGAGGCGGTCTCGACCGGAGCCATTGTCGGTTTCCTTGCTCTGGTTTTCGGCGCTGTCGCCGCTTGGTCTGGCGGCGTCTATGGCACTAAGCGCACTCTGCTTGTCGATGGAGCAGATCATCGCGTGGTTTAGGCCGACGCCATCAACCCAGTACTGTCTTTAACAACACGGAGTGAACGTGATGCAAGTTTGAGCGCAACTTTAATCAAATTCGGGCCGAAATAGCGTATTACGCCGCAGCCGGGAAAACGGCCATTCCCCGCCCCCTGTTGTTCCACCGGTCCGGTTTCCCCTAACGCCACGCGTTGAGTCCCGAGCTGTTCGGCGCATTCGCGGTAAAATTTTTCTTTGTCCTCAGCTGTCATCCTGTACTAACTCGCACGGGGCTTGGTGTTCCAATCGTCAGCCCAGGCCGGGCGAGCACGCGAACAACGCTTTGATGCTTGCGGTGGAATTCGGCGGTTTGAATAGCGCGCCGCCTTTGCCGAGGCAGGTTACCGCGCTTCGTGGGCAGCCCTGTCTGTGTTAGGAATGATCTCAAGCACCAGTCTCAGTTCGACCAGCAAAACATGCCGCTGGTCGAGTACTTTGATACCGATCATGGAAATGGGCTCCTGTGGCAGGCCGTCGGCCGCCATTTCAGCCAATGTGACTTTTGCCTCGGCAATCGCTGTCTGCTCGTCAGGAAAGTCAAAGCCGCGATCTTCGGCGCTGAACCCTTCCTGATCGGTCGTTCTGAAGTAAAACGTTGGCAAGTGCTCTCCTCCTTTTCCCGCGTTGATTACGCACCTGTCTTCGAGTGAGGGTCCGAGACCGCCTTGGATTCGGGGGACCCTCGGAAACGCAGGAAAATCGACAGGACGACGAGAACCGCAGTTGACAGGAATTCCGACTGCCAGTTCTGGAAAGACTCAAACCACACCTGAGCACTGAAAAGGTGCTCGCCGATCGTAGGTGCTTGTTGGCCATGCAGAAGGGCCTCGACTGCCTCCGCCGACGCGCTCTGCCGCAGGTGCATCAAAAAGCTCAGTACGAAAAGCAGGAAGAGCATCCAGCCCAGGGAATACGAATAGAGTGACCTCGCCATGCCCCCCAACTTTACCGGCAGAGGGGCCGCGGGATCGTCCTCGTCAAGCGCCGGCTCCTTGTCTTGCGAGGACGGTTGGTCGGGATCTTTTGATTCCGCTGATCCGCGTTGGAAAAGAAACGCTGTAAGCACGACGTAGGCGCTCATCTGCAAGAACTCGGACTCCCAGTTCTCAAACAAAGCGGAAAGGAAGTGCCCGCTGAGAAGGTACGACGCAAGTGTTACAGTTTGCCCGCCGTGTTCAGCCAATTCGGCATTGTAGACCCGCAGGCCCGTAAAGAGCATGCCTACCAGCGTGCCGATTGTGGCCAGCAGCAAGACGATCGTTAGTCCGTTGTCACGAAGTATCTTCATTGACGACCTCCACCAAAACACCCGCGTAGATGTAGCCCTGCCCGGCAACCTGCGCTCCGACGCATTGCCTTCGTGGCCAAGGGTGAGACGCCCCACCCGAACGTTAATCTGCGGCCAAACGTTCCCGGCGTGGAAAACCTGATTGCTCTTTTGGCCGAACTTCCTGCGACGCGCCGGACGCCCTGAGCTTCGATGCAGGCAAAGAAGGCGGGATTTTTCGACGACCAATTGCTGCTGCAAAGGCGGGAAACATCCGTCTTCCAACCGACGGGACGTTGATCCTGGCTCTATCTGGCGGCTGACTGCCCTCACCCGACTTGATGACACTGGAACGCCTCCAGGCCGTCTTGGGCGTCCGCTCAGAGCGGCCGCGGGAACGTCTGAGCGCCGGAAAGATTAGAGAAGGCGCACCGCCTTAATCCCTATTTTCAAGGAGTATCACCATGGCAAAACCGGGCACGACGCCACGCAACAAGGCGACGATCCATGACCAGACACTCACGCGTGGAAACGGCGGCGAAGTTCACCAGGTTTCCGACGGCAACGAGGATGTACTCACGACGGCGCAGGGTGGACCGGTTGCGGATGACCTAAACACCTTGAGCCAGCGCGGACCGGCTCTCATTGAGGACTTTTCATTTTCGAGAAAAACCGATGTCCCACCGGAGATGAGCACGAGACCTTGCGTCGCGCTCTGGCGCTCTGAAAGGCATTTGGCTGCCTCATCATCGGCGACGGCGGCCGTCCCGGTGCAAAAGCGACATTGCCCCAACCGATCGCGATGCTTCATCGCTGCTCGCATTGTCAAAAACGCGTGGGAACAACCGCGATTCTTCGCGGTTCGAGTTTTCGAGCATGAAGGTACTGTCGGATGTCGCGAAAACTCAATGCCGAAAAGGCGCAGAAGATGAATTTGATGCTGGCTCAGGCGGTGACCGCCATGCGTGTCAACGAAAGGCTGACGTGCGTCCTGATTCGTTGGGCTGCATCCCACAGCGAAGATCCGGGCTTTATCGAAAGGACCCTGGAGGAGGCCCGCAACGATCTTCGAGGGACCAGCGTGAAAGGCAGCAAAATATCCACGGTAGCAACGGAAGAAGCGCTTGATTATCTCGACGACCTGGCGATCGAGATCGACGCCGCTCGGCGCCTACGGAAGCGCGCTCCTCGAAAAGACCGCAGCGAGGGCATCGATGGTGCAGCTGTGACGAGCGCAGATGGATCGCCGTGGCAAAAATAACTCTTGCGGCCAGCCGTTGCGCGCCCCTGGCATGAATGCTTGAAAGCAGGGGCGCAGGTCGACGGGCGGCGTAACCCGGTTTAGAACGCGCGCTCCGGCCAAGCCAAACCAACATAACAAGCTGACTCGCCACCGGCGTGCGAGAGGCGCATGCTCGCGGTACAGCTGTACTATTAAAACGGGCTCCGGCGGCTTCGCCGCAAGTGGTGGGTTGCGCCATGATCGATCATCGACGATCGAGATACATGCTTCCGGACGGGTTTAAGGCCTTGTCGACAATCTTTTGAGAAGGTCATCCACGATCAGAACATTTTCCGGTACACCGATGAAGCCGGCTGTCTGACCCGCTACGCTCTTGAGTGCCACATGGGTGGAATGCGGGACCCCCTCGAACTCGAGGTTAGACTGAAGATGCGTGTCTTACCGGCGACAATTCGTCCGCACTCGTGAGTAGCAAGACCGGGGTCCCGGAAATGTTGCCCGAGATGTTGGCGTATGCGCGCAACCTGACTACCAGCCCCTGGGGAGTCCCTCCGATACGCTCTCGCACATATCGATCAACGTAACTCGGCGTCCTCAACAAGCGAATGGCTGATCGGCCTGATGATGAAACTACGCTTTGGTGGGCTCAGCCACCCGACGTAGTGTGTGAGTGCGAAAGCACAACAGTGCCGAGCCCTGAGGCCGCTTTCCTAGAACCAGGAATGCAAACAGGAAAGGCCGCAATTGACGGCGCCCCTGGTAATCAGGGACAGGGGCTCATAAGGATTTGAGATCGGCCCATGACCGCCGGCGGGCAAACTCTGCCTGTTTTGGGATCCGCTGGACACAATTAAGCTGGTCACCGCCTGCGGAACCGGACCGTAGCCGCTACTGGGCCCGGTTACCCGTATCGCCGACCGGTGCTGAAAGGAACACCAGGGTTGCTGTTACGCCCGTATCCGTGCCAGTCTGCTTCGTATTGCCGATCGATATTGGCGGCGTTTGTCACCACGGCCGACAATGGCTGTGCGGCATCCGGGATCCTTTTTTCCCCATCACGGGGACTGCACTGACCCGGGAAAGCGGAGCGCTCGATTGTTCGACCAGCCTTCGTTAGTGCATCGGCAGTGGCAGCCAACGTCCCTCAGCGACAAGGCGTGATGACGGTGCGAAAAAATCCATCGTTCGGTCGAGAGGCCCGCGCATCAGAGTGCAATTCGCAGTTACAGTTACCAGCCGGTCGCGGCCAACCGCAAAAGTCGGCGACTGTCCCTCCTTCGGGCAGCGAAACTGCCGAGATCAAAGAAGTGAAGCTTTCTCCCCGTGTTGAACGGCATTGGCGATAACACTTAGATTGGAAGGCGAAACTCTCGCCTTCCAATCTTTGACTAGCAGTGCTGGGCTTGATGCTAACGCTGCTGGCCACCTTGCTGACCGCCTTGGCCACCACCTTGTTGACCACCTTGGCCGCCCTGCTGACCGCCTTGACCACCCTGGCCGCCCTGTTGGCCACCTTGCTGACCGCCCTGACCACCACCCTGGCCGCCCTGTTGGCCACCTTGACCGCCGCCCTGCGGAGCACTCTGATTGCGTTGATCCTCGTCTTGCATTGGATGCTCCTTTCTAAGTTTGAGGCCTCTCCAACCCGGGAATGTCCGCCGGGTTCCTCTCACCAACGTTTTTTGCGGGTGGCCCACAACAAAGGCTCGGCAGCGCCGTCATTAACAGGTTGGCGCAATGATCGAACGTCGCTTTGGCGGGCTCAACCGTCCAACGTGGCGGCTATTTCGGCAAGCGATCGAGGAGTTCGTGGAGCCGCTTGGCGTTCTTGATCGAATTGCCTTCGCGGTCGTTGTTGAAGTAGATCCAGACCGTTTTGGCGCCGCACGTCTTGATCCGATGTGCCCATACTAAAAGTTCGGCATCGCTATAGTCATGGCGATACCACTTCTCGAGCCCGTGGAAGCGGATGTAGATGTCATCCGCGGTTTGAACGAGTTCATCGGGAAGGCGTGGTCCGCTGGATGAACAGAAGATCGCACCGTTGTGTCGAAAGGCGGCGTACACCTCCTCGTTCCACCAGCTTTTGTGACGGAACTCGATAACGTTGCGACGCCGAGGGTCGAGCTGCGACATTATGGAGTCGAGCATCTTCGACGTGTATCGCACGCTCGGCGGGAGCTGGAACAAGAAGCATCCCATCTGGTGGCCAAGCAAGTCGGCGATGTAACCAAAATCCGCGATAAGGGTCTGGGTATCCTCAAACCGCTTGATATGCGTAATCAACTCGCACACCTTGACGGTATAAACAAAATTCGGATGAGCCTGGCGGATCCACATCTTGACGGTCGCCATTGTCGGCCAGGAGTAAAACGGGGCGTTCAGCTCGACGGTGTCGAAGTGGCTCTGATAGATAGAGAAGAACTGGTTGGATGAAACCCCGACCGGATAGAAATGCCCCTTCCAATGCCAGTAATACCAGCCGGAGCAGCCTATGTGGATCCGACCGGTGACATGATCAACGGTTTCCGGATCGACGGCCGCACAGCCGGCGAGACGTGCGACATTCATTTTCGCCGCACGAAGGACGTTCGCGTCGCGCTGCTTTAGACGGCGCTCGGCGCGTCTGGTCCGACGCTGCGCTATTTCTTCAGCCGTGCGCTCGACCATGTTTCCGATCCATCAGTATCTCGGCGCCCGCACCGCTTCTTCACCGCACCCGCAACGATTGCTCGCACAGATCGTTTCGGATGGCAGTGGCAGCGACAGTTGCCTGCCCCATCGCATGGCTGATCTGGTCCAACCCATGCACAACGTCACCCGCCGCGTACAGGCCGCCTACAGTCGTCCTTTGATGGGCATCGACGGTCACGCATCCTTCCGGCGACAACCCCGCGCCGAGGCGCAAGGCCAGGTCCGACCGGACGTCAGAGCCCAGCGCAGGATAGACCGAGGCAAACCGGAGACGAGCGCCTGGTGTGTTTACGACCAGAAAATCGTCCGCGATCTCGATGGAGGTCACGGGACCCGGTTCCAGTTTGATACCGATCTCCTGAAGCTGAGAGATCTGCGTCTGATTGAGATGATGCTGGTTTTCGCACGAGACGACGGTCACGTGTCGCGTGAAGCTTCTCAAGAAAATCGCCTCTTGGGCCGACCTCGTTCCGACGCCGATCACGCCTACGGCTTTATCCGTAACCTCGTACCCATCGCAAACCGGACAGTAGCGTAAAAGCCCACGGCCTACCGCATCATCGTGAAGGGAGGACGGCATGTGCGGTCGGCGATTGATGACCCCGGTCGCCAGAAGAACCGTCCTTCCCCGCCAATGACCAATCGGCGAGATTGCCTCAATCAGCCGCCCCCTCTTGGACAACTGCGTAATCTCGCAATGCCTTACGTCGGCCCCGTATCGCGCCGCTTGGGTCCGCATCCGAGCCAACAAGGCTTCGCCGCTCACGCCGTTAGGGAAACCGGCAAGATTGTGGGAGAGGGGAATACTTGCGGCGCGGCTTGTTTGATCGTCGAACACCAAAACGGAAAGGTGGTAGCGTGCGAGGTAGATAGCAGCGGTAAGACCCGCCGGCCCACCGCCAACCACGATGCAGTCATAAGTTCGCCCATGCGAGGACTGGTTCATCAGACAGTTCCCAGGAGGATTGTGCCGGGAGGCAGGCTTCAGCCGAAAGTCGCCGGCTGTTCGCAGTCGCTTCAGCGCAAGACCCCGGCGTCACGGGCAGCCTCCTCAAAGGCTAAACGGGCAACGTAGCCAGGCACGTGACCATTCATGGCTTCACGACACGCGGTCAATGCAGCCTGATACGCTGGACGGGACCGAGATCCGGCCCAATCGTTCAATAAAATCGCTTTCGCTTGTCGCGCTGATGCGATCAGCCGTTCGTGGCCCGCATCGGGCAGACCAATTACGACGGTTTCGTTCCAGGAAGCCGGTTGTTTGCCCTTCTCGGAATCGCGTTCGCAATGTTCCTCGTTTTCCCACCGTCCGTCAGCCATGGCGGTCTCCTTCCGAAAACCTTCGAACTGGCAAAGCTTAGAAGCGTTCCCAAGCTTGTTCCGCGGTCCGGGAACCGCATCCTCACGACGTTACCATTTTCGGTCATTGCGGAACCTTATCGTTTGGTCGCGCTTAGGTCCGCCTCAGTCAAAGTGACTGAGCACAAACCAAGGAGAACGACGATGGCAAACCAAGGCGGTCAAGGCGGCAGCAGCGAACAGCACCGCAAAGCTGGCGAGAAAAGCCACAAGAACGACGATAAGCGCGAATCCAGCAGCCGGGAGAGCGGAAGCAGCAAGAGCTCCGGCTCAGGTGGAAAGAGCGGCTCGAGTGGTTCTGGTGGGTCCAGCGGTTCTGGCGGCCGCAGCAGCAGTCGAAAGAGCTGAAGCTGTGTCCATGTTCATCCCGCGACCGCCAACATCTGCATCGCCTGTGACGGTGTCGTGATCACTGCACTCGCAAACTCTTCCCTATTTAGCAGACGTCACACGTCACAAACACATCCCACTGCTCGTTTTCATGTGCCCAGAAGGCCTGCGCGTCAGACAGCAGGCTGCGCCACCGCCAAGCACCAGAGCTGTGCAGGTCTTTTCGATCCAGACCGTTCCTCGCTGCATAATCGGACCATCGCGACAGTATCGTTGGGAAGAGCGTTTCGAAGATCAGGCGCTCACGATCAACCGCGGCCTCATCGCCCAACACACCAAAGCCGTGATATGTGAATCCATGCTTCGCTTTCGGTCGCAGGAGCGAGAGCGAGCCAAGTCCGACCTCGGCCATTCGCTTCTTGAAGTCGGCGAAACGGGCCGAGCGCGCACCGCCGGGCTCTTATCTATAGCTGCTTGACGCAACGATCGCGACGTCCGCCTGACCCTGCCTTGCCGCCTCGACCAACGCGGCCACTTCCTTCGCGGCAGATCCATTTCCATCGAGTTCGATCAAACATTTCGCATCGAGAGTAAAACGCGTCATTGAAATCCCGGCTTTTACAATTGGAAGTAGGATTTAGCGCGGCCGTTACCGCCTTAAAGCCCTTCGCATCGTCCGACCCGACGCGAGTTTTGCACCACCTGTCGCCGGCTTGCAGACTGGTGAAAAAGGCCCATCACCCAAGCCGCAGACAAAGCTCGATCGGCGTTGTAAGCGCGCCTCGATCGCCGCCTGATATGCCGTCGATCTCGGATTCTGGGTCCGCGCGGACGTGCGTTGTACCCGGCCCATGCCGCTTGCGCTCTGCACCTGGCGCGCCCTGGGGCGCTGTCATCCGAACGGATGAATTGTGCTCCAGGGCTCGGCGCGTAGCATGTGGTCAGTGAAGGTTGTGGCGGAGGCTGGGTGCGCCACGACGAGGGTGGGGCGTCGAGAGCCGGAGGCAGGGGAGATTGAGATGAAACAGTGGCTGTGTGCGTCATGTCTCTTGCTGGGCTCCGGTAGTTCGGCTTTGTCGGCGGAGCCTCTGGTTGGCGAATGGCGCGGTGTCTTCTCCTGCGGCCAGGCCAAGAACATCCGGATGATCCTGGACATCAAAGAAACGGCTAGCGGCCAGATCGAGGGTGTTTTTGAAGTGCAAGCCGGGTGGAATAAGGTGAGCTATCACGTCGTGGGTACCTCAACGCCCACGGGCGCGTTCGAATTGAAGCCGGGCACCTGGATCCATCAGTTGCCAGGTTTCAGAGCGGTCGAACTGCAAGGGCAAGTGATCAGCGTGGGGAGCGGTCCGCCTCAAATTCAAGGACGGCCTGTGGGCTGTAAACCGGGCGGCTTCAGGGCCACCTTCCAGAAGCCATTCAAGAAGCCTCCGCCGCCGTTGGCGCAGAAGGTGCAGGACAGAAAAGGAACAAAGTGGATAAACGCGGTTCGGGCGAGAACGCAGGATTACGTTCAGAAGCGCGTCGATGAACCGAGCTGGTGGAAGATGCTCGAAACGGAAGTCGTGACGAGCTATGTCGATCGCACCACCAAACACGCGCTGCTGGAGGAGATTACGGAGGCGCGCGGGAGTATCCGCTCGGCAGCCTTGCTTGATGAACTAGAAGCCGGTCCGAAGGACTTTCCGCGAGGCATTGGAGTTGCGTTGCGGATCTATGGTCAGGCGGAGAAGTCAAACTGGCCGGACGACGTCAAGCAGCGCGTCTATAGCGCCTGCAAGAAACGAGTGGCCGAGGTGCTTCGGCCAAAACTGGAAGAAATCGCAGCGGTTGCGGCCAAGATACCCCCCTCTCTCGAAGGCCTCGCCGAAGCCCGCGCAGCGATTGCTCCGGTTGAGGACTACCGGCAATCGCTGGAACACGCATTCGGGGCGCTGGACCAGGAAAACCTGCTTGCTCCCATGGTCCAGCGAATTGCACAACTCGAAGCTATACCGGGCATAGCGATCGAGTTTCGCTCGGCGCTCGCCACCGCCCGCAGCCAAGCAAAGCCGCGGGAAGCGACTGAGAACGTGATTTTCAACGTGCTCGGCCCGCGAAGCACGTCATCCTCACTTGCTGCCATTGCCGTGGAGGGCCGAAGATTGGCAGCGCTTGCGGAGATCAAGGTCGAGAGTATTGCCGGCGACGCTGATCGCAACGAACCGAGCGCCGACGATATGGCCAAGTACATGTACGCCGTCGTCGAAGGGTTCAATGACACCTTCGCAGCAATGCGATGCTCTCCGGGACGCTATCCGCCAGACGAGTATGTAAGATGTAAGTTCGGAGAACTGGAGGTGAGGCTGAAACGGGTCGTGAAGACTGGCTGCGCCGTAGAAGTGCCGGGACGGCAGTACGTTTGCAACTTCGATCACTATTCGCGGCTCGTCTCTTTCAGAACCGGCGAACCAGTCGACAGCCCGGACCTGTCCATGCGCTTTCCGGACGGACGGCTTGAGGGACCGAAAAAGGTGCGGTTTGTCAGGCAAGCCAGTGGTGAAGGATGGGACGGAACGCGGCTACCGCCCGGTTGAACCACCTCGCAGGCAACCGGTGCGAATGTCGTCGCGCCGCATAGAGGCGATGGAACACCGCTTCCGTCACGAAGAGCAACTGGCTCCGTCAGGCTACAATGAAACGGCCCTTCTGGACCGCTTTGGTCGCATCCAGAGTGGCGCCAAGCGCGTCTCCCGTGAAGCCACGAACCTCCTTGAGATTGCGCGCATTCAGGTGGAGCTCATACGTCATTGCTGATTTCTTGCGACGCTCGCCGACATCAGATTTTCTCTCTGTTGCGCTGTAGAACCCCGCAGGTATGGCCAGTCCGTCAATGTAAACGTCACTCTCAGCGAAAAGCCCGACGATTTTTCCTCGGCTTGGCATGGAGCTACTCCTGGCGACTTCAATCCGTATTCAACGATTAACTCACTTATGGAGCGAAGCTGGTCTGAACCTGAGGCACGAGCGCTATTTCTTTCTTCGCTGCTATGGGGAGGCGCTCGAGGGTTGCTCGACAAAGCGGATGAGGGCCACCGGGATTGCAATAGTCGCGACGCGGACTGGTGGCAGTCATCGCCTCTATGGGCCACGGGAGATCGGAGCCCCGATTGGTCCTGCATCAATGATCATCGGCGGACCAGAAACGAGGATTCAAACGGAATGTCCCGTCAGCGCTCAGGCCGATCGGACGAACTCATTCATCGCCGTCTTGCATGATCCTCAATGCTCGGATGATCTCCGCCGCATCGAGAAGCGTATCCCTCGCATCTTCGGGTGAAAGATCTCGGGCCCGCGCGGACGCTACTTGCAAGTCGATCAGCACGTCCTTCGCGCGTCGATTACCAACCCGGTCGGTGTGCTCGCGCAGATCGCGGATGGTGTCGACAGAACGGTCAAGAAGACGGCTCATCTCGTGCGGGGTCAGCTTCTCAACCTCGTTGGCAGCTCTGATCAATTCGCAGATGAAGGCGTGAATGGAAGACATGGGGACCGTGGTCTTGCTATGCGATTTCGATGTTGCGTTGGTCGTGAGGCGGGCCAATTTTGGTCAAGGGCGAGCCTCCCGATCACGACGGGTCAAACCGCTTCAGCAATCTTTCAAGCTGCTCGTTCTGCAACCGCAGCTTTTCTGAGAGCTGCCGTCTGAGCTGCCGGACCTCTTCATCCAGGAAAGCGACTTGCTCGGACATGGTCGGCGGCGGTCGCACGACGACTGGCACTTCTTTGGGCTCGATCGCTTCAACCGCAGCAACTGGTCTGGCGCTTATCTTCCTGGCGCGTCGCTGCACTGTTTTCGGTTGAGTCGACGGTGCGCGTTCCAGCCCGTGATCGTCGTCGCGCGGTGGCTCGGGCGGAATGGCCGCAGACGCAGGTTCGCTTATCTCAGTCGGGTCAACAACAGTCTCGGCGAGGTCGACCTGCTCGTCCGGCGCGTCGACTGCCGCGCTCGTAACGTCGTCGCTCGGCTCAAAGGATGCCGTGGTGTCCTCTTGCGGGGCGAGCGATGGTTCGTCCTGCTTTGACGGCTCGGCTTCTGGCGCGCTCGCAGGATTGTTGGCTGTTCTGCCCCGAGACGCCAAATCGGCTAAAAACTTCCAGGGTGACTTCATCGCGCGCCCTTATCGCAAACAGTCGCGTCGGCTCCCAGTGCTGGAACCGGCAAGCGACCAGATTGTAGGAGGAGGCCGATCGCACAGTTCGATCGGCCAATACCGAAAACGATCAGGAAAGACCAAGTCGCTTGCGCAGGTCGGCGTTTTCGGCCCGCAGCTTCTCGGAAAGCGTTTTGCGCAGGCGTGCATTCTCCTGCTCGAGCTGAAGCAGTTCCGCGATATCATCGAGGACCGGAGCCGCCGGCGCCGTTTCCTTTGGAGCTCGGGTCTTTTCGGCGCGCTTGGCGATGTTCTTCGCCCTGGTCTTGCCGATGGTCGCGATCGAGGCTGCGCCGTCGGCCGCCTTTGCGCCGTTCTTCCTGCGTCCCCGCACCGGCGCGGTCGTCGCAACATCTACCTTAGGGCTATCGGACACGATTTCCGAAACAACGTTCTTCGGCTTCGGCCCCCGGCGCTTTTTCGGTGGGGCGATTTCAGCCGGCGTCGTCGCCTCAACGGTCTCGATATTGTTCTCGTCTGCCATGTGTTGTCCCCTTTGACTATCAGTCCTATTTCCAACGCGGCAAGAGCAGAGTCAATGAGGCTCATCGGCCCGCGTTATCTCGCTGTCAAAGGACCACCGCCCTGTGCTGACTGTCGCTCACCGACCAACGAATGAGTTTTCGCCGTGGGCGCACACCCGGGGCCAGCTCATTTTCTAACGGTAAATGTCGAGCGCAAGGCAGCACGGAGTACGCCGGCCGCGCGCCGCTGCCAAGTTCGATCACGCCGTCGGATTCTGCTACAATGGTTACTCTGGGGGAGGACACCATGGGTATAATTGACCGCCTGTTTTCGTCGCCAGACCCATTCATCAGCGATGGGGGAATGGAGACAGACCTGATCTTCCACGAAGGCGCCGAAATGCCCCTGTTCGCCTCCTTCGTCCTGCTCGACAGCCCAGAGGGGCGCGATATGCTGCGGCGCTACACGGTTTCGTATTTCGACTTGGCCCAAGCAGCGCGTCGGGGCTTTGTGATGGGCACGCCGACTTGGCGCGCCAATGGCGGCTGGGGGCCGAAGCTCGGGCTCGACGACGCAGCGATCCGGGACGTCAACCGGCAGGCTATCGCCTTTGCCCGCGATCTGCGGGGCGCCCATCCATGGCGTGACCATATCCTGATCGAAGGGGTACTCGGGCCGGCAGGCGATGGCTATGCACCCGAGCAGCTTCTGACCCCAATCGAAGCGGCCGGCCTGCACAGCGTCCAGCTCGAGACCTTTGCCGAGGAAGGTGTGGACATCGCATCCGCTTTCACCATCACCCATCCAGGCGAAGCCATCGGCATGGTCAACCGCGCGCGTGAACTTGGCCTGCCTTTCGCACTCTCATTCACGGTCGAGACCGACGGGCGGTTGCCGACCGGGCAGGACCTCGATTCCGCGCTCAGCGAGGTTGAGGCCGCGACTGGCGGCTACGCTCGCTATTACGGGATCAACTGCGCCCATCCCCAGCATTTCGGCGAACAGCTGCCAGCGCGCTGGCTCGATCGCATTGGCATGGTCCGGCCAAACGCATCGCGCCGCAGCCACGCCGAACTGGATGAAGCCACCGAACTTGATGACGGTGACCCGCAGGAGTTCGGCGCGCTTTGCGCTGAAATGGCAAAACGGCTCCCCGGGTTGCGCGTCGTTGGCGGATGCTGCGGCTCGGACATCCGGCACATCAAGGCTCTGCTCGCGGCGGGCGTTTGAGCGTCGGGTCGGACGGACATCAAGGGCAGTCGAGGCCCTCAACGACGACACAGGTAATGTGGCTTAATGCTAGTGCCCTAGATGCCGCCCTGGGCCGCGCGCCAATGACGTTGTGGCGTGCACCCGCTGATGCAGCCGCAGAGCCTAAACACGGCGAGATCGCATGGCGTTGTCTGCGTATGAAACGAGCCTCCACCGCGAAGTGGAGGCTCGTCGTCGGGGTGGTTGCGGGCGTCCACAGCAGAACCGGGGAACAATGTCTCCGGAAATCGCAACGAGATCAGGCTGACACAGGCAGCATCTGGAGACAATCAACCTAAAGGGACTAGCAATACTTTCACCAGTAGCGTCTTAGAGCACGGCCAGCGACGCCGATTGCCGACCCCCCAGTCAAAAGAGCCGCCTGGCCGACAAGGCGAGCAACCATGTGATGCTCGACGGCCGATTGGGCACATTCTCGTTTTCACGGGACGAGCTAGCGCGCCCACACGACCCGGCACTTGAGCCTGGTCCAGCGACATCCCGCGTCATGTGACTGTCGACAATTGGTCCCACAGCGGGAAGAGGATCTCACGTCGCGGAATCGCAAAGCGCTTTGAAGATGTCGTCCATGCTCCCACCAAGAGCCTATTCCATTGGCCAGACCGGCATTCGCACGTTCCGCGTGCTTCGGCGCTGGAGCTGCACATCAGCTTTCGGATCGAGTAGAATAATGGCCAATTGAGAGGGTGATGCATGACCGAGGAGAAGGTTGAGCGACGCTTGGCGGCCATCTTGGCCGCCGACGTCGTGGGCTACAGTCGCCTTATGGAAGCCAATGAGGAGCGCACGCTGGCCACGCTGCGCCAGCATCGCCGCGAGTTCTTCGATCCCACCATCGCCAAGCATGGCGGGCGCATCTTCAAAGTGATGGGGGACGGCTTTTTGGTCGAGTTCAGCAGCGTTCTTAACGCGACGCGTTGCGCCGTTGAAATCCAGCGCGGCATGCCGGAGCGCAACGCGGGAATTCCCGAGGACCGACACATAAAGTTCCGCATCGGCATCAATGTCGGCGACCTCATCATCGACGGCGAGGATTTCTATGGCGACGGTGTGAACGTCGCCGCACGGCTCGAGGGCCTGGCTGGGCCCGGGGGTGTCGCGTGTTCAGCGTTCGTGCGTCATCAGGTCGGCAACAAGCTCCAACTTGAGTTCCTCGATCAGGGCGAGAAGACCGTCAAGAACATTGCCCAGCCCGTGCATGTCTACTTCATCAATCTGGGATCGCCGGACAGTGGCGTTCCGGAAGCAGCACGCGAGCGCTCATACCGACCATCGGTGGCGATCCTGCCTTTCGCGAACATGAGCAACGACCCGGAGCAGGAGTTCTTCAGTGACGGCATCACCGAGGACATCATCACCGACCTGTCGAATGTTTCGGGGCTATTCGTGCTCGGGCGCAACACGGTCTTTACCCACAAGGGCAAGGCGGTGAACCTGGAGCAGATAGCGAAAGAGCTTGGAGTTGCCTATTTGGTTGAGGGTAGCGTCCGCCGAGCCGGGAATCGAGTGAGGATCAATGCCCAATTGATCGACGGTGCGACGAGCGGCCATTTGTGGGCCGCCCGTTACGACCGTGAGCTCACCGACATTTTCGCGATCCAGGATGAGATCACCAAAACGATTGTCGATCAGCTTAAGGTCAAGCTCCTGCCGGATGAGAAGAAGGCAATCGAGTTAGCGCCGACCGACAATATCGAAGCCTACACGGACTATCTAAGAGGTCGCCAGCTACTTCATGCTGCGACGAGAACCTCCCTGATGTTGGCGCGGCGGATGTTTGCCAGAGCCACGGACCTGGATCCACGTTTCGCGCGCGCCTACGCAGGCATGGCGAACTGTGATTCCCGACTCCATTCCAAGCATGGCGAGAAGATATCGACCGGCGACATTCTGGCGACCACCGGAAAGGCCTTGACGCTCGAGCCCGACCTGGCGGAAGCCCATACTGCACGGGCATACGCCCTGATGATCGACAGCCACGCCGCGGAGGCCGCTGCCGCTTTCGAAAAGGCCCTGGCGCTCGATCCCAACTGCTACGAAGCCCATCAGTTGTACGCCGAATTTTTCATGACTCAGGGCGAATTCGAGCAAGCCGCGCGGCATTACCTTCGTGCAATGGAAATTCAGCCCGATGACTATCAAGCGCCACTCTTCCTAAGCGGTGTCCTTAAGTCCCTCGGACGTCCAGAGGAGGCGGCAAAATATGCGCGTCTTGGATTAAGACGAGCCGAAGAGGCGCTCAGGCAATATCCGGACAGCTCTAAGCCTGCGCAGCTGGGAGCTGTCGCGCTGGCATTTCTCGGAGAGCGGGATCGGGCGGAAGAATGGCTGGCGCGTGCAATGGCGATCGATCCGGACGATAACCTCGCCCGCTACAACGCCGCCTGCACCTACTCGCAGCTTGGCAAGCTCGATCGGGCCATTGAGCTTCTGGAAATTTGCTTGCAGCAGTTTGGAAGTGACATGAAACTTTGGGTCATGAAGGATTCAGATCTCGATCCGGTGCGCAATCATCCGCAATATCAAAAGCTGCTCGAAAACGTCGGGACGCCAAGCGATCGTTGACGCTTCCCGGGGGTCGGCGGCATGCTTGCCAATCGCACGCTTGCCTGTCTGGATGACTTTTTCAGAGAACAAGAACCTATTAGACCGGGGCAGCCTGCCCGATGAACAAGGGCCGCATGACCTAACCGTAGATGTTCTGCCCCTGTGATTCAGCGGCAGTATTCTCGCCCTACGGGCCGCGCCATCGCGACGGACAACATCGCCAGACCCATCTATCGGCTGGGTCGGTATCGACTTCCGGGACGGAGACTGAGACCAGACGCTCACGGCATCGAACATTCCCACTGCCGTCCCTGAAGAGGGCAGCGGATCGCTCCATTCACTCCACCGCACACCAGTCGCGGATATGCGATACTGCGAACCTCATTTGGAGCCCGCGATGCTCCACGACAAGCTTATCTGCTTCCCGGCGCATAAACTTAGCTACGTAGTTGCGCACTGCCCCAGCTTCGTCGACCACTTCAAATACGTATGTCATTGCGACTCCCACGATTAGATGGGTTTTTGCCTGTCTCTGCTTGAGTGAGACTTACCTGCAGACAGCGATGCACGCATTTCGCGGACCGATTGAGACAGGCGCGGCATCTGTTCGCCTTTAACGACTTCTTAGCCCACGCAATATTACCATTACCTAATGTAGCAATGAGGGAATCCGGGCAGATGCTACGCAATCTGACGAACGCCTTTTTCCGCATCCTGAAGGACAAAAACGGCAACTTCGCCATCATGACGGCTCTGGCAATCGTACCACTGTTTACCGGCGCTTCTGTCGCCGTCAATCTCGCCCGCATCAATCTAGAGGCTGCCAAAATGCAGGATGGGCTCGATGCGGCCGCCTTTTCTGCACTGAAGTCCTATGGTGACGAAGGGGATCAAACCAAGGCGAAGGACCTGGCGAACACCACCTTCTTCGCCAATTTCGGAACGTCAGAGATCGTCGACCAGAGCGGATCGGGCAGCTCGCCGCCACCAGCGTCCCAGGCAATCAAGGTCGCCTTCGGTGCCCTCGGCGTGGAGACCACGGCGACGGCGACCTATGAGCTCACATACCCACCGCTTTCGTCGGCCTTCAATCCTATACGATCGATCGCGTCAGCGTTGCCGCGCGCATGCCAGGCAGAGAAGCATGCATGCTGGCTCTAAGCTCGACCGCAACCCGGGCTTTTGAAATAAGCGGCAGCGCCACGGTCGATACGTCCGGCTGCACCATCACCTCGAATTCGAGCGACCCACAGTCGATCTATCTCAGCGGATCAGCTACGCTCAAGACCGGAGTGTCTGTACACCACTGGCCAAGTCTCAGCGACGCTTGCCCATCTCACGCTTGCCTGCCCCAAGGCAGTGGAAGAGGTCGCACCGGTCCAGGACCCGTTCCTGTCGAAGAAAATGCCGACGACGGGCAGTTGGGTGAGCCTTGCGGGATGCGGACAGAACTTCGTCGGTGGCGGTAGTGGCAATGGCGATTGCAACGGCACGAGCAAGACGCCGAATAACCCGCCCGCCGGCTATACCGTGGAACTGAAGCCCGGTACCTATGGAGGCCTGGAAATCAAGGGCAAGGTCCTGCTGCGACCGGGCGCCTATATCATCGACGGCAATCCCCTCAAATTCGCCAGCCAGTCGATAGTCACCGCTGAGGGCGTCACCTTCTTCCTGATGAACGGCGCCCAGCTCGACATTCATGGCGGTTCGACCTTCAAGGTGACGCCTGCGCTGACGGGCGACTGGGCGGGGTTCTCGATCGTTGCCGCCAGGAACAATACGGCGACGGCGACGATCAACGGCAACAGCGCCTCGTCGCTTGCGGGCATCATCTACATGCCGGCATCACGTGAAATCCAGTATGCCGGCAGCGGGTCCACGAGTGGCGAATGTGTGCGCATCGTCGCGCAGGAGATCACCATGATCGGCAACAGCAAATTCAAGCTGGATTGCAAGGCGGCGCTTGCCAACAATACCATCAACAATCCAGGAGCAATCCGCCTGCTCAGATAGCACCAGATGGAGGGGGCAGAACCGGGCCACACTTTCGAGGTTTGTGGTCGCCAAAGTCGAGCCTCCCGCCTTACCCACAAGAAGCTCCGCCATCCCTCATACAGGGGGCTGTGCGGGTTCCAGGACAATGCCGACGTCTACCGTCTCAAAAGCCAGGTTAGCGGGGTTGAGTATGAGTTACGGCCTGATTGCATATGGATTATTGCTAGCAACCTGCTACGGGCAAGGCTGCTACTTTTCGATGCAGGCCGACAACCGTTACCGCGCCCTCAGCCGGCTTGCGACGCTGCAGAGACAAGCCGCACAACTCGCCGCAAATTTCTGGACCGGGTTGTTTTGGCTCTGTCTGCTTCCGGTCGTATTTTTCGACATTTTCCCGACAAATAGCGTCGCAACATTGGAATTTTGGGCCTTGCTGGCGGTGAAGGTGCTGATCGTTCGCAAGGCGATTTTGCGGATAGGCGGCGTGATGGCGTGCGTCGTCGACTTCTTTTCGACAAGACAAAGCCGGCTGAAGGAATTGAACGAACTTCGGCAAATGCTTCAGGCGAACCAACAAGTGCAAACGCTCGGTGATCCCCTAGTGTAGCTTTAGGGTCGTCGCCGTGCTGCGGTTGAACAGCGAAAAGAACTGAAAGAGGGTGATCCCGACGAATATGAGGGCTTGGAAGCGATGGCGCTCTACCGGTTTGTGTTCCGCTTTATGACTGCCGGGGAACTCGTCGCGGTTCTAAATGGCCAAGCCTCGCTGATCGAGACGTGCGTGGTTGAGCGCACACTTATGGGAATGATTGCTGACTAACTCGCCAAGAAGGTTCCTTGAGCGCCGAAACGCCTTGGGGCTTGAGTTTTTGGACCTGCTGTCTGTGCAACGCTACGATCGACGATCCAGCCACGCCAGCAATTCAACGTCACCTTGCAAGGCCAGACAGACTTGCTGGTATTCGGTAATGAGCTCCTCCTGTCGGGGAACCTCCCGCACCAGCCTATCAAGCTTTGCAGAAGCCCATGCGTAAGCTTCGAACAGGTCGAAAAGTCGTCCCTGATTCAAGGATCGCCCGTCGGTGACGGGGAAGCGCCATTGCCAACCGAGCGCGGCCTAACTGCATTAAACCCATGTCCTTCTGAGTTTCCTTCGTATAGGGGTCCTTGCCGGTCCGACGCAGGCAGGGCCGAGAGGCAAGGGTTCTGGAGAAAACACTAGTGCGACCGGATCGTGCAGCAACGAAGCTAAGACCTTTGCGAGAGGCGTATCGGACCGAAGTCCGATGGAGGAACAATTCCTGTCACCCTAGGTTTGGATGTCCCTTCGCGACCGCGGCGCAGCCGTGGCGCCACTGGATTCCCCCGCCCTTGTGTCCCGGCGAGATGGCTCCGCCGAGGTCAGGCTTTGCACTCAGTTGGAGATACCTCACGCAACCATGTCGGCCCGCGTCGTACGCCCCGCCTTGGCGAGAAGGTGCTAATCGGAACGGGTGAATTGCGTACCGACACCCGAGGTATAGCATCTCAGAATGCGACTGCGCCTTCGACCCTGTAGTCGCATAGCCCCAGAGCCTCTGCCCCCTGCAGAGGCTCACCAGGCTACGTCTCATGCACTCCAGGGCATGGCCACTACTTCGCTGACAGGACTACCGGACCTGCGACCGGGTCGGTGACCCCCAAGCCTCCGCCGAGATCCTCCAGGGTTTCTCGAAAACTGTCGAGCGTGGCGATCATCTGTGGGCGGCTCGCCGCCATTGCCTCGATGCTTTCCCATTCTGCGATGATGCAATAACGCCCCTCTCCCGTCTCGATGATGTTGGCGTGACGCAAACCCGACCAGCTTTGTGCGATGGATCTATGCGCATCGAGAAATGCCGTCTCCATGCCGGGCTTGACTTTGAACCGCACAACGTTGAACGCGACCATGACGACCTCTTACCCTTGTTCGTGTCTCTGCACTGCTTCGCGCACAGCGCCAGTGTTCCATTGGTGCTGACGACCCTCTCGCCCTTTGCTGCATGCGGAGCATGCAGCACGTAACAACCACAGGCTACCTCAATTCTAATTTAGCTGATTAACAAATTTTAATGCGAAGAAAACCAATATCGGTGGATTGGTATGCACCAATTCGTCCAGCGCGTGGTCCGGGAAAGGAGCGCGAGCTACGCGTGTTCAAAAGTTATTTCTGCCGGCAGCTTTCACAGCCAGAGGGGGAGACAGCTTGCATAGAAATGAGTGGAGCAAAGAGGGAGAAGGCAACATCCGAGCCTCCGCCGTCACCGATTGGAAGGCAGAGGCCGTCACCGACGGAAGTGGCGACGTCCTCTTGAGAATTGAGTTCAGTGTCGACCCCAAGCGGACTGACGTATCATCACTACAGTTCCGATTGACTGAACAGCAAGCAAAACACCTCGGAGCGAAGTTAGGGCTCGTCTCAAACCGCTCGTCGCACCTTTTCAGCGGCGTAGCCCGACACCGCACTTCGACATAGCACCCACCGAAGAATAGGGAACCAATTCTCCGCATCGCAGTTCTGATGCGCCAGCGCGTCGCATGTCGGTTTTCCGACCGTCTGCGAAGGGTCAGAACTAAGCTATCTATGAGAGGCACTGCATGACGGCTGAGGAAATGTCGCCCAAGTTTCTCACTCTCCAGCCTGGCGGTGCTGTTGGCGAATTTGCGTTCGACTGCGAAATAGCAGCAATGCTTGTAAGTCTTCCCGATGACCCTTCACTCTACTTCGACCTCGGTGAGCCACATCTAATGGTTCCACTTGAGCACCTGGTCAACGCGCGTGCGCGCGAGCGCGGCATCATCAACGCCAACCGCCACATGTTGGCCTCGGCTAATGGCCGTCAGGAGAAACGAAAACCGCTGACGGTTCGCCCCCTGGGAAACGAGCTGTGGCTTGTGATGGATGGGAATTCGACCTTGCTCAACGCGCGGCATTCCAACTGGCGGGCGATCCCTTGTAGCACAAAATGATCACCCGCTGCCGTTTCCAGCGGGCCGACTGACAAACCTCCACCAGAAGTTTCAAGTGAGAACCACGATTGTGCTGTGGAAATCGCCCATTTTTAGCCCCTTCTCGCTGCGCACCCGATGACAAAGGGGATTCTGCCGGACAACAATTGCCCACCACAAGAGGGGAAAAACAAATGACAACGACCAACGAAATTGCAGAAAAGCTCGCCACCGAGCATGGCCTGACCAAGGTCCAGAGCAAGACAATTGTCGAGGCGGTCTTTGCCGCCGTGACTGCCGCCGCCACATCCGGCGCAGAAACATCCATACCCGGGTTCGGCAAATTTAAGATCAAGGACACGCCAGAGCGCGAGGCTCGCAACCCGGCCACCGGCGCGACCATCATAGTTGCAGCAGCCAAGAAGTTAACCTTCGCGCCGGCTAAAGCTCTCAAGGACGCGTTGAACGGCTGATGCCACTGGAAGTTTAGGACCGCGAATGGAGAGCCGGACGACCCCTGAGGGCGTTCCGGCCCTTCTCTGCCTCGGTCCGGGGAGACCCGGTCAGTTCTGCAAAAACCTGAGGCGCACTCAGGCCGTCAATACTACGCCGGAGGGCCCGACATGGGCCCTCTTCACCCAGAATGGATGAATTGTGCTGTGATCGTTCCGGGGTAGCATCGAGAACGCGACCGCAGCACAGCCCTCGTGGTCGCACTGGCCGCAGAGTCTCTGTGTCGGGCAGAGGCTCACCCATTCCGAAGCTAGGCCGCTGAAAACACCACAGCTTTGTGTCGCTTCGTGGGGGCTGCTCGCCCAAAGTACAGAAAGCTCAACCGGACTTACAATTTAGATAGCGCTGATATTAGTTGACTGCAGCGTGTACTATGCGAGGCTGTAAGCTCTTGATTGTGGCATGCCTCTGCGGGGACCTTGCATGTTTTTGGTTCGCATCGATTTCGACGACGCCATCGAACGATGGCGCGACATCATCTTGACGTCCTTGCCGTGGGATCGACTTGGCGGTTACGTAGCATTGCGCAAACATGACTTGACGATCGAACTTCACGATATCGGCGAGAACAGCGATCTCCTTGTCTTTGCCACCGACGGCGAAGCTCTGGCCGACCGGTTCTGGTCGGTCTACCCCTTCGTCGTCACATACGAAGGAAACCCCGGCTATCCGCTGGAGTATCTGGTTTGGCTTTCGTTTCACATGCAAGCGAATTTCGATCGCTTGGGTGTCCTCGAGATGAGCGCGTCTTACGAGGACGAAGACGGCGATATCGAAAGTATGTCAGCCGTGTCCATGGGTCGAGACGGAGGCGCATTTACCCCATCCGTCTGTTCACGGATGGTCACCAGCCGAGCCTGGAGTTGGGCGACGACACGACGCAACTCCGCGATCTCTTCCCCGCTGGACCGAACTTCTTCTGCCGTCGACGGATCTTCAGCGGGACTCTCGTGGTCAAGTTCGTCCAGATGTTCCCCCAAATGCGATGGGCTCTCAAATCCCTTGGCTTTGATATTTGTCATTGGCTTCCATCTCCATTCCTTTGCCAGCGATCATAATGAAACACATGCGACGGACGTGAGTTCCGTCTCCGGACCACAGCAAGCGCACTCTTGCCCTCCATCGAGGAGAAGCCGCCAAGCGTACTTCGGATGAAATGCGGCGAGCAACGACCCGTTCATAAATAGCCGCCTCGTTCGCTCGTCTGAGGATCGCCGGGTCGAGGGGCATCAAACTCCATCGTAAAATTAACCCTTTTTTAAGCAGACCCTTTAAAAGCAGCGCCCAGTTCTCTACTATATTTTAGGGGTTTGGAGAAGGAGACGCGGCAAGCATCACACGATGCCGACCGTGAAATGATGACGTATATCAACCCTTGCAGATTGATATTTTCAGTCCTATTCCGCCAACACGAACACTTCCATCGATAGAAGGAGGACATCCTAGATTTCATAACAAAGTTTACACAAATTATATTATTGGAGAAATGATTTTATGTGCATTTCAGTCGCGTTCGTCGACGACCATCCGATTTTACTTGAAGGACTGGTCAGCTTGTACTCAGGAAAAAGCGATCTCAATATCGTCGCCAAGGGCGAGAATGCGGTCGACGCTTTAAAGATCGTCGAAGAACATTCGCCGCACGTCCTCGTCCTCGACCTGAGCATGCCGGGCGACGCAGTTGCCGCCATCGAGGTGATTGCACAGAAATATCAGGATACGCGGATCATCGTCTTCACAGCGAATTCGAGCATTGAAACGGCGATCCAGGTGCTGAACTATGGCGTCGCAGGCTACGTGCTCAAAGGCAGTTCAGCCAGCGATCTGCATCAGGCGATACGCACGGTCTACGATGGCGACACTTTCATCACCGCAGGCTTTGCCACCAAGGTTATCATGGCGATGAAAACTGCAGAACTGCGCCGACGCCAGCAGGCACAGCAGCGCCTGAGTTTGCGCGAAGAACAAATCGTCCGTCACCTGATGCGCGGCAGCACCAACCGTGAAATCGCGGCCTACTTGGATATCAGCGAAAAAACCGTCAAGCACTACATGACAGTGCTGATGCAGAAGCTCGACGTTAGAAATAGGCTGGAGGTCGTGTTAGCCGCGCAGCGACTCGAAGTGGTTCCGGATGGCGCGCTTGATCGGGGAAGGGTCAGCTAAACTAGGAACTATAAACACGGCTCGGAACAAATTCGTCGCGAGCCGAACTTGATCAATCGGTTTGCTGTCCGTAAAAAACTCTCTTGTGGGGCCTGTAGCTCAATGGTTAGAGCCATCGGCTCATAACCGATTGGTTGCAGGTTCGAGTCCTGCCGGGCCCACCACATCTCTCGCCTGGTCGCCCAGGCATGCGAGACTCTTTCCTTTCAAGGTCATCGCAGCAATGCCGGTCAGCCGGTTAATTGGTCGCGCTCGGAGATTTTTCGATTTCTGCACCGGCCGCACGCAAGCCAGCAAAGATGCGTTCCCGATCTTCCGGACGCGCGATGCGCACGGCGACCTCCCGCGCGATGTTCGGCATGAGCGCCGGGGCGTGTTCGGTAAGCCAGTTCAGCTCGGTTCTGGCCTCATCGACCCGGCCCGAGGCCCCGAGAATGGCCGTCAAGACCATGTGGTGCATCGGATTGTAATTGAGGTCCGACATTCGCGACCAGAGTTCCGCAGCTCCGAGGTCCCCCTCAATGAATGCACAGAGCGCCATGCCAACTTCGAAGTAACCCTTTGGACCCGCCCCCTTGCTCACAGCGTTCGAGACAAGCCCGCATCCGGTATCCCATTTTCCGGACATCGCCAGGCGCAAACCATACTCGCCTGCGACCTCCGTATCGTTCGCGTTGATGGCATAGGCCGCCGCGCCGGCTCGCAAGGCAGATTGAATATCGTTTCGGAAAACGTTGGCGAGCATGAGCGCTTGGAGAGCGCGGGCATTTTGCGGATCGAGTTCGACTGCGCGCTCCGCCAGTTTGAAAGACTTTTCCAGCGAAGCCGGCAGTGGTTTCACGCCGAGCTTGTAAGAAAAACGCACTTCATCGAGATAGAGAAGCGAAAGAAACGCCTGCATCGTCGCATCAGCGGGTGCTCTGCTGGTCGCCTCCTCCAGACAGTCTTTCGCGACCTCGTGCGCCTGCTGCGTCATTTCTGTGCGATAGCTGTAATAGGCCAAGGTACAGGTATAAGCATCCACTCCGCCTACACTCTGGGATGCAATGTCCTTGGTGTCGGTCTGAAAGATGACGCCGAAAGGCTGCGCGACCGCGGAAGCAATGTCTCTCGCGAGGGCGTCTTGAATTTCGAATGCGCTTTGCGCACGCAAATCTGAATCGTAGTTGTTCGCCCAGATGATCACGCCATCCGAACGCCGAACGAGCCGCGCAATCGATCGGACCTTGTCACTCTCAACTCTCACAGAGCCCTGGAGGATGTAACCTGAAATGGAACGATTGCGTGCAACAGCCGCCGTACCCTCAATAACCATGATTTCCTTGAACTTGACGAGATTGCCGATGATCTCGTCCGTGAGACCGAGCGACATGCCCGAAGACCGGTCGTTTACCGAGACGTCCCTAAAGCGCTCGACCGCGATCGCCGGTCGATCGGATGGGGTCGCCACTGATGTAAACCGGAAATCTGTAAAGACCGCTCTTATCAGCAGTGTCGACGTAATCACCAAGCCCACGACAGCTGCGGCCAGCGCCGCCTTCAGCGTAAATCCGGTGCGAAACCCTGTTTTCAGCGGTTCCGGGATTGCAGGCGGAAACCCAAGCCGATGCTGGATTTGGGGCAGAGTCTCAGCCTCGGCCGGCTCGACGCCTTTGAACTCGGGATTGAATTCGAAGGCCGGCACGTAGCCACCTTTCGGAATGGTGATGACTACTCGCTCCACTGGCCCCGACAAGAGGTAGTAGCGCTCCAACTCGCGACGGATCCGGCCAGCTTCAATTCGAACGACCGGGTCGCTTTGCGCATCAAACGTGTCTCCTCGACCGAATACATCATGCGCAATGGTGAATGCCTTCAGGTACTCGGAACGACCCTCCAGGGTTTCAGTGACGACAAATTGGAGGAAGTTTCGAGCCCGATCAGGAAGCTGGAATTTGTCGCTGGAAAGGATGCGGGCTAGCTGCTCTCGCACATCGTCGGCAGAGGGCGCGGCAAGTTGCTCCGTGCCTGAACTTTCAGCGACCATCACATCCCTTTCGTTGCCGACCGCACCCAACTTGAAGGCGATCTCAGTGAAAAATCCAACTCAGATCACACTATCTTTAGAACTCACGCATGAATAGCAGCAGCGTCAAAAAAATCTTTGAAATCAATCACTCCCAATGTGGTCGCCGCCTCGCTGAATCGAACCGACCGACACGCCATGGTATCGTCGCGTATGATACCTATTCATCCGACACCCTCTCCTCACTATCCGGTGAGCGTATATCGAGGATCCGGGCGGAGGGGTGCATGAAAGCGCGATTGACTTCAAACGAACGTAACGTCGGACTTCAGGCGGCGCTGAGCCGCTTTCCCGCCAAGTCGCTCCAAATAAGACAGCTTCTGCTTGGTCGGGAGAGTTTCCGAGGATTGTGCGAAGACTTGGCCGTTGCTGACGGCGCCTTGGCCAAGGTCGGCATGTATCCGACACCCTACGCGAAGAACGCCGACGGGAATTCGAAGAGCTCGTAGAAGCCCTGGTCAAAGAAATCCAGGGATTCCTCGCTTAGTGCGGCATTGTCCTGAAGTGCTATCATCCGCAAAGGGTTTGCAAGGCATCGATATCCAGGATCTCGATCCTTCGGGAGCCGTCGAGCCGAATTAGCCGGTGTCGCTTCAGTCGAGTGATGGCGCGCGAAACCGTTTCAATGGTCAAACCCAGGTAGTCTGCAACGTCGCTTCGAGGCATTGGCAACTCGAACACATAAGAGCCATGGTGCCGGGCCGACATTGCGAGCAGAAACGCAGCGACGCGTTCATCGGCGCTCGGTCGGCCGACTACGAGTTGATGCTCCTGCGCCGATGATAGTGCCAGAAATATCAAGGATAGGGGCACGGCTCTATCGGCATTCATGGAGAGAATACCGGTCGATCCGATTGCTTCCGCGCAGAACCGTCGGTGACTGCCGTCTTCGATTCCGAACCATTCGCCTGCCATATGAAACGAAAGGATCTGTCTGCGACCATTGGCAAGCATCCGGTAGATGCGAACTGTCCCGAAGGCGACGCGGAAGGCGCGGTCGGCCGTTTCTCCTGGGCTGTAAATTGCTTGCCCGTTCGAAAAAGTCAGCAGCGGAGCAGCTTCACGGAGCTGAGTGCGATCCTTGGTCGATAATTCTACGGTCATTCGGCCTCGACAGACGGCGGCAACGGTTCGCCAGTGGATGTTTATGGGATCAACATTATTCGGAACGAAAAAATCATACTGATGACAATACGGCGCCCACCCACACGCGCAGCGTAACTTACGCGAATATACGATTGCCCTCGAATGCTGATCTTTCGCGATCGAATACAGCCATGTTTACTCGTTCCTGGGCAGGACGGTTTCTTAATTCCGAACGCGCCGTCCTCGTGCTCGAAGAGGATCTTATGATCAGAAAAACAATCATTACGATTGCCAGCGCTATTACGATGCTGCTCACATCACCGATGAACCTGCGCGATGACGGGAGTTCTTGATGAATGCCGGAGACGCGAGTCAAACCGTTTCTAGTGCGGTCACCGAATCTGAGGCGCGTGCGGCACTTGAGCGAATGCTCGCCGACACTCAGTTTCGTGCGACTGAGCGCCATCGCAAACTCCTGTGTTACCTGGTGGATGAATTCTTCGCTGGCCGCTCGCGAGGGGTCAAAGCCTATTCAATTGCGATAGACGTTTTCGGCCGGCCGACCTCTTTCGATCCCGCGAGCGATCCGATCGTGCGTGTCGAAGTCTCGCGGTTGCGGGCGGCGCTGGCACAGTACTACGGGACCTCAAGCGAGGAAGTCCGGGTTCGCATCGAGCTGCCTAAAGGCAACTACGTTCCTTCTTTCGTGGGAAGCGATGCCCCCTCCCCGGATCCCTCGACAACCGTAACGGCCCCCACGAACACGGAAAGCGAGCCGGAAGAGCCGCCTTACGTCGCGCCCGACGTGGCCCAGCCAAAACGACGCCCCTTTGGCCTGATCTCAGTCGCAATCGCAGGCGCTGCGGCGATGGCCGGAGCGTTCTACCTCTCGGTCGTCGAAGCCCCTCCGTGGCAACCGGTGTTCTCGGCCAAGCCGACGATCGTCGTCGAGGTTGCTGCAGGCGGCGGAACCGGAAAGTCCCAGCGGCAGGCAGCCGACCAGTTGGTTCACGTGCTGTCGCAGTTCTCCTCGCTACGCACATTGACGCAAGCGCCAATGGCCGGGATTGACGCTGCATCGCAGGGGGGCAATGGATACAGGCTTTCGGTTGCCTACAGTACCGACGCCACCGAACATCAGGTTTCGTGGCAGGTCGTCGATGCACAAAGCAATGAGGCGCTCCGCTCTGGCACCGCGAAGGCGACGCTCGACAATGGCGACGCGAGAACAGTACAGGAAAGACTGCTGGCGCGGCTCGCTCGCTCGCTCGCCGGCGAGGAAGGCGTCATCGTCAGCCTGGAGGCGGCGCGTCAGCTAGCGGAGCCGTCAATTGGCTATGGTTGCGTGCTGCTCGCCGATATTGCGATGGCACGCTTTGACCCGGAAGGTTTGGCGTCTGCGCATGCCTGCCTGGAAAAGTCGGTGAGTTATCGGGCGACGGACCCGGAAGTCCTCGCAAGCTTGGCCATGGTGCTGGTGGCAACCGGCGAAGCGAGATCCTCTCTGACGGAGGCAGCGCGTGCGGTGAAGCTTGCGGACAGGGCGGTAGCCCTGGCTCCGCAGTCGAGCCAGAGCTACGTCGCCCAAATGCAGGCCCGCTTTGTCGCCGGTGATACCGAGGCGGCGTTCGTGTCCGGTCGCCGCGCCGCGGCACTCAATCCGTTGAACGAAGCTATTTCGGCTCGGCTCGGACTGTTGCTCTTTATCAATGGCCAGTATGCAGAAGGCGTGCGCCTGGCGCAGGTGGCGGAAACAGATTTCGAGTTTTTCCACCGTGACGCCGCGCTCACTCTGGCGCTCGAGGATTACCGAAACCGCGCCTACCGCGAAGCGCTCAAGCGCGCGCGCCAGTTGGCCAGACCGAACGACACCGCCGTGAGCGTTCTGCGGATCGCGGCGGCAGGCCAGCTTGATCTGACGCGAGAGGCGACAAGCGCGCTCGACAGGTTACGTTGGAACAAGGGCAGCTCACCGCACTCGACGAAGACTGAGCTTACCGCCCTCGGCTATACGTCGGAGTTGATTGAACTCCTGGACGATGGTCTCGCTAAGTCCGGCCTGCGTCTGGCCAGTCTCCCATGATCTCTGTAGAAACGTTGCGCGGGCCGGCTTCGCCGCTTGCGCGTCCGGCGGATATCCCCAGAGGTCGATCAATCAGGAACCACCGTCGTTGGCTATTCCCTTGTTTCGGACATGGCCGGCGAACCATTTTCGAAGCGGCGACGGCACGCTGCCGACGGCCACGTCGGACGTCCGATGGTGCTCAAGTCGTCCCTGAGGAAACGCATGTCGTGGTGTAGGAGATCCGGGTTTTGTCCGGAACACCCGGGTTCAGCCACACCACGAGGTCGGCGGTCGACAGAGAGCTTTAAAACGCCCCCAAGAGGTTTCAGGGAAGCGAGGCCCCCTACGCACGGCCGATCAAATGAGAAAGATGATGATCCCAGACGAAATATCCATAGCAGCTTGGAGCCTTTCTGCCCGTCACCTTGTACGCGGACAACGCGACCCCGCCTTAATGGTTGCCGAAGCGATTGCAATGGAGCGGCAACGCTGTTTGAAAATCGTCACGGAATGCTGCGGCGAAAACAGCGACGTGGCCAGAAAGATCCGGGCAGGCTCAAAGTGACCGAGACGCAGGCATCCATGTCCGGATCTCAAGGTCGGGGCCGAGTAGGTTATCAGGCAGCCGGCTGCAATTGCGTTTCGCAACGCTCCAACAGAAACCGTCTGGCTCGAGAGTAACCCCAATTGATTAGCTGCGACTTTTAGAATTTTATTGAATTCCAGTCGGGCAATTGCAATTATTTACTTGAAATTGCGCACCATAAAAACACAAGTTAGAGATGAAAACGTGTTGGTTCTATTGCCGCGCAATTCCTCCATTTTCAACCGCGCAGGCTTGGACCTCCGTACAAGTGCGGAGGTCCAGGCACACTGGAGCCGGTGCGTGGCAATGTCTATCGGAGCACTCAGCATTAGAAAACCGGGATTCACACCGTGTGGGTGGGGCACAGAGGACGTTGTTTTAGAGGGGGAAGGTGGGAATGTGGAAGACGGATTGGCCAAAAGAGGCAGTGAGTTCAGAAACGATCGTCGTGCTTCGCCGGATCTTGCGTGACTGGTGTGACGAGCGGGGACATCTCGCCGACAGCCGGGAAGGCAGTCGCACCGCAAAATTGTTGGTGAGCTGGTGTGAGTTCGGCGTAACGAACGAAGACGAGCTGGCGAGACTGATCCGCGAAGACATCTTGGTTCCGGACGCCTGAGCTATGGGTACCATGCGGGACGCTATTCAGAACCTTGCGATGGGAATGCTTGGCTGGACTGCATGGCATCAAGCCGGCAGGGAGGGCAAGTTCTATTGGCGGCGCTGGCGTAGCGGTCAATGGGAAATCCGCGAAATGACAGCGGATGAAGAGGACGATGCCCTGATAGACTGGGCGATCAAGTGAGCGCGGAACACATTAACCTGTCGGAGAGCGATGTCGGCCCGCCCGCCCCTTTCCTATCAGCTGTGCGCGGGTCTGCTACGCGCCTAGAGGTGCGATTTCCGCCGGGTGCGTTTCGGAAAACCTCGGAGAAGGGAAGCCACGGAAGACGGTCGAGCTGGCGCGGGCGATCGAAACACGCTCAAGGCGCGATCTAAATCAAAGCCCGTTGGTGCTGACGGGCGACCTATCCTTGTTTTGTTTGACGTGCAGCCCGTGTGCCTCAACATCGATAAGCCACATCAGCATTTTGCCGCCAGTACAAACGAGCTGATAAGATGGCATAATTGATGAACTCCCATCATCTACTGCAAAATGGCCTTCCAGTTCTAAAAAGTCATATCCTTCGTATTTCTTCTTTAATACGCCAGACAGGATATGCACGGTTGCTTCACATTTAATTCTTGAGAGCGTGCTTTGCGCTCTTACTTGGTATATCTCTCTTGTCTCTGAATTGAACAGAACCTCGTATTGGCTAAACAGGGAATTCGGTTCCGGAGGAACAATTCGCTGAACCCACTCAGGTGCATTCAGTTCGGCCTCCATCACTGCTTCCCCCACAGCCTGGTATTGACCGACATTGGCCCCAAGCTCGACACCGAAAAGCTGCCGAATAGGCGGCAGACCCTGCCCGCTACTTGCCTTCACAGGGCTAACCGCGGTTAGAAGTATGGCGTTCAACGCGATTACTAGAGGTCTTCTGCAGCCCATCAGTCACCTGGCGTTCTTGGAGCGCAACACAGGAAAAGGTATCACACCGAGAAATGCACATTCTTTAGATATTTTTATAAAGACAAGACCGATCGGCGCCAACCTGGCGCAGGAGGCCTGAGCGGGGTCCGCGGGTGGATATCTGGCGGTGGAGTCGACGTTTCCGCAACCCGGGGCGCGATGGAACTCGACGCAACGGTATTGGACCAAAAATCAGGTACGCTGTTTACGCTCCGCCTTTCCTGCGGCGACAAGTTCACATTGTCGCGTGGTCCTCTCTGACGCTCCCAAATCACCTTTGCAAACGCTCGCGGCGCACCTGATTTTGTCTGGAGGTCAGAAATGAACATCAAGAGCCTTCTTCTCGGCTCCGCTGCAGCTCTCGCAGCAGTTTCCGGCGCACAGGCAGCCGACGCCATCGTCGCAGCCGAGCCGGAGCCCATGGAATACGTTCGCGTTTGCGACGCTTTCGGCACTGGCTACTTCTACATCCCGGGCACCGAAACCTGCCTCAAGATCGGCGGCTTCATCCGTTTCCAGACCTCGTTTGGTGAAAACGAAGTCAACGGTCGTCAGGGCTGGGGCCCGGCTGGCACGTCTGACTGGGATGCCTTCTCGCGCGCTTACATCTCGTTCGACGCCAAGAGCGACACCGAGTACGGCACGCTCACCGGCTTCTTCGCTGCTGAGTTCAACGCCGACAACGACACCGACGCTGGCGACAGCCGCATCGACGTCGACGAAGCCTACATCCAGCTGGGCGGCCTGAAGGCCGGCTTCTTCTACAGCTGGTGGGATGAGGGCCTGAACGGCGAAACCGACTCGATCGGCAACAACACCGAATTCAACTCGATCGCCTACCTCTATGACGGCGGCTCGTTCCAGGCTGGTATCGCCATCGACGAACTCGAAGGCCTCTCCACCAAGCCGAACGGCATTGGCGTCCAGGGTATCGTTTCGGCTTCGCTCGGCGGCGTTTCCTTCGACCTGCTCGGCGGCTACGACTCTGAATTCGAAGAAGGCGCAATCCGCGCTCTGCTCTCGGCTGACCTCGGCCCGGGCGTCTTCCAGGTTGCTGGCATCTGGGCTTCCGACCCGAACGCTTACTGGGCTGCTTCCGAGTGGTCGGTTGCTGCTTCGTACCGTTGGAACGCCACCGACAAGCTCGCTATCACCCCCGGCGTTCAGTACTGGGGTAGCCTGCAGGACTCGCTCACCAGCTTCGGCAACGACGACATGTGGCGCGCTGGTCTGACGGTCGACTACAAGATCACCGAAGGCCTCGCGACCCGCGTTTCGGTTCAGTATGAAGATGCTGACAACGCTGACGACCAGGTTCTCGGCTTCGTCCGCCTGCAGCGCGACTTCTAAGATCGTCTGACCTCGGTCAGAAGCGAAGCCCGCAACTCGGAAGAGTTGCGGGCTGTTGCTGTTTCGCAACGTTTACCTGCTTCGAGTCGCTGAAATCGCCCAAAGGTGAAAGCGCTGGCTTGAACGCAGCCGGTTTCTCGGCCTCATTCGCGAGAATGAGGGGGAACTGCGAGCGTGGGACGGGACGCTGAAAAACAGGCGGACGGCTTCAACTTTCCGGATATGCGTTCGGGATATGAGGTCAGCTATAGTTTCAGCCCGCAACGCCCAGTCGGCGTGGTGAAAGAAACCACACTGGGTGAACTGCTTCAGCGCTATGCCGATATATTGTGGGAAGAGGGCAGCCACAAATATAACGTAAAAGCCTTCGTCGGCGAACTGGACGAGATTTTGATCGGCGTCAGGTTCACCACCTTCTCACAAGACATGCTCGACAGCCTCATCGGCGCGCTACGCAAACGTGGCAACAGCAACGCAACCATCAACAGGAAGATGGCGGCGCTGAGTAAGTTGCTGCGGAAAGCGTACAAGATGGGAGACATCCACAGCTTACCAGAGTTCAGGCGGCAAAAAGAGAGAGCCGGTCGCCTGCGATTCCTGGAGGCAGCCGAAGAAGAAGCGTTGTTTCGACAGATCGGCAGTCGTTCAGATCTCTATTTGCAGCTTTCCATTTTCCTGGTGGACACCGGCGCCCGCCTCGGCGAATCCATCGCTCTGAAATGGAATGACATTTATGAGGGCAGAGTGACCTTCTGGGTCACCAAATCTGGTCGCAGCCGCACGGTACCGCTGACTTCCAGGGCAAAAGACGCAATGGACGCACTTGCTGATAGATCTCCCGGACCGTTCTCATCGGTCGACCCTCAAAAATATCGCGCGGTCTGGAATGCAGCCAAGCTAGACGCCGGGCTGGGCGATGAAGAGGATATCGTTCCACACGTCCTGCGGCATACGTGCGCGTCTCGTCTCGTGCGTGGCGGCATCGACCTTCGGCGAGTTCAAATGTGGCTCGGTCACCAGACTCTTGAAATGACCATGCGTTACGCACACCTCGCCTCACACGATCTCGACATGTGCGTGCCGGTGCTTGAACGCCATTTGAAATAACCCGCACACCTCTCTCCAAACCCCGCTCGAGCTCGTCCAATGAGGCCGGATTCGTTCTCACCCGGCGCTGAGATCGAGATGAGAACAGACCCAGTCAGATGCGGAAAACCTTCCGATTCTGACTAGCAGTCATGGAAATCTCATCGCGTTTCGATCGGGTCTGCACCTGGTGCGATATTCCGCGTTACGGCAAAGGCTCCGATCGACCGGTCCGGCATATCGCAGATCAATTCCGCAAAAGGATTGAGTGACGGAAGCCTGACTCTTCGGTCATGCCATCTGGCTGCAGCGGAACTCTGGCGGCAATCGTGACGGTCTTCTTGACGACAACGACGCGCATGTAGTTGCAGCCGCTCTGAAAACGCAGGCTGCGGTAATCGTCACCGAGAATCTGAAAGATTTCCCCGAGGGTTTTGCTCCCCGGACTGAACCTTGAAGCGAAGTCGCGGATGCCTCTATTGCTGATACTATCGCCTTGGATGCCGGCAGAGCGTGCAGCGATTAGCCGTATGAGAGAGCGCTTCAGAAAGCCGGAAAAAACCGCAGATATCCTGCTTTTAAATATGGAGCCGAACGGCCTTACGGAAACAGTGGACGTCTTAAAGCCTCACCTCCTGTCGCTTTAGGTCCCTAACCTGCTAGCGGGCCGTAGCCCATCTTCTTATTCCCGTTGATACATTATGCGATCCTAGACGTACAGAACGTGAACATCCCCGCAACAGGCGCAAAGGCGGCCAATCAATACCTCGTGCTACGGCATAAATCAGGTCATTGCGGACTTGGAACGTGTAGTAGAAGTCGTCCCAAAACGCCAACTCGAGGTTGTTCTGACAGTCTACTTGATATTTGCAGCCTCGCTCTGATAGCGATTTTGATCGGAGTTATTGAGGCACCCGGGGAGCGAACACGGTGATAGATTTCAGCAAGCCGCCGAAATTCGAAAAGCATAACCATCACTTCGTACCGCGGTTCTGGCAGAAGCACTTCTGCGGTCCTGGCGGCCGCCTTTTCAAAACAAAACGTGGTCGTTATGTGCAGGCTTCCTTGGCTGACACCATGACTTCTGATTGGACGTATCTGGCCTTCGATGAGGGCTGGCGCCCCACTGATGAGGTGGAAGACCAATTGTCGCAATGGGAAGGACTTGCTTCCAAGCTAATCGTCCGGTCTCTACCTACCCAGACTGTTCTAAGCGATGACGACTGGGGCTCGCTTTGTGTCTGGTTAGGTCTCGCGACCAGCCGCCATCCCAACGTCTTGAATCGATATAAGCCTCTAGCCTCGGCTTTCACGTTGGAACTTGCCACAGCTCACGATTACTCAGACCTCGACGCTTTCAATGAGCACCTGCAGGGAAAGTTCGGCGTCGGAATCGATGAAGAGAGTTTTCGATATCTTCTGGCATCACCACAAGAAACAATTCTCGCTACTGCGGAGCACGCTGAAGCGATGTCACCATTCGACCCTATGTTACCGCAAACCGACGCTCTGCTGGCACGGTTTCCTGTAGCCCAATGCATCTACGAGATGGATCTTCGTTTGGTCGACGTTCCTACCGGCAGCGAATTCATCCTGGGGAGTAATCCCTTACCAAATGAGGGTCTTTCCTTCGGCTTCAGCGTGCCATTGAGTAAAGACGTTGCTCTGTTATGCACCCCTCCTAAAAACGCAGATGAACCTGCTCGGCTCCGCAGTGTCGCTACGCCACAGGAAGTTGAGCAGGTCAACTTGGAGCAAATAGCTCGATCAGAAGAGGCCATTGCGTCTTCGCCTACGATCCTAAAATATTGGGCGGAGAAGTTTGATTCCTTGTGAGCGGTAGATGTCCGACGTAATGCCCACCATTCCAGATCTGTTCAAGCCAGAAGACTTCAAGCTATCCGCCCCCCCGCCGCCAGTTCTCTACAAGTATATGATAGCAGACCGTGTTGCGGACGTGCTCGAGGGTGGCATGGTACGATTCACGCATCTTCTCGACACGAACGACTCCTTTGAAGTCCGTAAAACCTTTCGGCGCTTCGCCGGTCCAAAATTCATAGCAATGATGAGGGGCGCGACTCTCGCAGCAATAACGCCTGACTATATCGACCAGCAGATCCAACGAAGCTTGGCTAAGGCGGGATTAAATATTCCGACCACTTTCGTCAGAGAAATGCTGAAGCAGCAACACGGGATATCCGTAGAGCAGCTCATGCGATCTCAAATGAACGCGTTCGTTGAGACGTTTTCTGGCGGTCTTGACTTGGTTAAATCACCAGAAGAATTTCTGACGGAAATTGGCTCAATCCTCCTGTGTTTCTCGCTATCAGAGCGCTACGACATTGCCGCGATGTGGGCGCATTACGGCGGAAATCATACGGGCTTGGTGGTCGCATTCAGCACAGACCACCCGTGGTTCAAGAACGACAAGGATCCGGCGGAGTCGAAACTGCAGAAGATCAAGTATCTGGACGACCAGAACGACGAGCTCTTTGATGATTTGCAAGCGGCGTTTTCATCAAAAGCAACGGATTGGGCATACGAACGGGAATGGCGCATAAATTGCTCTATGAAACAGATAGAAAGGACTGTTGATCTAGGTGCCGAAAAAATCCACTTGCGATCCTTCCCACCTGATGCTGTCACATCGGTGATCGTGGGAGCCAAGGCATCAGACGACACGGTCGCTCGCGTTCGTGACGTGCTCACAAGAAAGTACCCACATGCAAAGCTTCAACGAACAACGCCGCAGCGAATGACAGTTGGCTTTGTGTTGGAGGACATATAGTCCAGCCGATAACTGCGGAGTGGCCGACATTAAACTCCTTTATCGTTTGCGACAGGCTCGCTCTGCTCGCAATCGGCCACCTGAGACAGCGTAACGCATCCTTCGTTGACGACGAATCCCGTCTTTTCTGCTTCCGACGGCAACATATACAGAACATCCAGAGGCAATTCCTCACCTGCAATTCCGATCTCCGCCTTAAGCCGTGACAGAGGTTCGCCCGACGGTCCGACAATGAGAATATCGTAGTCACTGCCGATGCCGAACAGCGATGATCCAAACATGTAGGATTGAAAGTCGCGCAAGGAACCGCAGGTTTTGAGAAGGTGACGCGCCACATCAGCCGCCGACATCACCCCTTCTTCATAATCGCCTTCAAGTCGTCCCACTGGACCACCTCGCATCCCAGTTCGCGTCCGGCTTCGATGGCCTCTGGAGTGGGCTTCCCATTCGGATTGATATTCCAAGCAATGTCGACGGCGCCGAACTGATCCCAAAGGGTGCGGACACTGTCGGCTGTCGGTTCGTATTTCATGATCATACCGATTCTGAGCGCACGCCCGCTGACGAGCGTTACCGTGTGGACCTGATCGAATTCCCGAAAGACGTTCGCAACATCTCGCGACTGCCTCAGGGCCCGGTCCGAGAAGAAGAAATCCTTGTGGGCGGCCGAATTGACGGAGCCCTTTGGAAGAGCCGAGTTGAGTGTGCCAATGGTACCCCAGCCTATATTGTTGCCTTCCAGGTATCTGATTGCGTCGCCTTCCCAAAGGCAGGACGTCCTGTATCCGCAGAGAAAATCCATGTCAGGGTATTCGTCGTGGTAGCGCGCCGCCGCCTCGGCGTTCACCCTATGGGCGGGAGAGATAACGGCCAAGACGTCAGGCTGATCCTGCATCGTGATCCTGAGGGCTTCACCCCCCTCAGGCTCTACGGATGTCACTCCCGCAATTTCCGTGACGATGCTCCGAGCGAACTTAACCTGCCAGGTCATGCGAAGATTCCGTCCATCTTTTCAGGGTAGCGGATGGCTCTGCCATTAACGCCGCAAACATGACGCTCGGAGAGGCCCCTGACATGTTCCTGGTACTGCCCAAAAGCCTCCCGCTCCTCCCCCGTGGCATGATGAAGGTTTGCGAGGATGATGTCCTGAATGCGAAAATGGTTCGGCAGAATGACGCTTCTCATCCTGTGGGTCCAAGTCTTCGCCGCCTCAGACTCGGGATTGTATTCGAAATCCGATCCTTCGGTGGGCGCGAACTTTCTCCATACCGCCTTGTTTTCCTCCATGGCCGCAACCACGGCGTCTCGCACTTGGCCGCGGTCTTCGTAAGCGTGGATGCCTATCTTGCGTGCCAACGCGGAAATATGGTTCGCCTTCCAGTCCAACAAGGTATTTCGTGGATGTGCGCCAGGATCCTTGTCCACGATCGTATGACAGGTGGGACACAACAGTATGAGGTTTTCGAAAGTATCGGCCTCAAACTCTCCATCAGGCCGCTCTGCATGACGCGGTCCGTCTTTCCCGTGCGGGATCACATGAGCCATCTCAGCGATATGCTTGTCCCCGCCCAATTCGGCCGGGAAAAGCGTCTCAAGGCACTGGGGACGTTGGCAATGCCCCGAAGCTTCCGAAAAGAGCCGGAGTTTGGTTTCGTTGGGAATGTGTTTTCGAGCTGCCATGGAAGGGTCCTGAAATCCGATGCGACCGAGATCGCATCGATATCTCAAGTAATCAAGTGAGCTCCTTGTCAGAACCGGGCAGGAACCGGTTTTCTTCGGTTCCCGCCGCCGTTTCCGCTTACGCTGCTTTAAAGGGGACCGTCGGCGCATACATGGAGCGGACGATGGCGCGCCTCTCTTCGCGCGTGCTTCTTCCGCCACCTTGCGACTCTTTTAGCGTGTGCATGGAGATGTTCAGATAAGCATTGTAAGAATCGAATGCAGCGCGCCTCACGGTGAAGCCCGTCGCATAGGCCGCGGCGATAAGCATGCCGTTGGAAACATAGTCTCCGAGATGCGTGAACAGGCCGTATGATCGTGACAGATCTTCAGCGCGATGCTTCAGACCATAACTTCCCACTTTTCGGTTGAGCGATTTAATGATGACCTGCCGTGAAAGGAAAACCAGAGCCAGTTCGAATTGGTCTGCGGCCCAGTCATCGTCATAAGCTTCCCGTCGCCTCTCCGCAAAAAGGGCTTCACGCTCATCTCTCGGCTTACGCAATTCGTCGCGACTTCCGAGCCACCCTGCATCAAAGCCACGCAGTGTCAGTTCCGGTTGTTCGTCGAGCACCTTGCGAAGCATGGCGCGAGCAACAGCTCGCGAGAGAACTCGAACAGGCTTACCCCCCTCCGTTTTCGTTGGCACGGCAAGACTGGAGCAATAAACCTCATCGTCGACGCTCACCGGTACAACGCCAGTCTTCAGTGAGCTCCGGAAGCTTGCATAAGTGAAGAAACCGAGAGCCTTTGCAGCCGCTTCCGTGCGGTGGGTTGGCTGCGTGCAAGTATGGGCCTTTCTCAGGCTTTCTTTGATCGAAGGCAGATTGGATTCATGGACAAGCAAGTGCATGGCGAAACCTCATCGCATCGGCAGCCGGACGCCATTTAATCAGCAGCCGAGGATGGGGTTCGGCGTGCACACTTGATAAGGAGTGGCTTTTAACTTGGCGACACGTTTGGAGCCACGGTCCAAATAGAAACATCGTGTCGGCGCCTCGATTCGTCAAGAGCGCACGGCAGCCAATCGCAATCGACCGTAGACTGAAGGTCGCCGGCGCTATCGTACGACACCTGCGGCTTGACTGCTCTCATCGAGCGAGCAACCGCAAGGACATTGCCCCGGGCCGTATACTTCTATTCGCCGGTTGCTTTTCCTTGAGAACTAATATGCCGTGCAATTGCCTTTGACCCGGGCAGTTCTCGCGCGAGGATTGCCAATTGGTTGGCGTCCATCGTTTCAAGTAGTTCGGTGTTTCGTTCGACGGCACCCTTGCCCCCCAAGTCATGGATTGCACGAGCGATGATTGCAAGATGATCCCCTGTAAGTTGCTGCAGCGTAGGAACGAGAGCGGTAACGAGTGAACTCCTCTGATCGCTGTTTTTCGCCAAGGAGAGGATATTATCGATCCGGTTGATAACGATTCCGAGTGACTTCGGTTCTCCCGCTTTTCGCAAAATGCTCGGCAACATAGCGGTAAAGAACGCCAACCCGAGTTTCTCACGTTGCGCAATTACATAAGACAAAACGCGTTCCCTTTGCTCATCAGTCAGTCCCGCTTCGATTAGAAGAGCTTGAACGACTTTCGCTTGATGTTTCTGGGCTGCTAAGAGCCAAACGCTCAGTGCCCCATCGGGCATGTCATCGATCTGTTTAGGCGGGCTGCTGAGGAGCTCCTTCGCGATAGCTAGACACCGCGCTTCGTCCGCACCGCCGGACAGCGCATCAACGATCGCCTGGATATTCGCCCGCGTGTTGTCGCTCTGATTTCCAGTCAGGAGTCGCTTAATGTCGCCAATAGACATCAGTGAAGCAATCTGCGCGATGCTCGAAACGACGGACCTTGGTGAATGGGGCCACAAGATCACTGCTGCGCCTGATAGTTCGGCGCTGGTACTCTCTGTGACAACGTTTCGAGAAGCCATGTCTACGACGGATTGAAAGACATCGCCTGAGCCCTCAAGCGCGGGATTCTCTCTAATGAACTGGATCGCGCGAGACGCGATGGCGTTAGGGCCATAGGGCCCAGTCTGATCGTTTTCCTCCGGCCATTTGCCAATCATCTCGCGATGGAGAATCGGATAGACACTGGGGGCGCCTGCCGCCTGTTCAAACAGAGGAGTCAGAACGTTGGCGGTCTGCCCCTTAGGAGCTCTGCTCAGTAGTGCGCGCGCCGCCGGGAAGATAGCTGAGAGATATTCAACCCGTGTCGCCATAGCGACAACCCGACTCCGTGAAACCTTCGAGTGCGCAAGTAATGGTGCAGATGACCACGCATCCTCGGGTGCGGCGGCTATGAACTTCGCGTACTTCTCCGCGTCTTCTGACCCGATGGTATCGCCATTAACCAGCGCGTTCATCTGGTCCGCGAGTGTGGACTTTTGTATGTCGTTTAGCTCGCTGAGTTTGATAGCGATGTATTCCAGGGATGGCCAAGGCAATTCCCCGAACGTTTTCTTGGTGAGATGTTCTATTAGACGGTCCCAGGTATCCCTGTCACGGCGCAGGAGAATCTCTGCAGCCCTTGTCATGTATGCAGAGGTCTCATCGATTTCTCCCCAAGATTGGGTCAGCGGGAGCACACCCTCCGCGCACCCACTGTCGATAAAAGCATCCCACCGGGCAGCCAAATCTAGAAATCGTTGCGCGCCGGCGTTCCAGTCCAACCCCCATTGGTCGGCATCCGTCATTTCCTTTTCGAGTCGGCTTGCGAATGCGATGAGAAATGCCCGTGCTTGCTGGCCCGTAGCCAGCGCCGCTCGCAATCCGGCCTCCTTCCACGCCGCCGAAGAAACTTGCGGATCTCGCATGGCCACCAGGCGGGTTACCTGAACCCACAACACCTCGCGACTCTCCTGACCGCCTTCGGCGAGTTTTTCACTCACCAGGCCAATTCGCTGGAGTGTACGCATCTTGTCGGGAATAGCGGTGGGATTCCTTTCCAACTCGCCAATGGCCAGGTCGGCGTAATCAGCACCCAGCAAGTCAAGCAAATGGTTTGGGTGCTCTTCCATCCACTTCTCAAGCTGTGAGAAAGGAACTGACTGCGATCCTTGGGATGACTGGACCTCTCGCCCAAGCAACCAAGCTTTGAGGAGCACGTCGGTAGCCGATGACAGCCCATTGCTCTTACGTACGTCGAGAGCGAGCTCGGCTGCTGCGTTGGCATCAGAGACCAATTCTTCGAGGTTAGGCGTTTCGCCCGAGGGCAATCGCCACTCCAGTTTTTGGCCCGTGAGTAGGTCTTTGCCAAAGCTCTCGGCTACCTCGCGCCTATCGGCGGCCGGGAGAGCGGATATGATCTCTCTTGCCGCTGTCGGTCCAACGTTGGTCCTTATGTCCTTTAAGCTGATCATCTGGCGCGCCAAAGGCACCATTAAGCCGTTGCGAGTGTCGGCGGGAATCCTATGAGCAATTGCAGCCAAAACTCTTGCCGCGCTCACGCGTCGCGTCTGAGTGTCATCTGGCAAGCCTTCAGCAAGATCTTCCAACAGACGAACGTCGTCTCGGTCTAGGACAGCATTGTCCAGATGATGCCCAAAGATCTCTAACACCCCTCTCGTATCGCCGGAAACGAATGCGTCGTGTAGCTCGGCAGCCCGATCTCCGTATTTCCGAGAAATCGCATCCTGGGCAAGAAGAAGAAGGGGTTGAAGAGATCTTGGCCAGCGCAGGTCTAGCAGGCTGGACAGGTACTGACGGAGGTTTCGGTGTTCGACCCGAACGTCATGTCCGATCTCGTTGCCCTGAACGACCAGGAATTCCTTCAGTGCATGCTGAGAGTTTGCCGAAAGAGTGTTGAATGGCACACCTCTGAAGACAACTCGGGTGAAATCCTGAATTAGTTCTGGGTGTCTTTGCAGCTCACTGTAAAAATCTGGAAAGTCGACGCGCAGAACACATAAAGCTGCCAAGGCCACAGGATGCTTTGACACCGCGCCGTCGTACAGTACGCCCGGAGCGCTTGAGCCGATCCCGCTACGCTCGCGTTGGATAGCAATCCACCAAGTCTGCGTAAATGCATTCAACAGTTGAATAGCATTTCGAGGACTCTGCACACCGACGTGGATCAATCGTTCCACGACATCCTGCAATGTAACATGGCCTTCTTCAATGCTAGCGGCGATGTCACCCATTTCGCGCAGCTTCTTTTCTGCGAACTGCCGCATGTCTAGCTTTGGGAAAGGCGGTATTTCCAGCCGAAACTGGAAAAGTCGGTCCAGATAGCGCCGTGCGTCAGAGCGTGTGAAAACAGATCCCGGCAAGTCGGGATTGATTCTCCCACGTCCCCGAGAGAGTGCATCTGCCACGCGGTCTTCGTCGCATGAGATAACGAAGATGATTCCGAAGTTCTCCGATCCGTCGCCGAGCGGAAGCTCCAGAAAAGTTCGTACGGCATCCAAGCCTGACACCATTTCGGCTGCTGACAGTCGATCAAGATCGTCGACAAATATGACGAGCCGTTCGCATGAACGACCTTCGCGTCCAGCTCGAAACTTTTTGATTTGGTCTACCAGAAGCCGTTCGTATTCCTCAGCGCTCGTTGTGGGAAAGGAAATAACGGTCTGGTTGTTAAAGAGCGTAGGCGACTTCAGGCGGATATCGACGACATACTTGCCTAAAAATGCGGCAACAATCGCCGCCACCGACAGGACGACTGAAAGCCCCCATTGATCGGAGAGTCCGAGACCGTAGGAAGCCGTCCATATGACACCGATACTGCCCACTAGTAACAATAGGAACAGGCCCGCCGAAGCAATATTCTGAAGGACTGCCTCTTTGAGCCACTCTCCGAAACCTCGGCTTGTCTGGGCGGAGTCAGTCACCTGCTGATAGAGCCTACGACGAAGTTCAACGTCGTCGCCGCCCAGCTGAAGAAAAACGTGTCTAAGCAACGCCCGCTTGATGTCCTCATCGCCACCATACCTCCACGCATTGAAGATTATGGGGCGGAAGCGGTTCGCTCGCTTCTTCCCAGTCGGACCAGTCGAATCGGAAGCTAGGGATGAGAGATATAGCTCCTTGATAGTGCTTTTCCCGGTGCCCCAGGTTCCAAGCAGACCGATACTAAAAGGGGGACGATGAGAACCTTCGATCAGGCTTCTTAGGGCGTTGGCGAAATGGTGATGACCAAAGGCATCTTTTGATAGATCGGAGACTTCCTTGTCCAGAACACTCGGCATGTTCTGTTGATAGAATGTTCCCACGCTTAAGTTCATCCATTCGCCCCAACTAATACCCTCTGGAACCGCAACCTAGAATGGACGCGATTGATGGGAAAGCCAATAGGACGAGATCTGCCGCTTCAAAAGATTGGTTCGCCGCGGCCGGGAAGTGCGAACTTACGGGAGACGATAATGTCAACTCAATTTCGGTTGGTCTCTCCGCTAGTGCTTCTGGATTAATTGCAGCCCCTCGCAAAACGCTCCACTTTCCTTGCAGGTGCCTCGGGACGTCCTCGGCTTTGCAGCGCCTCCGGACCCGATTCGGTTTTAGTCCCAGTCTCAGATGCCGTTCGACGACAGGATTCACAAGGAGACGAGCGATGGGCGCAACGACGCCGCGCAACATCACGCAGCGCTCGGCATGGGCTTCTGGGCCTCCAAAGCCACGCTCAGCGCGGTCGAGCTCGGCGTCTTCACCGAACTCGCAGCCGGCCGAGGCGAGGTGGTCCGAGTGGAGGAGGGTGGCGGGTATCGAGTGAAAATCCCCGGCTACCAGTATCCGATCACAGTTCACGAGCACGCCATCGAGCAGATTTTCAAGTACAGGCCTCCAAAATCGAGACCTCCGCGGGATAATCCAGGCGACTGATTGTCGGCAAAAAGCCAATTATTCAACGCGGTTACACCGAATCGGGCAAATCACCACGGGATAACTCGGTAAAACCTCGTTGACCTGCTTGCTTTCCAGCCACGATTCACGGTTTTGTTGCTGTGTCGTAACTGGTTCGCGCAGCAGTGCAGGTCCAAACTGCACATCAAACGCTGGGGGACTGCGGCTAGTCGAGGAAGGGTCTCGGTCTCCAAAACCGTTCCCCTCCCTCGGCGCTCCAATCCCCATATCTGGGGATGACTCTATGTGTGCTGTGTAACGCCGCACATGACAACTCCCTTCCCCTCACAAAAGTGTTGATAGCCAACATTCTGTTGGTAGCTGTCGCACGGACAGTCACTCTGACAGCGTTGCCTCCCTCAACGATCCTGCCTACGGTCGCCGCAGTGATTGTGGGCTTTGAGGGCAACAGGTGTTGTTTGTAAGGAACTGGATTCTGCCAATTGCCTTCGCCGGGATCGGCGCGCTGCTGGGCGCCATCGCGTTCGGGCTTCCCGGCGTCAACTTGGTCCAGACGATCGACGGCTCTCCGGTTGCCGGCGGTGTCATCCCGCCAGAACAGGTCAGTGTCATCATCGACCAGGGCAAGCGGACCGGCAGCTATTTGGACTTCTACGGGCTCCACCTTCCGGGCCAGCCTTGGTACTGGGCCATCGGTATCATTGGTGCGATGACCTTCCTCGGCTATCGCGCCGGTTGTTGTTTCGCATTTAACCGCCAGACTCCGACGGCAATAATTTCAATAAGATAGCCTGGCACTTAATCTGAGACTTGGCAGTTAATTTGAGATTGCCGCTTTGATTTTGGCACGTAACGTGAGATTCAACCGCCGACGAAATAGATGGTGTTTCTGAATGAACGATCCACTACCCGACGAGATTGACGAAGCGCTTTCGGATGAGCGTATCGACGAGCCGAGGCGATGCTTTCCATGCTTCGTGCCCATATGATGGGTGAGAATAGAGCCCGCTTCGGCAACGCTATAGAAGAGACGGTGGGCTGCGGGCGCCATTTGCGGAGGTCTTTGCAGCTACACTTTCAGCCCACGGAATCTCAAATTAAATGCCAACAGTGAAAGAAGCGGCCGCATTCTCACAGTTAAATGCCAAACGACATCAGCCGATCTCCACACAAAGTGAGGAAGACCCATAGAGGGCCAAAGAATTGCTAGGTCGGGTGTTGAGCTCTCCTTCTGCTTGTTCGACGCGCCGCGCGCTGCAGCCAGGGGCCGACACGGTCGTGGTCTGGGTGGTCTGCGACGAACTCCCAGATTTGCGACGCCTTGGCGTTGTTGTGGGTTATTTCGTCGGCAAAATCGCGAACGATTTCCTCCCATATCGGATCTCGAACGAAAGAGCCCATACTGCCATCGTCATGGTATCGCGGCTTATCCCTGATCCGAATCCCACGCAGACGCACATCTTTTGAAAGCGTGGTAGCTGATACGAATACGAGCTCCGATTTCACGCCCTCCGACGGCGCTGCGAATTCGTCTTTCGTCGTCACAACGAATCCATCTTCTTCTCCTCTACGCTCTGCGCGGGTCATCTTGGAAAGCTCTGTTGGCTCACGTTTGATGGCCACCAACGCATCAAGATCTGACTTCAGGAGCGAAGGCGGGAAATAGATGTTCTCATATGCGTTCAACCACTGCAGCTCGTTCAGAAGAAACGCGTCCTCCTTACTTTTGAGTCTAAGGACATTGCCAAGAGCATCCGCGGAGTAGACGTTCGGATCGTGGAAGAGGAGGCCAAACTGCGGTGAGAGCGGCATGAAGAGTTGCAGACCGGCTCGAGTAAGGCCCGCCATACGATCTGGTGCTTTCATTCGACCGAACAGGTTGGTCGAAACAACAGGGTTATCTGCAATAATGAAGGGCGTCGAAGTGCGGTTTATTACGAGAAGCTGCTTGAGGTCCATCAACAGCGGAGCCAATTTGAAAGCTGTCGATATGTTGTGATTGGCAACTTCCTTCAATCCAATCCTGACGGACCGAAGGACTTCTTCGCTTACCCGGTTATGCATGTAGAGGCGAAGCATTTTCTCCGCCATGCTATTGAATTCGTCACCAGCGCGAGCAGTCCGTGCTCTCTGGAGCGAGATCATCAGGATCAGGTCCCATCCGTCGCGTACATCGATCGAACATGAGTTGATCATCTTGCGCGCAAGAGCCGAGAACACGCCCTCGAGTTGGCTGAGGCTCTCTTCGAAAACACCATCTTTGCCGTAAAAGTAGTCCCGATAACACTGGCCTGCTAGCGAGGCGCCGACAATTATCTTGGCGCTCGAAATATTCACCAGATTAATTTGCCGCGGCTTCGTCTTGTGTCCTTGGTCAGCTGCGAAGTGACGCAACATGAACTGCGGTACGAAATGCTGCTGTTTTCTGTTGGCCATTTTACCTCGCTCAGTTCACTACTATTGCCACCGACAATTTTGACATTCTGATCATATGATGCCCCATGCGCGAAACCTCCCCCTCCCCGTCATCTCGCGAAGACCAAGCTCACTGACGATGCGCCGCGCCGCCTGTGGCGTGACCACCAGCGCCTCCATCATACCGGTCGAAACTAGCGGTTTTACCATGACCAGCTCGATCAGCTCCGGTAGCATTGACGAGACGCGCCGGCCAGGGAGCTCCATCATCTGCCGCCCCAGCGCCACCCGATCATGCTCCTTCAGACCGATCTCGGCGGCTGCAATTCGGCCGTGGACAATGGCCAGAAGCCGGGTCTCACGATCGCGATGCCGATCGACGGGAATGGATCACAGGCCGCGATTGAAGGCGACAACATGCGCCGCGGTGGTGACGCCGGCCTAGCGCAGCATGGAGTTGGCCAGAGGGCGATGAGACTCGTCGAGACGCGCGAGCGCCGATCCGAATGTGGCCGAATTCACTGCGCGATGGGCCATGTCTTGGCCGATACCTTTACGGTGCTATCCACCCAGGCGGCTCCGACCACCTGACCTTGTCGGCAAGCTTTTCCTTAATAGCGTTGGAAATCTCTACGCTCCGGAGGCGCGACGTGGATACGACCTCCCGTAGCTTTTCGAAAAGATCCTGGAACTCAGAGGCGTCCGCCTTTTTCAGATAGCCCAGAATTCGATCATGCGTACCACGTAGTAGGACATGCTCCTCTGAGAAATGCTGGACCAGCGCCAGCATGGCTGGCAGTACCTCGTTACCCTCCGAGAGCGCCTTCGCCTTCATGACTGCATCGATTTCGTCCCCGAGGACGTTAAACGCGAGATTTCTATCGCGCTTATCAGACAGCCAGTACTCGAGGTCCTCGATGTCGTCGGCGATAGCAGGCAGGTATGAGAGAGCTTTCGCCAGCCAATTGCGCCTGACCGCGAGAATCGGCGCAAGGCCGAACAGCGCGGACCACGCCTCCGGCATGAAGTCGCCGACGCGAGAAACCTTGTGCTTAATAAGGAGATCGAGAAACAGTTCGGCATGCGGCAGCCCGCATGATTGGATCACTTCGCCTACGATGTTCCCTTGCGCTCTACCGGAGACAAGCTGCCAAGCTGCGGGGAACAAGGGATGCTCCGGGTGCCGCACAACGAGATCAACGACCGGCTGCCAAACAGCACGGCCGCGATGGGCTCGATCCCCGAGCCTTCCGAAGTGCCCGGTGTAGGAATGGACGCACGCTTCCAGAAGTTCTGGAGGCAGGCTGCCGATCAAATCCTCTGGTGGAGCGTTGAGAGTCAATCCTGCGGGCAACAGCATACCCTGGAGTTCTTCCGGAACGGCAGGCGACGTGAGTACTGCTGCTCGAAGCCACAAGACGTCTGAGCGAGCCGAATTCAGGGCATCGATAACCAGTTGACGCTCGCCGTCGCCCAATCTGCTCCAGTAGCCCACCATATCGCCCACGAATGTATAAGGGGCGTAGGTTCCAGGCAGAGCGAAAGCTCGAGCGAGTTGCCCTTCCCGCAAATCTGGTTGATCACGCGTGGTGTCCAGGATCAGATCCACGATGCCGAGAAGGTAGTCCCCTGGGGTGACGCCCTCACCTATCGCCCGTTCAAGCCAGTAAAGCCAACTGTCGCAGATCAATGCGAGGACCTCCGGCGCGATTTCCCCACGTGCTTCCGACACGACGTTGTACAGCCGCGTTTCCATGAAATCGGCTGAGGTCGGCAAGGCGTTCAGCGCCACAGGCATCACGCTGCCAAACAGCTCCCAGGGAGGTTGCTTCCCGGAGTACTCGACACGGTCGAACCGGACAAGATTGTCCATCATTGCCGCCGCATCTGCCGGAGCTGCCGCTCGGGCCAAAATCAAGGCCGACAGCTCAACGCGTCGTGGCCCTGCGTATGAAGCCCATCCCCGAACGATGCCGTCTAGCATGGCGGAAGCCACTGCAGGATGATCGTCGGCACTTAGGCGACGCAAAATCTCACCATCGTGCGCCCGGTTTATCGCCAGCCAGATTTTAGCCGCAGCCGCTCGGATGAAACCCTCCCCATAGTTGAGAAGGCGAGACATTGCCAGAAGCCCTAAAGCCGACGGTTTTGTCTTGAAAAAGACGATTGCGCGGCAGGCCCCTTCGGCGCTGAGAAACGATTCTTCTGGGCTCTCGAGCAGGCTAATGCGCGGCGACAATCAAGGTGAGATTCAGCGTCAATCAGGATGAGACTCGGCGGCGGGGGTGTGACGAAGGGAGGGCGTAGCCCGACCGGAGTTACACCCCCGCCGCGGCGCAATTTTTCGGCGTCTCATGATCGCGGTCGGCCCGCTACGGTGGTGGTTATCTGGAATGGAGAACCACCTTTGTGCCGGGTCGCCATGTAACCGATCATCAGATGAGATTATTCATGAAGTACCGACAAACGCATTCTGTTGAGGTCGCCGCCGCGAAGGCGTCGATCAGCCGGGCGACGGCGTTCCGTGTGGAGAAAGAGCAACGCCTTCCGTCGCAAAACAAGCCGCCCCGCGGTCGGCGTCGCCCCGATCCGCTTGCGCATATCTTTGATGCGGAGGTCGTTCCGCTCCTCAAAGCCGCTCCCGGCATTCGTGCGGTCGCCGTTTATGACGAGATGCTGCGGCGTCATCCGGAATTGCCCGAAGGCATTCGCCGCACACTTGAGCGACGCATCCGGTCATGGCGAGCCGCTTACGGTGAGGCACAGGAGGTGATCTTCCGCCAGACGCACGAGCCCGGCCGGTTGGGGCTGTCGGATTTTACCGACATGGGCAGCCTCAGCGTGACGATCGCCGGTCAGCCGCTCGACCATCTGCTTTATCACTTCCGGCTGGTTTGGTCGGGCTTCGAACACGCCCATGTCATCCTTGGCGGCGAAAGCTTTGTCGCCTTGGCCGAGGGCCTGCAGAATGCCCTGTGGTCGGTCGGCGGTTCGCCGCTCTATCACCGCAGCGACAGCCTGTCGGCCGCCTTCCGCAACCTTGATGCCGATGCCAAGGTCGATCTGACAAACCGCTATGAAGACTTGTGCGCTCATTACCGGATGACCCCGACGCGTAACAACAAGGGCGTCGCCCACGAGAACGGCTCAATCGAAAGTTCTCACGGCCATCTCAAGAATGCGGTCCGCGATGCACTCCTGATGCGCGGCACCAGAGACTTCGACGATCTCCGTTCCTACCGCGCCTTCGTCGACGAGATCGTCAGCCGCCGCAATGCCGCACATGGCAAGCGCATCGATACCGAGCGCCCGCATCTGCAGGCGCTTCCCGATCGCCGCACGTCCGACTTCGAAGAGGTGGTCGTCACCGTGTCGCGCACCGGCGGCTTCGCCTTGCGCAAGGTCTTCTACACCGTCCCCTCCCGTTTGATCGGCCACCGGCTGCGTGTGCGTTTGTTTGACGATCGCCTCGACGTCTTCATCGGCGGCACGCATCTGCTGACGCTGCCACGAGGTCGCGCCCATGCGAGTGGCAAGCACGATCAGGTCGTCAACTATCACCACGTCATCCACTCTCTGCGCAAAAAGCCGATGGCTCTTCTCAACCTCGTCTATCGCGACAAGCTCTTCCCCCGGCCGGAATACAGAAGGGCTTTCGACACTCTCATCGAGCAACTGCCTGACCGGCAGGCTTGCAAGATCACCGTCGAATTGCTGGCGCTGGCGCATGATCGCGGCTGCGAGCGGGAACTGGCCGAGGAGCTTGCCAGAACGCTCGACGCCCACAAACTCCCCGACCTGGTGGCCTTGAGAGCGATCTTCGGCCCGGACCCGGATCAGTTGCCGACCGTGCATGTGCAACTCGCATCGCTCAATAGCTATGAAGCCCTGATGGGGGCTGCCTATGCCGGAGAGGTCGCATGAAGAGCATTCACACAATCGACGAAGCCCGCCTCGGCATCATGCTGAATGAGCTCCGGTTGCCGACGATCAAAACACTGTGGTCGCAATTTGCCGAACAGGCCGATCGGGAGGGATGGCCAGCCGCCCGCTTCCTGTCGGCCATCGCCGAACATGAGTTGGCCGAGCGAGCGCATCGCAGGATCGAACGCCACCTCGCCGAGGCACATCTGCCGCCTGGAAAGACGCTCGAGAGCTTCGCCTTCGACGCCGTGCCGATGGTCTCCAAGGCCCAGGTCATGGCCATTGCCGCCGGCGATAGCTGGCTCGCCAAAGGTGCCAACATCCTCCTGTTCGGTCCGCCGGGTGGCGGAAAGAGCCATCTCGCCGCCGCCATCGGCCTCGCGCTGATCGAGAACGGTTGGCGAGTGCTGTTCACGCGCACGACCGACCTCGTCCAGAAGCTTCAGGTCGCACGGCGTGAACTCCAGCTCGAATCCGCCATCGCAAAGCTCGACAAGTTCGATCTGCTTGTCCTCGACGATCTGGCCTACGTCACCAAGGACCAGGCCGAGACCAGCGTGCTCTTCGAACTCATCTCCGCAAGATATGAGCGGCGTTCCATCATGATCACCGCCAATCAGCCCTTCGGAGAATGGAACCGCGTCTTTCCGGACCCAGCCATGACGCTTGCCGCGGTGGACCGACTTGTTCATCACGCAACGATCTTCGAAATGAACGTCGAAAGCTATCGGCGACGTTCCGCCATGGAAGCCAAACGCCAGCGCGGCAGACCTGCCGCCTTCGCGACAATTAAAAGTGCTTCCCAGATTGTCGCGGAGCGGCAATCAGAACACGACGAGACTCTTGCCAGCGACAATCAGCATGATACCTTCATCCCGACCGCGACATAAGAGTCTCATCCAGATTGTCGCCACCGTCTCATCCTGATCGCCGCGCTATAGGCTAAGCTCGGACAGCACGTCATCTCGATCAACGGAGAATTGAAAAGTGCTGCTTATCGCGACGCTTCGCGTCCTGCCCAGCGGAAGGCGCGCCTCGCCGTCTCGCCACTCCATCGTTTCCAGCCTGCACCGCTTTATTGCATCCACCCACTGTGGCAGCCGGGCTTGATACTCTACGGGCAACTTCAGCAGATGTCGTAACAGAAAGGCGTAGCACAAGTCGCGCGTCGCCGGGAAATAGCTCTTCAACCCGCGTTCCGCGAGTTCCGGAACTGCCAGATCTCTCCCCGAGCGAGCCAATCGATCGTGCAACCAGTTGAGGTTACGAGCGGCTGCCCTCGATGTCACGGCGGTCTTACAGAAAAGGCCCCGTTCCAGGGTCGACACCGCTGCCTCCGCCTGCTTGGCGGTCGACGCGTCGGCCAGGGCTTCTCCAGCGGCACGATAGTATGCATGAGCGAAGTTGAGCTTGCCCGACAGCGAAAGACTGATCACACGCTGAACCTCAAGAGCCTCCAGACGTTCGCTCTCGACCTCCGCTAGAGTAGGTGGCTCGTCGTAATCTGCATCTGGCTCTGGTTCTGGGATATCCCCGCCGATTTGCGTGGCTGAAAATACTCCTTCCGGCATCCCGGGTAGTCCACTTCCACCCTTGCCCAACAGAAAAGCTAGATCGATCTCCGCGATCGGCTCCACGGCTGTCGTGCCGATTGCTAGGCTGCGCGAAAGCGGCTGAAGGCCTTCCTTTTTCCAAACCTGCGCCAACGCGTTGGCGCGCTCATGCGCAATTCGCTCCAGTTGGCCTATTGAGTACGGATGTTCGATCTTGCGGCTATGGCTCGCCAGGTGGCGCACCGCGCCAGCATCCAGGACGAGCCGTCCGGTCGACAGCGCCTCGCCAACAAACTGCGCCAGATCCGCGGGCACGCTCGATGATGACACTTCTTGCGACCACACGCTGGCGACGAACGCCGCATTGGGTTGTCCCAAGTCGTGCCAGCGATGCCTGTCAGTCTCCAGCTTCGATACGTTGGAAGCCCCGGTGGCCAGCAACAGTTGCTCCTGCGACTGGGCTACAACGAGCCTTCGGTCGTTTCTAAGTCGGCCGAGCAGATCTTCCAGGCGTTGATAGATTTGTAGATGATCCGGCTCCGCATGGGTTCCCCCTAGGGGATCGTCCAAAACCACGAGACGCTGCGAGCTACTAGGCTCACTCAGGAAACGTTCAGCCTCCTTCACGTCAGAAAGGAGACGAACCGTGTAGCCGAACTTCTGAAATCGTGAAGCAACATACTTTGCCGCATCCGATTTTCCGCTCCTTGGTCGCCCCGTCAGCAGGAGCGCCCGGTCCGCGGAAAGCGTAGCCATCCATGCCGTTTCGTCGCCGCGTTCAATGTAGCCCTCCGGTAGCAGCGATCCTGCAGAAAACTTTTCGAGAACCCCCTTCAGGGCCGGCAAGGCATTGGTGTCCTTTCCCTTCGCGTCCTTCACCGCCGCGCGGAGGTCGCCGATTGCTTGTCCGAGCCTATCTCTTGGCACATCATGATCGCGCACCAGCCAGCTTTCGCAGAATGCGGTCAATCCCTGTTCTTCTAGCCGCTCGATCACTATGAGGCGCTTGAGAGCCGAGTTCAGCGCACCAGGAGTGAGAGAGGTAGCTACGGTCTTCCGATGCTCGCTCCGTTTCTTGGTGAGATCAGTGGGATTTTTGTCCGGTGAGGGACTGCCGAAAGTCTGCAGCAATGCCTTGGCATTCGCCACACCGAAGCTGTGGCTACGCTCTTCCGGCTCCCATTCTATTGTGTTTACGAGGGAAGATGTTGCGTCGTCACTCCGGCTGGAAAGAACCAGGACGACGTAGCGAGAACTATCCGATACGAGCCGTTCGAGCAGCGTGTTGTCTGCAACATTCTTCCCAGGATGGCCCAGATAATCCGCCAACTCCTTGATGCCGAAACTGCCGCCCGCACCCTTCACCTGGACTTCTGTTGTGCGGCCGTTCAGCCTGACCTCGCAGTCCTCCCCTCCATCAGGTTCAATAAAGAGCTCCGCGCCCTCCTGCCGCGCGAACCTCAGACCGATTGCGACACAAACGAGGTCCTGGAAATCGTACTTCTTCGGCCCGGTTATGTTGATTGTCACAGCTCGCGTCCGATCTCTTCAACTGACAGAAATCGACTAATCGCAGAACTTCGTTTCTCCAACCAGTCCCCCACCCGACTGTGCAAGCCTTCCTGAGGACTTTTTTGAGAGCGCTTCAAGTAAAATCGAGAAGCGAAAACCTGTGGGTTTCGCTTCGCGGTTTCAAACCGAAAATCGTCATTTAGCCGTTGGGCTTAGACGATAGACGTCGCAGGATTTTTCGCTAACGATTTCAGCGAGTACTTTTGCCGGGCCATTGAAACATCGAACATCACTGGCAACTTAGGCAGCCGCGTTAATCGATGGGCGAGCTCGGGCGTGCCAAACGCGACCGAACTACAGCGTCGGCCGGCGCAATTTCCCCAAGGCACCCGGGCTCTGAAAGCTCCCTCCCCCCGCTCGGCCTGAAGACGTCAGCTCAAAAATTCGGCGTTGTATTTACCGCTCAGCGGTTCGAATGAAATCGCAAAGCTAGAGCCACAATCGCCAGAAAATCTGCCCCGGTTATCACATCGAGATAGCATCTTGGCCTCTTAGGCAATCATTAACCATCTGTATTAACGCCTTAAATTTCACAAACAGAACGTAATTCGAGCATTCTTTCCGTCATTCAGACGATGCCTTTCAGCACCAATCACTATCGATAGGGTCCAAGTATCGATAGTGATGGTTTTCGAGTCGAAAATCACCTATGTCGGTCGCCCTGGATCGGTGGATTTGCCTGGAAATCCGGGCTTTTCAGCCGCTTTACAACCTTGTTCAGCGGACTCATCCGCCTTGATCGAATGGACTCGCTGGATCCGAGCGGCCGGCGGAGCGCCATCCGCCAATCGACTTTTCCATCTCCTGGCCCACCTGAAACGACAGGGCGCGACCCGATCCCCGTCAGGCGGGCCGATTTCCGGCCTTTTCCGCCACAGAAGCCCGCTGGCGCGGTTTCTTGGCCGCTTTCGGTCCATGGGTCATCCGCACTGCCATTTCGAGTCTGGAAGGCCTCTATTCATAGCATAAAACACGCTTGCAACCGTCCGTTTTCTAATGCGTTGCTTGCCGTTACAAACCGAGCCCCCGCAATTCGACCAGGTGCAGCCGCGTGGGGGCCGGAAGCGGCAGCCGACTGCCATCAGGGCCCTGCTGGACGGGGCCCGTCGCTTCGGGCTCGTTCGCGATCGAGAGCCTGGGTCATAAGGCGCCTGAGCTGCCTGTCGCGCGAGCGCCCTTTGGTATTGGAAATCGCCTTCCACTCCGCACCCGTCACAATCTGTTCGGCCATGCGACGGTACTCGAAGTCCGATCGGAGCCTGAGCTTCGAAGCGGTCCCCTCCCCTCTTGCGGAATTCGACGGGAGCGCAGTTTGCGGAATTGAACCACCCCTGAACTCGGCAAACTCACGCTCGAGGAAAACAGGTGGTGGTCCGAACCGCCGTCTCGCTTGAACCAGATCGAGCAGTTGCGCCGCAGCCGTTAGCGTGACGATGCGCCACGAAAGCGACAAACTGGCGAGAGGGTCGCAGCGAACGGTGAAAACGGGAAGACGGCCAAACGGACGCTTCAAGTCGAGCCATGCTATGAAGGGCTTCCCATTCGCCTGCGAGGGCGCCCACAGGACCTGGACCGCAGCCGTTATCTCATCCAGTGCCGCGCGCCTCTCTTTGCCCGCAATGGTGGCTCGCACTGCGGCCGTCAGCGCCAGCAGGAAGTCCAATTCGGCCGGCTCCTCGATCCCCGTCATCCGACCCGATACCGTGGTCGCGCACTGCGCGCAAACGAGCGTCGCCCTTTCCTTCACGCATGCGAACCAGAATCGGCCCTGCGCGAAACAGCGGCGGCAGAAATCCTGAAGCATCCGGCGATGCCTTGGGCATATCGCAGTTTCGACGTGAGACCACGCACGGCGCACATAATGATCGCGGCCACAGGCGGCATCTTCGTCAAGGCAGTCCAGGCACATCCCGCGCCGCCAGGACTTTCCGACATACCAGCTTGCCGGTCTGGCGAAACGGGCGAGCGCCAATCTCTCGAGTTCGCCTGCCCGCATTCTGCAGGCACGCGCCCACAGCGTCGTCGTCGCAGCATCCGGTTGAAAATCTCGCCTTGCGAAACTCCACTCCCGGCCATGACCGCGGTCGTGTCCGAGCCAGCGCTCAATTTCGCTCACCGGGCATCCATAACGGCACGCCACACGCTCCTGCCAGGAGGACAGCAATTCGTCCTCGAAAGGGCGCGGTGCAACGGGGAGGAAGCGCGACACTCTCACCGGACGATCCGCCGCCGCAACTGCCGTTCCGCTTCCCGTGTCATGGCCACCAACGGCAGCACCAGATCGTCGGATGCGAAGCTATCGGCAGTAATGCGCTCGTTGCCATTGCGGATCGCTTCCACCGCCACGGTCTCGATTAGCCGGAAGATGCGCACCGTCACGCCGTCGGTCATATCGAGCACCCGCTGGCGGGTCGCCGCCGCGACCAGCTCCGAGGGATGGCGCAGGGGCAAGATGCTTCCCAGACTCGACAGCAGTTGGGCGAAGTGCCGGTCGTTGGACCAGCGCGCCAGGTGAAAGGCCTCGAAGCGCTCCGCCAACTGCGGATCGGTCATAAGCGCCTGCCGCGCCAGGTCAGTGCCGGCGCAGATCAGCGGGATTCTCAAATCGTTGGCCAGAAACCGGATGACGTTGAGAAATATCCGCTGCTGGCGGAAGGTGCCCGCCAGCATGGCGTGGATCTCGTCGATGATCAGCAGCCGCGCACCCATCCTGCGCAGGAGGCCGCGGCAGATCTCCTTCTGGCGATAGGGGCTGTCGCTCGCCGGTCCGGGTGCCCCGAGCGCGTTGAGCAGTTCGCCATAGACGTCCCGCTCCAGCGGCTCCGCCGGCATCTGCATCGCCACCGCCGGCATGGTCGTCACGCCCGTCCCGCTGTCGAACCGGGCCGGATGATCACGCAGGAATTTGCGGATGATCTTCGTCTTGCCCATGCCGGTGTCGCCATAAAGCAGCAGGCAGGGCATGCGGTCGCGCGGCGGGTAGGACAAAAGATCCTCCAGCCGCGCCATGGCCGCGCGCGCCTGCGGGGTTTCGAGCCACCGGTCGGCCCGTATCCAGGCAATGCGCTCGGCGTCGCTCGAAGCCGCATGGCGCCGATAGGCCGGCAACAGGTGACCGTATTCGCTCAAGACCATTCCTCTACCGTCAGCGGCGGTAGGTCGATCGGCAGCTCCTCGTCAGCATCGGCCTCCCGAATGAAAGGACCGGCGCCGGTTCCGGCTGTCGCCGCCAGGGACCGGTCACGACGCTCGATCCGGCGGCGGGCAGCTTTGGTATCGCGCGCCGCCGCCTCCACTAATGCGCGCTGCGCGGCGATCGTCTCAAAGATCAGTTGCTCATCGGTCGCCTGGACGCCACGCTCCTTCAGGGCCGCACGCGCCATGCGATGCTCACCGAGCGTGATGCGCGGACGGCTGAGATCGGCGAACCGGATCGGCCAGTTGATGCCGTCAGGTCCCTCGACGAACACGCAGGACAGATCCCGCGGGTCGTAGCGGATGCGCAGCCGACGCGAAAGCCGGCCAGCCCAGGCGCTCAGCACGTCGTCCCAATAGCGCAGCCCGAACAGATGCACACCGTCGCGGCGGATGCTGCGCTCCTCGAAAGGCAGAAAATCCTGGAGAAACCGCTCGGCATCCTGAGGCAGCCGCAGCGGCTCCGGTCGCGCCGCGACGGCATCACCCCACGCGGTAACCGGCGGCAGACTGAGGCTGCGGTGGACCTCAGCGTGGTAGCGGCCAACGATCTCAAGTGCAAGCCATCGCTCCAGCTCGTCGAGGGTCATTGTGGCGTGTTTTTCCGAGTCATAGGTTCCGCGCGTTGCGACATCACTCGACGTCGTGCCCGGGAGCAGATGAACCGCCCCCATCATCGTGCCGATCAGCCGCTCGATGTGACCGCCGTAATGCGGCCGCGCCACCGGCCTGTGCACCAGCATGATGCCATGCTCGGCTGCACCGCGAACAAGGGCCTTCCCATGGAATTCCCGCGCGTTGTCGACGTGGATCACCTCCGGCAGACCGAAGACCGGCCAGTCCCCCTTGATGTCACATGCCTCGAGCCACTCCCCCTTTGGCATCACCATATGCTGGACAGCGAGCGCCACCGACGCTGACGACGGACTTTCGAGACTGAGATAAAAGCCCGCGACCACGCGGCTCGCGACGTCGATCGCAAGCGTCAGCCACGGCCTTTGCAGCGGTCGCCGGTGCACCGCATCAACGACGATGATATCGACGAGCGTGTGGTCGATCTGAACGATGTGGAGGGCGTGATCGGCGCAATACTCCGCCACCGCCGGTGCAAAACGATCCCTCGCCGCCTTTGCCCCTTCCCTATCACGGGCCAGCATCTTCGGATCGGCCAGAGCGACGCGGGCTTTCACGGCCTTCCAGGAAGGCGGATGTACACTACGGGCACGACACAGTTCCCGAACGCGATCGTGGAGCGCGGTAATCGACGGTTTCTCTCGCCTCCGGTAGGTGTCCCGCATAGCGGTTTCAATGATCGCCTCCATCTCCTGCGCCAGGCGCCGTCTTCCCCGTTGGGGGCCCGAGGTAAGATCGAGTAGCGAGCTCGTGGCTGGAGTGGTTCGATAGCGACCGAGAAGTTCATAAAGACGTGCCCGGCCCACTTCGAGCTGGCGGCAGGCCAGGCCGACATCGGCAGGTGACAGTCGAGCTTTCGATGCCAAGGGAAGGATGACCGCCTCTCGTGCCACAGCTTTCAGCCAGACTGCATCCTCAACTGCGAACTTGTCCGGCTTCCGGCTCATCGAGCTTCACCCTCGCGTTCAAACCGCAAATCAGACTAGAATTCCACTGAACTAGGGAGATTCCACTGAATTAGGATGAGCAGTTATTGTTACAGGGCAAAGACATACAGTCCGGCGATCCAGGCAAACTGACATTGTCCTGCCGACCGTATCATCGAGCAGAAGCTGGAAAACCGCGCAATGTTGTCATCCGCGCGACGAGAGACGCGCAATCAGGGGAGAACGGATCATGACCGTTACAGTCAAGGTCGCAGAGGCCAAAACGCATCTATCCGAGCTGCTGGCCAAGGTCGAAGCGGGCGAAGAGGTCATCATCTCGCGAGGCAACACGCCCATTGCCCGGCTTTCTCGCATCCGCCGCGAAAATGACATCGATGCACTGATCGCCGAGATCAGGGCGCAACGCGCCGGCCGGCAACCCACCACCCAGGATGAAATTCGCGAGTGGCGCGACGAAGGCCGGCGGTACTGATGGCCTTCGTTCTTGATGCATCCATCGCTGCAGCCTGGTTTCTTCCGGACGAACAGCACGACGCTGCGGACCGGCTGATGGCAGAGTTGCGCGCGACTGTGGGACTGGTGCCGGCCTCGTTCTGGTTCGAAACCCGCAACCTATTCCTGGTCGCCGAACGGCGTGGGCGCTGCGTCCCCTTCCCTGCCTTTCGATCCGCCTCGGCCGCACGAAGACGACGACAAGCGACGACGACGAACGCGTACTCCTTGCTGAAATTCGTCGCCCATCATCTCTGGGACCCGGTCAGGCGCGCCGACGTTGATCTGGCGTTCCGCCATCTGCTAGTCGAAGTCGCCGCAGTCGTGAAGAGCGCGCAGGCGAGCATCGCTGTAATACCCCTCCAGGCGACACAACATGCCGGACAGAAAAGAACATCCGCGTCCGGTGGAAATCCGCGATGGGCCGGCTTGAGGTGATAAAAATCCGCTGAACTTGGTAGACTCCGCCGGTCCTCGCCAGTGCCAAATGGTTAAGACAGCAGATTGCAATCCGGTGATCCTGGGAATCCGACCTGTTCCCCGCGGCTGTGTTACAAAGGTATAATCTAGAAAATTAGGAACCTTGGGCGACAAAAATGGCGCTGAGCATCAAAGACCACGACACCGAACAGCTGGCCCGCACCCTTGCCGAACGGACCGGCGAAAGCATTACACTGGCAACTAAGCGCGCGCTCGAAGAGCGCCTGCGACGCCTTGGCTGTGACATGCGCAAAGCCGCTTTTCTCGAGGATCTCGAAGCGATCCAGCGACGCTGGAACGCCCGACCTGTACTCGACAGCCGAACCGCCGACGAGATTCTCGGCTACGACGAGAACGGACTGCCATCTTGATGGTCATCTATACATCCGTTCTTGCCGCCATCGCCTTCAATGAGCCGGAAGCGGCCACTTTCCACGAGCGCATCGCAGACGACCCCGTAAGGCTAATCTCCGCAGCGAGCGTTCTCGAGGCAGCAATGGTGATCGAAACGCGACTTGGGGAGGCCGCAGGCGCCGACCTCGACCTCTGGCTTTACAAGGCAGAAGTCGAAATCGTGCCGGTTACAGCCGAACATGCCGATCGTGCGCGGCGCGCTTGGCGGCGCTATGGCGAGGGCCGTCATCCGGTCAGCCTCAACTACGGCGACTGCTTTTCCTATGCTCTTGCCGCGCTGTCCGGAGAGCCGCTCCTCAACAAGGGCAGTGATTTTTCGCAAACCGACATCGATGCGGCGTGAGGATTTGTTCATGGCAGCTCAAACCGACCCAGCAAAAGCACCACCACATGTGTCGGCGACTACACAAGGCGCCAAGCCGAGCTAGAGCGGAGGATCCGGCTGGATCGAAGATGTATGGCTGCGCACCAGCATCCTGGGTTCGGGGCGCCGCTGACGTCGGCACACGGCGATCTCTACGATATCAACGGCCTGCCGAAATGAGCGAAGGGACGGCGTCCTGCCCCTCGATCGACGCGATCATCCGCGCGGCGACCCCACGGCCGTTCGATGGAAGACGAGGCAAGTAACATCTTGAAAGCCGTGCTGGCGCAGCAGGAGACAACAACCGCAAACCGCGCTGGCGCTATCCGCACCCGTTTGCAGCCGCTTGGCGGTGTCGAACTCGAACTTTCGGCGCGCGAACCGATCCGTGACGCTCGGCCTGATACCAAAACGACGCAGAGCGCAAACGGAAATGAGCGTCAGGGCTCATCGTCTAGCCTGGAGGCTTAGGCGCGGACGGGAAAAAAAGGCGGGACAGTCCGGATCATGCGGCCAGCACGGTCGCGAACATTACGACCGCAGCGGAGAATACGACGAGGCTGACGGCTTCACAGATGAGCTTCATAACGGTCTTGCAAATTTTCGGCTTGAATCAAACGCGTAGCGGAGGCTTGGATCGCCGGATCAGACAATCGCCGGGCGTGCTCGGGCTTCGCTCCGCAGCTGCTTTGCTGTTGCAAACAGCATGGCGAAAAACATCAGAGCCGAAAACAGAACCATTTCTAGATCCAATTCATTTGAGTGCTTTGAACTGAAACTCAATTAGCATTGGTCTTTCGCGCGATCTGTTTCTCAGGAAACACGCCGGGTTCATGTCCGATCCCCAAGTGCGCCCCATTGCTCCATCAAGAGGGCGTTGGACGCCTGAGTTACTGATTTGGAATGACGGCTGCATCACTTTAGCTAGAGAACACCGTTTTGCGGCCCTCGGAGCACCGCGATCTCTAGAACAACAGCAAAGAACGGATAGTCAGCTTGTCCGGTCGCCCGGGTGACTATCCTCCAAAGAATGCATCGGCCCGCTTCTCAAACGACTGCCAGTCTTCCGGCTCCGTCTCGGCCTCCGATCCGTCGCGTTGATCGGCAAGTGATGCTGCCCTCCACCACGCTTCGGCACGCTGCATCAACGACACCATCTCGGCCTTCAAATGATGCGAGCGCTGCAGGTCGGCGGCGTACTCGGCGTTCTCTCGGGGATCGTAGAATACGCCGATCGCCTCGCCGGCTGTGTGTCGCGCCGCCTCCAGTCGTTCCTTCAAGCCGTCAAGCTCGGCTTTCGCCGAAAAATAGCGTTTCATCAGTGCGATAAGCTCGCGGTCACTGACGCTGATTTCCACGATCCGTTCTCCTTCCATGTCCGCGCGCCAACCTTGGCTCACTGGAAACATTATCGCCTCCCGAAGCAGGCGCCCGCCCCGTCGCCACGTCGTCAAATTGGTCCACGGTCGACGGACATCTTACCGTCGTGAGCCTTCATGGCCCAAGAGAGAAGATGATCGATTCCGCGCATGCGATGCCGAAGCCGGAGGGCAGCAAAGTTCCTCCCAATGCGCTCCAAGACGATGATGCCTGCCGCGCATTTCCTGGCCTTTTGCTGAGCGCGAGATTGGCGCACGTAGCGACGAGGTAGTCTGGAGGCGCACCGGACTTCCCTCCCACCCCTACCGGCGCAATGCAACCTTGCAGAAAAGATCAGGACGCCGCGGTTTGCTGGTCGCTAATGGCACTTAAGACGATACCTGTGCGATTTCGTGCGGGATCGAGGCCAACAGCCTTTCCTCGCACAAACCGCTCGAACGTATCACTCGGCAGATTGGGCCGGCAGGAGCGAGCATCCCGTCAGCCGAGTAGCGGCAATCTGATGGTTCGTGCGGCAGGAAGTATGGTGGGCGGCCCTGGGCGCACACCCGAGATTTCGTTGGACAGGCCACGGGCTAGAGAGGCAGTGTAATTGCAAGATCCGCGAGCGGGGGCGCATCAAGGTGCAAATTCGGAAACGACCGTCGCATGCCATGTCTGTGCTTTGTGCGCCAGTTCTTGTCTTGCTGTCATCGACGATCGCACAAGCGCAGCAAGCCGATGTGGTGCTGGCGGTCGGCACAATCACCGACGACGCCTATCCCGGCCGGGAGGCTGCTGGGAACGGTCTGGGCGATATGATCTTGACCGAGGTCGTCAACAAGCTGGGCGCCGGGGGAGAGGCCGAATGGTGCGCGGGCAGGGTCGTCGAATGGCGGCGGATCGACGAGGTGATTAAGGAACAGAAGTTTCAGCAGTCGAAATATGCTGACCCGACCACGGCGATAAAGAAGCTGGGTACCGAGGCCCCGGACTTTCTGATTGGCGGCCGCATCACATTCGGCGGCGGGAAAGCCAACTGGACGATAGAGACGAGAACCAATCCCGGCGGCGACCTTGTCGACAGCTTCTCCGGCTTCTCGGATGACGATGCGTTTCTGGACGAGGCTGCCCGGATTGCCGAACACGTGCTGGATAAGCTTTGTCCAGGTCCCTGGACGGTCTCCGGCGGCGGCGCCCGGATCAAGGTGAGCGGAACCGTGGTGAAGTTGAGCGAGCCGTTCGAGGTCGTCGGCAAGTTCCCTGGCGGCACTTCGGCTTTCGTCTACACGCCAACGTCTCGTTCCGGCGGGACTGTGGAGTATGGGCTTGCGGGCGGCGGCTTTTCAGGCGCCGGCAAAGGCACTTATACGATTGGTCCGTCAGGTGATGGATCTACACTGACGATCAAGCAAACCACGAAGGGCTGCATCAACGGCGTACCGGGTTCGTGCAAGACCAATAGCGAAGTGCTGACCCTGACCCCGGTTTCTCGCTGACGATCAAACGACGCTCCGTCAGCGCCTTCCCCAAAGCCGTTCTTTTCCGAAATTCCCGCCAAGGAAGCCCGCTGGTGCGCATTTGCCACTGAGGACGCTTGGTTTCCCATCCTCAATGCCGTCTCGAACCTGACGCGCCCCTATTCAAGATCTAAACCACGTCTACAACCATATGTTTTCTAGCGCACTCCTTATGAACACGTGTGGGAGCTGGCACAGAGCCGTTAGAAGTACAACGCCGTAGGCACAACAACGTCCGTCCGCCTCCACCAAGGCATCACCGATGGCACGCCACCATAGCCGTATCTCTAGAGCATGATCGTGCTGAATGAGGACCGAAATCTTGGCGGGGACGATTTGCCGAATGCCTCTGAGTGCACACAAAAGTCTGCAGGATTTTGCCCTTCATTCGCACGGGCAGGCTCAAAGGCTGGCACGTTCCTCATGACAACTGCCGTGATCCACGCCCGTGCGACAGAACTCGGCGCGCTCGACGCAGTCCCTACATTTGATCAACGCAGCAACCTTGCGCTGCTAACAGACGAAGACGTAGCGACACTGCAGCATCTGCGCCTGGAGGCGTGGGGGGAGATCCCGCTTCGCGCGCTTGCCTCAGACCCTCGGATATTGGACGCCTGCTTGCGACCGGCATTCCCCGGCCCTGGCCGGCGCCAGAAATTCGCCGCCCATTTGGGATCCGGCCAAACCCGCGGCCCCCCGACCCGGTGTGTCCGTAGAAGAAGGTCTGCGCGCCGCCTGCCCGCGTCGGACCAAAGGACCGCATGCCCCCGACACGACCCTTCGGCGTCTGACGAGCGGGTCGATCCTTACCCGTTAGCGGTGCTTTGCGCGGTGAATAAACCGCCCCATCAAAGCGGCTCTGCGTCTTGCGGTCCGTTCGAGCATGCGCCCGCAGCAACGAAAGAGCAGGAAAGCGGCCCGGAACGTAAGCCCCTGATCGTTTGCACCGGCGACCGTCCCGTCGATCTGCACGATCGAGCACTGCTTCTTCCGGCATTTGATTTCCGGTGGGCGGCGCCGATCCAAAGTGCCGACAATGCGGGTTGATCTTCTCGACTATGGACCGGTTCGCCCAGACCATCACGACGAGAACTCCCCTCCCCTCAAGCCGCCACAAGTGGACAGGGCCAGACTTCCGACATTGCCCCGATGCGCAATGTTTACGGACCTTCCGAAATAATGGCCTTGTAGAGCCTGTGTTCCCCCAGCCGATAGACCTATGGGCCGAATTCGATGCGGCACTCGTGACCGCTCATGAAAATTGAGATTGGGCTTGCTGACCGACGCGGCCAACCGCACCACACCCGTCACGAAGCCCTGCGGCAGTCCCTGCATACATCCCTGATGCAGCGCGCCTCTATAGCGATGCTGTGCAAAAGCCAAGGTAAGGCCTATCGACTTGGTAAAGATCGCGCGCAAACCAGACACAGCGCGGCTATGATCCAAATCTACCTTGCAATTCTGGAGCCAGACTCCACAAATGCAAGGATGATAGAACGCCAGATCACAACCACGCTGACAAATCTCCTCGACACCGATGCTGCGGTTACCCTTATAGGTCCGCACGGGGTTGGGAAATCGAGGCTCGCACTCACCCTCGCCCAAGAGCGCCCCACGATTTACCTCGATCTGGGATCGGAGGCCGACCGTGCCAAGCTCATCGAACTGGAGTTATATCTCGAGCGGCATGGAGACAAGCTGGTCATCTTAGATGAGGTTCATCGGCTGCCAAACCTCTTCCATCACTTGCATGACTACTTCGAACGTAGGCGAAGAATTGGGAGGGAGCCGGGACGGTTTCTGCTCCTAAGCCCCACGTCGATCGGCCCGCTGCAACAATTCGGTGGACTTTTGGCAGACCGGTTCGCCTGTCTTGAACTGCAGCCGATCGATGGCTTGGAAGTACCGGAGAAACTCATCAACACGCTTTGGGCACGTGGAGGATTTCCCGCTAGTCTTCTCGCCGAAAGCGACCAATCCAGCCACCGTTGGCGGCAGGAGTTCATCCGAACATATCTCGAGCGGGACATCCCGTATTTTGCTCCACGCATCTCGATCGAGACGCTCAGACGCTTCTGGAAGATGCTCGCACATCAGCAATCGAGCCTTCTCAACGCCGCTGAATTCGCCCGAGCGTTGGGCGTCGACGGCAAGACCGTTGCGCATCACCTCGACCTACTCGTCGATCTTCTCTTGGTCCGGCGCCTGGAACCCTGGCAATCCAATATCGGCAAGCGTCTCGTCAAATCGCCTCGAATTTATGTCAGAGACAGCGGTATCCTCCATGCGCTTCTCGGGTTGACGACACAGGAGGACGTTCTTGGGCACCCTATCGCGGGCGCCAGTTGGGAAGGCTTCGTCATAGAAACGCTACTTGCAGCGGTCCCTTTCGGCACCAAGGTGAACTTCTATCGAACGTCCGCCGGCGCTGAAATCGACCTACTCATAACGCCCGCCGGGCAACGTCCCTGGGCGATCGACATCACGCGCAGCCTCGCCCCAAAACTCGAAAAGGGCTTCTACCTTGCGTGCGAGGACATGGATCCCGAACGACGGCTCGTCGTCTATTCTGGCAACACGGTGTTCCCCCTCAGCCAGAACGTCCATGCGATGCCGCTGGCTGCCGCCGCCGAACTCTTGCGCGATCTCGCTTGAACGCGTCTGTGCAGCCGCTATCACGCATCGAGATCTAAGGACCCGATAATGCTGTTGAAGGCACTCCTGGCGAACATGCACGTGGGTATCCGCGAGAGGCGACCTCTGTCCGCAGCCAAGACGGAAAGCCCAAACGTGCGCATTTGCTCCCTCGCCTGCCTACGAACACGTACTTGCAAACAACTGACCACTGACGCATTTCTCATCCGTCCAGTCCTCTTAAGCGCCGACGCTTTTGCCATATGATCAAAACAACCAATATCGAACCCGTCTTTCAGCCGCAGCGCATTATCGGCTACGCCCGCGTTTCGGCAGGTGAGGAAACCAACGACACGCAACTAGACGAATTGCGCTTGGCGGGCTGCGGCCGCATTTATCAAGAGCATAGAGCAGATGCATCGAGGTCAATGCCGGTACTCTCGACGCTGTTGAAGGATCTCATTCATGGCGATGTCCTCGTCGTCGCAAGCCTTGATCGGCTTGCCCGCTCGCTTGCCGACTTGCTCGGTGTTCTCGAAGACCTGAAGGATCGCGGCATCCATTTCCGCTCCTTGGCCGATCCGATCGACACCTCGACGGAACAAGGGATGTTTGCTCTGCAAGTGCTGGGCTCAATCGCTCGCATGGAACGTACACTGGCTTCTGAACGGACGAAATCCGGTATGAATGCCGCCAAGGCACGCGGCCGCCGTGCGGGCAATCCTGGCCTGCGGGAACGTCGGCCGGAGGCGTTGCGCGCCGTATCGGCGGCTCGCGAACGGGCCTACCTGAACGAATTGGTCGCGTCCGCGCAAACGTGGCTGCCGACCGTGAAACGGCTACGTCCCGACCATAGCTGGCAAGACATTGTTCGCATTCTCACTCGAAGAGGTCACAGCTGGACTGTCGAACGTCTGCGCCGCGCGGTTCATCGGATGGTGCGCGAGAAACTCGCAGATCCGGAGCTCCTGAAGCGATCTCCGCGTCGGCCGCCAGAACATGATCTGATGCGCCTGGTCGCATGCGTCGCGATCGCCGATCCCAGCCTGTCACTGCGCGATATCGCGGCCCAATTGGACGAAATGCAAGAGCCGCCACCGGGTGGAGGGAGGAAGTGGCAGTCGTCAGCGGTCCGCGACCTCCTCGACGAGGCCAGGCGCTTCGGCCTCATCCGGTCCTGAATTTGTTGAGGTCAGGGGCTCTTCTGCTGCCTCCGTCTCGCCCATTGCGGTCGGTTTGAAGTGTGCCAGCAGAGCCTTTAGCTCAACCTCACGAACGCGTCTCGCCGCTTCCTCAGGGCTTACCCAATCAAACACGCGCTGCCCACGTTCCTTGAAGACCTTGTCCGTCTTCGTGACCTCGATCTCGAACACATCTACGACACAGGGAACGACCTTGCCGTCATCCAACTCTTTCAAATAGGTGTAGCACCCAACAGCTGAACTGTTCGAACGGCCGCTCACGCCGGCTTCTTCCAAAGCTTCAATCTCCGCCGATTCATGAGGCATCTTCTTCTTCACCGGCCAACCCTTCGGAATGATCCAGCGCCCGCTCTGGCGTGAGCTGATGACCAGGATCTCGACTTCCGAGCACCCGTCCTTTTGCCGAAAGCACAAAGCTCCGTATTGCTGGCGAAAGGGCTTGGCGAACAGATTCTCCGGATTCCGAGCAAGCTTCTGAAGGAGTTTCTGATCTTTGACTGGTTTCGGCGTCCGCCCATTCTTCACTGGATTACCGTCCTTCGCTGCGCTCACGACGACACGTTTGGCCGACTCCCAAGAGGACCGGGACCAGCCCGGAATGTCGCAAAACTGACGAGATGAGATTGGGTTCCTCCAAATGCGGACCGCCCATTCGATTGAGTTCTATGTGCCACTTTGTTCGCACGCCATCTCCCGATCGATTGCCGTTCTTTGCGGCGCCTCCTTGTGCGTGCCAGTGTCTGAGGGCTCTTGGCGGTTCGGATCCCTACGTGCGACCGTTCCAAACTCTTGACTGCGCCGGCGTGTGGACTAAGGCGGGACCACTCGTACGGGAAACTGTTTACACATTTCAAAAGTTGCCGGCAGGCAATATCGACAAGTTAATGTTTATTTTCAATGACTTATCCATTCGTTACGTTGACAAAGCGTAGGGCTTTTTAGGGACGCCCTTGATGGTTTCAGAGCCCGGGGCCGTAACTCGGCAAGAAGAGAAGACAACTTTCCCAACCAACTCTCCGACTCCAGGGCCGCACGAACGCCACTAACCTTCAGTTGCCGGCCGGCAATTTGTCCAGATTCTTTCACAAATTCAATCTGTTGACGCTGTGCGTGGAAAGTATCTTTTTTGGCTTACTGCCAGGAACGTTGGGGAACATTCTGTCCGCGGGAAGGTTTCAACCAATGATGCCAGAGACCCACGAGAGACGAAACAAATGGCGCCCCGCACATTCTGGAAAGGTTATCTGAAGCTATCGCTCGTGACTTGCCCGGTGGCACTAACGCCGGCCATCAGCGAGAATGAGAAGGTGCGCTTTCACACGCTGAATCGCAAGACAGGAAATCGCGTCGAATCGCGATATGTCGACGCGGTGACTGGCAAGCCCATCGACGAGGCCGACGAGGTCAAAGGCTATCAACGCGGCGAGGATGATTATGTCGTTTTGGAAGACGAGGAACTTGACGCCGTTGGTCTGGAAAGCACGCGCACGATCGACATCGACATGTTCGTTCCCGCCGACAGCATCCAGTGGCTCTGGTATGACCGCCCGCATTTTCTGGTCCCCGACGATCCAGTCGGCGAGGAGGCGTTTTCAGTTATCCGCGATGCAATGGTCGCGACGAAGACAGTCGGTATTTCGCGGGTCGTGATGTATCGCCGTGAACGGGCGGTCATGCTGGAGCCCAGGGGCAAGGGACTGATCCTATGGACGCTGCGCTATGGCGGCGAAGTGCGAGGGGAGGGGGAGCTGTTTGAAAACAACGCCAACCCCAAAACGGACCCCAAATTGCTTGAGCTCATCACGACGCTCATCGAAGAACGCAGTAGGCCTTGGAACCCGGAAATGGTGAGCGACCCCGTGCAATCCCGTCTGCTGGATATCATTGCGGCCAAGACGAAGAAGAAGCAAAAGCAGCTGCCCAAGGAAAAAGCTCCCGAAGAGGCGGGCTCGGGCAACGTCATCAACATCATGGACGCCTTGCGCAAGAGCATTGGCGCGGAGCCAAAGAAAAAGGGCGGTCGCTAAGATCAACGCCGAGCCGTTTCATTGGCCCGGCGGTACGACACGATATTTGTATCGGTCGCGGATGTAGCGGTTGAAGAACCGCCCCTTGGAAAACGCCTGGAGAAACTCCTCGTATGTCTCGGGCGGCACGTTATCATATTCGTAGCGATTCGCAGTCGTCTGCAACCAGACGAAAAGTGTGCGCGTTTGCGGATCATAACCCGTTTTCCTGATCAAATTGGACGGCATCGACGCTCCAATCAACGGGCTTTGAATTGATTGCTCTTGCTCGGCAACCCAGCCGCGGCCGCACGAAAATCCTCCCAAGGATCGACGCTCAGGCTTGAAAGCCGAATGGGAGTATTTTCCACCGTGAAATAAGCTGGCCCGACCACGGTATCCAACTCATCCCAAGACAAGGGCACTGATACAGGCGCGCCTGACCGGGCACGTGTCGAGTACGGGGCAACGGCTGTGGCGCCGCGCTGATTGCGCAGATAATCGACGAGGATCTTCCCGCGCCGTTTCGACTTTGTAATGGTTGAGACGAACCGCTCAGGCGTCTCAGACGCCATGCCATCCGCGATTGCCTTGGTAAAAGCCTTCACGTCCGGCCATGTGGCTTTCTGCTTCAAAGGGGCAACCACGTGCAGACCTTTGCCCCCAGACGTCTTCACGAAAGCAACCAGGCCGGCCTTCTCAAGCCTATCGCGGGTTTCAAAAGCCGCTTCAACCACCGCCCCCCATGGCACGTCCTCTCCCGGATCGAGGTCCATGATGATTCTGTCTGCCTTTTCCCAGTTTGCGACCGTTGAGCCCCATGGATGGATTTCGAGAACCGCTGCCTGGACAAAGCCAATCAGCCCGTCGAGATCCCAAATGCTGATCGATTTCTCATCGGCTGGATTCTTGGGATCATTGACGAGCACAATCTTGGGGCTGAGGCCCTTCCAGGCGTGTTTTTGAAAGAACTGCTGACCGGTGATGCCGTTCGGACACCGCACCAAGGCAAGCGGCCGTCCAACGATATGAGGAGCGATAAACCTCCAAACATCGGCGTAGTAGTCTGCAAGGCCTTCTTTCGTCACGCCCTTGTCAGGCCAATAGAGCCGATCGGGGTGGGTGAGGGGCACGGTGCGGCGCGACGGCTTCGCCTTGGGGGAGGGGCTCTTACTGACTTCCAATGTGACGGCACTGGCGGGCTTGTCTTCACGAAGGCCGCGGAATGATGCATGGCGGAGATGACCATCGGCTGTCCACGCTCTGAACTCGACCTCGGCGACGAGATCCGGGCGCACATATCGCACCTGGCGCGCTTCCTCCGAGCTCAGGCGCTCGGTAAACGGGCTCGCGGTGGTGCGCGTCGGTTCGAGTCGGCGATAGAGATCTGTGGCGACCGTCGCAGTGTAGCCCGTGCCGACGCGACCGACGTGGCAAAACTTCCCGTCGTCATAGGCGCCGAGAACCAGGGATCCGATTGCCTTGTTTGCAGTCGTCGACGGCACGAAGCCGCCAATGACAAACTCCTGCCGGGACGAACACTTCGATTTGACCCAGTTTTTGTTGCGCCCGGATCTATACGGCGCATCGCTTAGTTTGGAGACAATACCCTCAAGGCTCAATCTACAGGCGTGCTGCAGGACGAGACCACCTTCCTCTTCGAAGTGGTTGCTAAACCGAACGCGATCTGAAGCGCCGCCCAGAAGCTCTGCAAGAAGTTGCTTACGTTCAATAAGGGGGAGGGCGCACAGATCGCAACCATCAAGATGCATGAGATCGAAGGCGTAAAAGACGAACCTCTCGCTCCGGCCTTCGCTGAGGTCGGTTTGAAGTGCCGAGAAATCGGAAGCGCCGGAACCGTTCTCGACAACCAATTCCCCATCGATGAGGGCAGCTGAGGAGGGGAGTTCCTTCATGGCTCCCGGAAGCGTCTCCCCAAACTTTTTTGTCCAATTGAGACCCCCTCTGGTCGTGAACCTGACGTCGTCTTGATCAATCCTGACCTGAAGCCGGTATCCGTCGAACTTGATCTCGTGCAGCCAGCGTTTGCCCGCCGGCGCGTTCGCTACAAGCGTCGCCAAAGACGGCTCGACAAAAGCGGGGAGGGCAGCCGCTTTCACACCGCCCATCCTGGCGAGACCAGACAATGAGGCCTTGGGCGAGTTGCGTACCGCGTGCACGGGGCCGGCTGCTTTCTCCCTTTTCTTCTTTGTGATCCTGCCCGTCTTTGATGACCAGCCCGGGGCTTCATCAGCAACATCCTCGATCTGACGACCGGTCACGACGGACTCCGGGCGCTCCTCAAGAATATCCGATTCGGTTTTCCCCCGCGCATTTTCATCGTCCCCTTTGATAAGGAGCCAATTTTCTCGCTTCTCGCGCGGCTTCCCAGCCATACGAACGAGGTGCCACCGACCACCAAGCTTCTCGCCATGCAGCGCAAAGTCGAGATGTCCCTTTTTCAAGCCACGTTTTGCGTCACCGATGGGCTCCCAGGTACCGCGATCCCACACGATGACGGTACCGCCGCCATATTCGCCCTTTGGAATGGTGCCTTCGAAGTCGCCATAATCGAGAGGGTGATCCTCGACATGCACCGCGAGGCGCTTCTCACCGGGAATGAGGCTCGGTCCTTTCGTGACGGCCCAGCTTACAAGAACACCCTCCAGTTCCAGCCGGAAGTCATAGTGCAGGCGGGTAGCGTCATGTTTCTGGATGACAAAGCTGTGTCCTTGCCGGCGCGCTTTTCGCCCCTTGGGCTCACGCGTCGCTTTGAAATCTCGCTTCTTCCTGTACGTCTCAAGGCCCATGCACTAGCTCGCCTTCTTTCGTGGCGTCGCCTCCTTGGCAGTCCGGCCGTGCGTCCTCTTCGAAGCCGTGCCGGCCGCCTTTGACGTCTTTGGCGTCATGCCCGCGCTCTGGCGCAAGGCCTCCATCAGATCGACGACTTTTTCGCGTTTCGGCTCCTTACGCGGTTCAATCTTCTTGCCCTCGAGCTTGGCCTTCACCAGCTCACCAAGGGCCGTTTCATACCGATCGTCAAACGCGCTCGGATCGAACTCGCCCTTCTTGGTCTTGATAATGTGCTCCGCGAGCTCCAGCATCTCGCCTTTGATCTTCATGTCGGGAATTTCGGCAAAGGCGTCGTTGACCGATCGGACCTCGTAGTCAAAGTTGAGCGTCGTTGCGATCAGCCCATCGTCATAGGCGCGGATCAATAGAGTGCGGACACGACGGAACAGTACGGCCCTGGCTATAGCCGCCACCTGTTTTTTCCGCATCCCTTCGCGAAGGAGGGCATAGGCTTCATTTGCAACTTTCGTGGCGGGCGCAAGATAGTAGGGTTTGTCGAAATACAGGTCATCGATCTCACCGCAGGTAACGAAGCTTGAAACGGAGAGGGTCTTGTCACTCTCAGGAACCGCCGCGGCGATCTCATCCGGTTCAAGCACGACGTATTCGCCAGACCCGAGTTCGTAGCCCTTCACCTGCTCGTCCTTTTCGACCGCCTTGCCGGTGGCGGCGTCTACGAATTCCCGACGTACTCTGTGACCTGTCGCCCGGTTGATCGTGTGAAACGCAATTCGATCGGATGTCGAAGCCGCTGTGTAGAGTGCAACCGGGCAGCTGACCTCCGCCACCTTCAAGAAGCCTTTCCAAATTGCCCTCGGTGCCACGGCGTACCTCATCATACTTCGGCCGCCGCCAATCGCGGCGTCTTGATACGATGTCGAACGTAGCGATACGCTGTTTGTTCCGATTATCTCCAGGAAGCGACCACGGCCAACTGCGCAATCGTCTGTGTGTCTCTAAAGGTGTGGCACCGCCGCGGTCCTCGGGCGAAAAATCGGCTGAGAAGACGCCAGGCGGTAAAAGTTTTGCCTGACGTAATACGATGCGAGCAAACCCTCTGTTGAAGACGGTATTTACTTCCTTTTAGGAAGCTCACCAGACTCGAAATCGCTCCGCCGACGATAGGTGCATCGGAAGAGATGACGAAACGAACTCTCCGGACCATCTGGTGAAAAGTTCTCAAAAAATCCGAGTCGGTGCACGATGTACGCCCGTTTCGAACCGCAACACATTGAAAAGTGACGCCACAGGATGGTGTGGCTCCCACTCGTCAGACTGGAAGCCGACAAGGGCATAGCGAAGCCAGTCATTCGGACAGGCGGCTTACGAACTATCGTCAACCAAGCGCGTTCAAATTCAGGAGCTCGGCGACACGCATTCCCGCCGCTGCCCATAGCAGAGCCGAAAGCGGTTGTATTTGCGGTATGAGCGATAGCCCAGGTACCCATTTGCAGTAGTCATGCCGTGGAGTGGCTCGCGCCGGTATCCAGCATAGCAGCGCGAGTGCGGCGGGCCTCAATAACTCCTCCCGTTTTTCGAGGACCAGTTGTACCATCCGCGGATCCGTGCGTCCCAAGGACAGGTAGGACATCGGCACTGCCTAAACCAGTACCGCTATCATCGCCGTCGCGAGCGCAACAAATACCGAACCAATTCCTTTCATCGCCTCATCCAAAGTCCGTCGATTTTCAACCTGCATCGTCCGCGAAACTCAACTGAACATCTGCCGGCTGCGAAATAGCCAATTCTCCTTCGCCTTCTCATTCATCAGCAATTTGCCGGTCTGCGAACCATCGCTCAAGAATTTGAACCGAACGGAGTGGCTTTTGAGCTGACACACGCAGCGTCGCCGAGGAGGGGAGGGGGCGCAGCCTTGTATCAATTCCCGTACTTGCTTGTGCACGAGCTAAGCGCGTGACTGCCTTTTCAAAGAAAAGCCGCACCCTTGATGAACCTGAGGTTTCTCAGAGGGCGTGACGACTGTTGTAACGTCACTGGTGCCGCGACCTGCGCTCTCCCGATTGCAGCTCTTCGGACAAGCTGTCGTTCCGGAGCGTCACACCGTTGGTCGACATTCGTCCGGCACGCTGAACCAGGGTTTCCAACCTCATGTCTCATCTCGCTAAGCCGACCAAAGTCGGGAGCATTGCCTTTCATTGACGCCAGCCTCGCCATCCAGATCTGGTTTATGCTCATCGAGAACGACCGGTTTTTGGGGAGCTCAGTCGAGGGCAGCTATTCCTTCGTCGCCTACCTAACTGTGCTCCCTCCGCACCTGGCCGATATGCTGCCGCCATCAAGAGGCTATTCGATGATCGCCGCCCCTTGACCGCAAAAGCGCCATCAGCACAGGCCCCAGCGAAAACTCACCGCGCCGCGCTCTTGCTGTCAGATCGCGCAGATATCCCCCGGCCGAGTTGATATGCCCGGCCCGCTCGAGAATGCATGCCATCACGACGGCTGCATTTTCCGGTCCCATAGTTTCACAGGCATCTTCATAGGCCGAGGGACTGACCGCCAGTGTGGTCCTCACCACCACGGCCGCTTGCATCAGGTCGCGCCAACTCCCGATCGTGCCGCCTGGGCCATAGTCGGCAATGGTCGGGCAGGCCTGCATGACCATCCCCAACGGGAACGCCTTCATCGGCTCGCTCGGCGGTACGGCCGTCTTGCTCGGCTTCGCCCCCAGCTCGTTTCGAGAGCTAGGTTCAAGTTCATAACTAGATTCGGGGTTTGAATTCTGTTTGTGCCGCTCAGTCTGATCAGGATTGCCGCTCAAATTTTGAGATTTTACGCGCATTTCCAGCAGGTTGGAGACTTCTTCCCTCAGCATCTCCAGTTCTTCGAGGATCGGTGCTATCGCGGTTGCCGTGGCGACACGCGGAATAGAGACCACCAGGCTCCGATAATGCTCATGGATTGCCTGCCAATCGCCCCGAACACCCTGGTCGAGAGCGACCTCAATCAGCTTGCCGATGTCACGGCGGCATATCGTGAAGCGTTCCCGAAGGCGACGCAGCCGCAACCGTTCCATCTCGATCTCTGCGGCCATTTGCTCGATCTCTCGAGCCCGCGACAACAATGGAGCAAGCGAAAACCCGTAGGCCTCGTCAATGGAACCCGCCCCATCCTTGCGGGCGTAGCGCTTGCCGTTGGGGCTGTCTCGACGCGAAAGCAGGCCGGCGTCGACAAGGGCTGCGATGTGACGCCGCAACGTTGCTTCGGCCATGCCGTGAGCACGCAGCGATAGCTGCATGTTCGACGGAAACACGATGAGCCCGTTCTCTTCAGAAAGGGTCGTTTCCGGGTAGAAGCTCAAGAGAGCATTCATCACCGAAAGAGCACGTTCGCTGATGCCGAGCCTCGGCTTTGCCTCGCAAAGCGCGCGGAACAGCTTCCACTTGTCGGCCGATGTCTCGGGCGCGATGTCACGCGACATGTATTGGCTTGCCAACATGCCGAGCGTCATCGACCGCCGCCCGAAGGGCGTCGTCACATTCCCACCTTGCATCCTCTTTCACCTACTTTCAGGCAAAAAACGTCCGCTCACCCGTTCCGGTGCCAAATACTCTTGACTGTGATTCGTGGAAATGCGATTCTCAGGCTGCTAAACGATGAGAGAGGCTTCCACGATGGTTACCGTCTGGGGGCCTTTTTCTTTTGCGCGTTCAGTTTTCCTTCACGTCATTCGCTGCCAGGAATTCGGCATAGAGCCGATCGAGGTTTTCAGCGAGATATTGCCCGAACCGGCCAGCATTCTTCGATTTCATCGATAGTTCGAATGCCTTGCCGGAGTTCGAATATTGAGCTGAGACGGCCTTGTCGCTCGTCTGCCAGCTTTCCTTGGATTTCAGTGATACCTTCTTGACCGGTTGCCCAGACGTATTCAGCGCCTTGAAGAGCGCGTTGAACCGCTCGTCGCTTTCAAGTGAGCCGAAGCCCGGGTCGGTGACGATGTCGTTCACCTTGTCTGCATTTGTGGCTTTGCCGACCAGAAAGGACAGTTCGAGCCAGCGATCGCGTCCCGTCGCGGGTGCCGCACCGATCTGCTCGATGACGGCAAGCGGCACGCGCTCCGTCACGCTCATCATCTTGGAGACAGCGGTCTTGTCCGCTGCGAGCGCCGAAGCGATCACGCCGCGGTCGTAGCCCAGCCCCTCCAGGCGCGAGGCAAAGCTCGCACGCTCGATGAACGAGAGGTTGGCACGGGCGGAGTTTTCCTGGCCCTGCGCGATGACGTGCGCTCGGTCATCGATTGCCTTGACGACTGCCTTGACCTTGCGGCCAAGTTCGCGCGCCACACGCGCACGGCGATGGCCGAAAACGATCTGATAGCGGCCGGACACGGTCGGGTGAGGCCGAACCAGGATCGGTGTATCCTGGCCGCGTTCGCCGATGGCCGCTTTCAATTCCTCAAATTGCTCGCGGTTGTCGGTCAAACGATCAGCGACGAAGGATCCATCAATCGTCGAAGGGTCAAGCTCGACGACGACTTCACCCTCAAGGAACTTGTCGGCTTGCTTGGAGAGTTCGTCGAGCGAACGCACCATGCTCTTCGATGCTCCGCGCATCGGATAGACCGGCGCGACATCCGCTTGCTGGATTTCCGCTGCGTCTACCAGTCCCGCCAGTAGATTTTTTCTCGCCATCTGCCTGCTCCAATTCCCTTAAATCGACTGCGTGTCGCGGCTCAATTTCTCTCAGCCGGCCACTTTCCGCCCCCAGGACGCATGCACGAGTTCCGCAATTTCTGCATTGACTGCATTTAACGATTCGATCGCACGCTCATAGGTCGAACGCGTCATTTGGGCTTTGTCGACCTCATAAAGCGTCTGCTTGGTGATCCCGGCATCCGAGATCGCTGTCGATTTCAGCATCTGGTTCTTCAGGACGAACTGGTGGAACAGGGTTTGCATGAAACCAACCATTTGGGCCTGTGGCCCATCCGTCGGCTCATAGCGCGTGATGACGTAACGATACCACTCGAGATTGACCGCAGCGCCTGCCTCGCGGATCGGTTTCAGGATACCGCCCAGCATCAGCAGGAACTGCCCCATCGACATGACGTCGAGCATCTGCGGATGGATGGTGACGAGCACGCTTGTCGCAGCAGTAAGTGCGGTGATCGTCAGGTAACCCAGTTGCGGCGGGCAGTCGATGATGACCACGTCGTAGCGATCTTCAACCTCTGCAAGCGCGCGCGAGATGCGCGTGAAAAAGGTCTTGCCGTCATTCGAACTCTTGTTCGTCATCGCAAGCGGCGTGTCGTATTCGAATTCCTGCAGTTCGAGGTTCGCCGGTACGATATCGAGACCCGGAAAATTGGTCGGCAAGATGATGTCCGAGATCGACCGCCGCTGATCGTCATAGCGGATCGCTTCGTAAAGAGATGGCGTCAGATCGAGCTCAGGCTGGAAGCCATGAAGCGAGGACAGCGAAGCCTGCGGATCGAGATCAACAGCCAGGACACGATGGCCCGTGAGCGCCATGTATTGCGCCAGATGTGCTGCCGTCGTGGTCTTGCCTGAACCACCCTTGAAATTGACGACCGCAATAATTTGCAGCTTCTCGCCGGCGCGCCGGTGCGGCACGTAATTACGCGCTTCCGAGCGACCATGCTGGTCAAGATGCTGCCGCAATTCCTGCATTTGCTCAGCGCTGTAGGAACGCCTGCCCGAGGACGACGTCTGCGGGACAGGGCCTTTTCCCTCAAGATGGAGCTTCTTCAGCGTGCTTTGCGAAACGCCAAGGAACTCAGCGACTTCCGATAGGGAGAACTGGCGCAGCAGTTTCTTGGCATTCGGCGGGAACTGCTGCATGCTCAAGAGGTGCAGCTTCTTCGAAATCAGATCGCCCTGTTCGAGGATCAGATCCTCGAAGTGCATCGATTGCACCGGAGCCAAGGATGGCGAATTAGCGTTCAT